>CAMSSU010000026.1 GCA_947063485.1 uncultured Clostridia bacterium | reverse complement strand
GATCCCTCTGATATTATAGAAAATTTAGATTTGCTGGATCAACAACTAGGGGTGTCGGAAGAAGATTTTGCGTCTTTTATGAACTCTATCGCGTCTCAAAATAATGTAGAATTTCAAATAGATGAGGCGGGGATTGTTGCAGTTGGAAAGGATGCAGATGAGGCGAGCAAAAAAATCGCCGCTATGCTCAATATGCTTCTCGCAAGCGATGGTTCGGGCATCAATTTGGAATTAAAGGATGGACAACTGGCGGTATCGGCGGAAGCAGCCCAGTTTATGAGCAACAATAAAAAAAGCAGCAGTAGCAAAAAAGGCGGCGGAGGCGGTGGCAGCGCCAAAAACACAGCGCTAGAGCGCGAAATGTCGCTGATGGAGCATAAGAAAGCGATGGATCAGCTGACGACCCAGGAGGAAATCGATAACCTGGAGCGCATCCTGAACAAATATGCCAAGACCAACGAGGAAAAGGAAGACATCATTGAAAAGCTGTATAGCCTGCGCAAGCAGAAAGCCAAGGAGGATCTCGAGTATCAAAAAGCGATGGATCAGCTGACTTTGCGGGAAGAGATAAGCGCCATCGATGCCCAGATTGCCACATATAAGGCGGGTACACAGGCTCGGCGGGAGCTGGAGAAGGAGCGGTATAGCCTGGCCAAAGAGCTGCAGCGTCAGGAATACGACTTGAAGGTCTACTATGGCCAGCTAACCCTAAAGCAGCAAGAACAGCAGCTCTCTCTCATGCTTGCCGACTATAAAAAGGGCACGCAGGCGCGCATCGACCTGGAACAAGAGCTCTATGATATTCAGCAGCAGATTCGTGAAAACGGCATTACCCGGATTGACAGCGTTGCGGATGGCGTCATCCAGGCGCTGCAAAACCGTTATGCCGAGCAGCAGCGCATCGAGACCGAGCGGCTGGAAGAATCCAAAGAGAATTGGAAAAAATGGGGAGATGAACAGGTAGACGCCATTCAAAAGCAGATTGACGCCCTGGATGAACTGACAAAGCAGGAAGATAAGGAAGAACAGGAGCGGCAGAAGCGGCGTAAAGTTGCCTCACTGGAACAGCAGCTGCTCTATGAAACCGACCTGTATAACCAAACCAAGCTCCAGGAACAGCTGGCAAATGCGAGAAAAGAGCTGGATGATTGGCTGCGGCAGCAGGAGCGGGAAGAGCTCAAGGCCTCTTTGCAGGAGCAGATAAACCAGGTGCAGCAGAAGGTAGAAGCGGAGCAGGAGAAAATCGACAAGCAGATAGAAGCGAACGACAAATACTATGAAGAGCTGACCAAAGAGCAGAATTTGCAGGCCGAAGCGCAAAAGCTGCTCATGAAAAATAACCAGGTGGAAATCTTGAATTTGCTGAAAAATTTCGCGCCCGACTATAATCTCACAGGGCAAAGCCTGGGAGAGCAGCTGGTGGATGGCTTCATGGGAAAGGTTGCCGATATCGAGGCGTGGTTTGGCGGGCTGACCGCGAAATTCTCGCAGTACCAGAATCAGATTGCCAGCATTGCGACGCAGGCCGCGGATGAGTTTTATCGGACACACGGCGTCGCCGCCGGAATGCAGAATAGCGCGGCCGCCACAGGAACGATTGCAGCATCTGCGCCGCAGATTACGATGATTTTCAATCAGCCGGTGGAAAGCCCGACGGAAATTCGCAGAGAGATGGAGCGGCTTGCAGAACAACTGGCAAACCTATAGGAGAAGATATGCAAAGAATCAGATATGTGAACCCTCATGGGAAGGAGGTCGTCTTGGAAAAGGGGCCTCCTTTTGTATTGGAGAAAGTAACGGGAACAGGGGCGGAAGATGTTACTCTGCTCACTTCGGAGCCTGCTTTTGTAGACGGGAAGTATTTTCATGGGCTGTATATGGGCGATCGGGAAATCACCGCAAGCGTCCATATTTATGGGGAGAACCGAAAAAAGCTTTATGAAAACCGCCAGAAGCTGATGGCGCTGCTCTCGCCGGGGCAATCCAAAGAGGGCAAGATGGGGCTTCTGGAATACCAAAACGACTATATCAAAGTTTGGATTCCGGCAATCGTCAAGAAAGGGCCGCAGCCAGTCAACCGGCAGGGGCTGTACCATACCTCGGTGCAAATTGTGTTTTACTGCCCAGATTCGGATTGGCGGGGCATGAGCCAGCAGGCAGCGCGCATTGCCTATGTGGATGGCGGCATGGAATTCCCGCTGGAAATTGACAGCGAGAGCGGCGTGCGCTTTGGCGCCAGAGGCTATGCGGGCAGTATTTACAATCTTGGTGATAAACCTGCGCCAGTTGAAGTCACGATTACGGGCCCGGCGGTCAACCCGGAGATACGAAAAGTTGCGACGGGAGAATATATTCGGGTCAAGCGGGAACTGTTTGCGGGGGACGTTTTGTCCATTCATACAGACCCACAGCAAATGCAGGTTACGATTACCCGTGCCAGCGGCTCGGTGGAGAAGGCGATGGGATATCTGGATGCCACAAGCACATTCCTGCAATTAGAGCCGGGTGAAAACAAGCTGCAATACTTCTCGGAAGACGACAGCACGGCCAGCGAGATCATCGTGCGCGCCTACGACCGCTATGGAGGCGTATAGATATGAATATGCTTCATGTGATTGAGCCGGATTTTACGCTGGCGGCAGCGATTGTCGGGTATACCAATTTCCAGCTGAAGCGCAAACTATATGAGGTTGGGGAGATAGAGATGCATATTCCGTTTGGCGCTTTTGGAGCGGAAGAGCTGAAGCCCGGGCGCATTGTCTTTCTTACGCCGGATAAACCGGGGATTTTGACTAAGATTGAGATAAGCGAGAGCAAGAAAGGCGCGGAGATAGCGGCATATGGGGTGCAGCTCAAAGGAATTGTGGGCAGGCGCGTAACCGTGCCGGATACGGACGATGAGCAGCTGCTTTTCGGATACGATCGTTTCCCACGGCCGGGGGAGCCTGAAGCCCCGGCGGAGAGCATATTTAAGCATTATGCGAGCAAGCATCTGGTGGAGCCGCTGGATGCGAGCAGGAAAATTCCAAACCTCTTGATTGCGCCAGATCAAAGCAGGGGCAAGGCTGGGCGATGGTCTTCGCGGTTTGAGGGACTGGACGCAGTGTATAAAGCGCTGGGAGAATATGCCGGAATGGGCTATGATATTGCGCTGGATTTGGAAAATGAGCAGATGATATTTGATGTCATTCCAGGCGTCGATCACACTGCCTCCAGCAATTTCCCGGTGATTTTTTCTACAGCCTACCATAATATGGCCACGACGAAATACTCGATGGATACAAAGCCGATTGCCAATGCGGCCTGTGCGGGCGGCACAGGAGAAGGCGAGGCGCGGCTGGTTCAGACGGTATTCCGGGAGAATGCGGCAGGGCTGGAGCGCCGGGAGAGCTGGCTGGACTGCGGAAATATTGAGCTTGTGGAGGATCTGATTTACGAGGCAAACCATAAGCTGGAAAACAGCGTTTTGACAGAGACGCTGACTGGAACGATTACGCCCACAGGCCCTTTTGTTTATGGAGAGGACTACGATTTGGGCGATATTGTAACTGTGCAGAGCAGAACGACTGGATTGGAAAAGGATGCGCAGATTACGGAAATCTCCGAAAGTTATGAAAAAGGGGAACGGAAAATCAGCGTTACCTTCGGCAAGAGGCAGCAAAATATTTTAGATGAAATACGAAAAATGGAGGCAGTGCGATAATGGCATTAGAGGAAAGCAGATTTTTTGACAGTGTGGAGAACGATAACTCCTATTACGCGGATGATTTTGCGGAATACTTCCGCATGTTTTTGAAGGATGGTGTGTGGAAGCTGGGGGAGAATTTGAGCGTCTCTCCGGGAAACGGCCTTTCCGTCACGATCGACTATGGCGCGGCGATGGTGCAGGGCTATGGCTATTGGCTGAAAGACAATAATACTGGGAAAAAGCAGCTCAATCTCGCGAGCACCACGGCGCAGCAGCGGATTGACCGGATTGTGCTCCGGCTTGATACTTCTTTGCAAACGCGGAAGATTACACTTGCGGTTTTGACGGGAGAGGCTGCGGCGCAGCCGGTTGCACCTGATTTGACGCGAAGCGGGAATGTTTATGAGGTTTCGCTGGCGCGGGTTCATGTTGGCGCAAACGCACTTTCGGTTTTACCGGAACAGATCGTAGACGAGCGGGCGGATTCCTCGCTTTGCGGCGTGGTGGAGCCCAGGGCTGTCTCGGACTATCTGGATCAGGGAGTGAAAACCTCGGATAGCCCGACTTTCGAGAAGGTGACAGCCAATATTGTGATAGGGGCGGTGTATCAGTAATGCCAACTTTCAGGTCAGATTCATCAGCGCATACCAATTTAACGGTGGAATTTACACAGCTTGGCCGCGGAAGCGGGTCTGTGAAGTACCGATGCGACTGGACAGTGACGACAGGATCAGAAACTGCAAACGGTGCAGGAACAAATAACTATCGAGATCTTTCTATCTATTGGGATACAGGAGTAGAGCTGGCAAAGCATCGCATTAAGGCGACGAGTGAATCTTGGCGCTCATCCAGCAAATACCAGGGGAGCTTTGAATTTGAGGTGGGCCCGAATGTGATAACGACCGCTAACCCTGGAAGCTTTGGCGCATATATCCGGACCAATGCTACAGGGACGCAAAGCTGTATCTGGACGCGGTATTGCACTAACTTCTCTATCCCATATGGGGAATATTGGAGCAACGCTGGCGCGATTTCCAATTTGAGCCTGGGCCCGAACCCGTTTGAAAACACAGTCAATTTCAGCTGGAAACCAGCGGTTGCCGGCGTGAACAACGCTATTTTGGAATATCGACTGTATATTAAAATTGATGAAACAGAGCGGCAGATTTATGCTGGAAGCGCGACAAGCTACCAGATGAATGCCTCGGGCATTGCACGGGGCAAGCGCCTGCGGGCAAATGTGGTTGCTGTCACACAGCGGGGCGATAATCCGGCGTGCGGGTGGTCGAACACGATTATGAGAAATAACGTGCCCAATACCCCGACGAGCCTCACGCTGGAGCGCACCTCGTATATTCCAGGCGAGATAATCCGCGTCCATTTTGCCAACACCGGCGATCCGAACGGGAACCTAGCAGGGTTTGAAGCCGCAACGAACGTGGATACTCAGATTGTAGGCCGCAATGCATCTGCCGGGGCGGCGTATGTGGATATCGATACGGCGGGCTGGGAGCAGGGGATCAAGCGGAAATTCCGGGTGCGGGGCTATGACGCCTTGGGCGCGCGCGGCAGCTGGAGCAACTATACGGCAGAAGTTACCTTGAATACAGCGCCCCTGCCGCCCAGCATCGAATATCCTGTAAAAGGCAGCACGGTATATAGCCGGCGGCCCCGGGTATTGCTGAGGGCGGCACAGACGAATGATGGCCCTAAGCATATTCTATGCGTCGGGGACCAAAACACACAGCAGGACGGCGCCTTCTTCTCCTGCGGCATCAGCGATAATTTGCAGGGTGGCCAGCAGGTGATCTACCGCCCGGCGCAGGAGCAGGCCACAGGCAATTTTTCTTTGCAAGCTGCTATGAACGATTCTTTTCTTTCTTCGGAAACAGTGAACGGAAATTTCCAGATTGCAGAGCTTTCTTTTACGGATGCTGATCTGAGTCTGCCCGGAATGAAAATTAAGGCGGCCCATATTACAGAACTGCAAAGCAAGGTGAATGCCCTGCGGGCAGCGTATGGGCTGGAAGCGGTGAGCTTCTCGCTGGTTTTGGCAGGCATTACAAAAATAGGAAATCCGGCCGTGATTACAGAGCTGCAACAGGCATTGCAGGAAGTGATTGAGCGCATCAACGGATGGGATGATGGAAAATTCGGGATGAGTATCAGCTGGGTCAATCCAGCAGTGCAGGGAGGCGGAGTAGAGCGGCTCAAGCTGCGCCAGGCCATCGAGCAGTTACGGACAGCTGTGGCAGAGGTATAGGGTATGGGAAGGTTTGAAGGAAGATATCTGTCGGGCAGACCCTCAGATAAGCGATATGATTCGGCAGGAGCAGCGGAGTTTTTCCGCTGCTTTTTCGAATCCGGAGTGATTGCGTTGGAGGACAACCTGCGGGTAGAGGCCGCGGGGGCGCAAAGCGCATGTATTCATCCAGGCAAGGCCTTGCTGGATGGATATTTAGTTAAAATCATTGCAACAGAAGAGGAGCCCTATCTGATTTCGGCGCCCGAAGGCGGGAAATGGGGGCGCGTCGTGCTAAGAGCGCAAAAAAGCGGCCCCGGGCTCTATGTCAAGGAAGGGACATCAGAGGAGCCTCCGGCGCTGGAGCGGGGCAATGGCGTTTATGAGATAAGCTTGGCCAGGATTTGCTGCGGCCAAGGCGGCATGATCGTTGTGGATGAGCGGGCGGAGGAAGCGCTTTGCGGGGTGTGCGGCTTTCAAAGTAGTATGATGCTTTCTCTGGCTGAGCTAATTCATAGCAGCAAATATGATATTGGAGACATTGTATTTCGCGATGACGATATCAATCCCGGCACGCTATATGGCGGAACCTGGGAACTCATTTGGCAGGGGAAAACACCAGTCGGCCTAGATCCGGATGACCCTGATTTTAGCGAGGTAGGCAAGACGGGCGGAAGCAAGACGGTCAGCTATGCGTTGGGAAATAGCGGCTATGCAAAAATAGACGCAACAGCGACCAACCCTGCTACATTGAAATATGCCAGAAAAAGTGTAGATTCATATGCCACTCAGTTTGTTATGACAGGCGGCCAAGGCGCGACAATGACCACGGGAGACTCTACTACAAGCAGGGCCGTTGTTCTTGGCGGAACAACAGAGGAAGGCAGCAATATGCAGCCTTTTGTAGTCTGCCGTATCTGGAAACGAGTCGCATAGAGGAAGCACAATGGCAGCATTACAGGAATTTTTGGACTATCTGGAAGAGCAGAAGGATAACGGCTCTATCTATGTGTGGGGTGCGCAGGGGCAAGGCAACGAGACGATTTCGGAAAACTGGATTCGCCGGATGGAAACCAGCAGGAGCAATGCAGATCGAGCTATCGCATTTTGGAAGAAGCGAAAGGCCGAGGAGAAGAACGCGCTTCGGGCGTTTGACTGTTCCGGGCTAATTATGTATTTCTTTCAGAACCTAAAGGGAGTACTGAAATCGGATACAACTGCAAATGGTCTGAAAGGCATGTGTGCCAAAATTTCCAAAGAGCAAGTATTGCCAGGCGATTTTGTGTTCCGGGTGTATACCAGCGGTGCAAACAAGGGGAAAGCATATCATGTGGGCGTGGTGGTCGATATGGAAAAGAACGTCATAGAAGCCAAAGGCCGGGATGACGGTGTAGTAAAGCGCCCGCTAAACGCCCAGGCCGGATATTGGAATGCTTTCGGGCGGCCCGGCTTCCTCGAAGCAGAGATTGAGGGAGGTGCGTCAGCGCCGCGGCCAGCGCCTGCCGGCTGGGAGCTTTCCAGACTGCTCGAAAAGGCAAGCCCACTCATGAAAGGCGAAGATGTGCGGGCGGTACAGAATGCACTTATTTCCAAAGGGTATTCCTGTGGAGGCGGCGGTGCGGACGGCCAGTATGGAAGCAATACCGCAGAGGCAGTAAAACGCTTCCAGAAAACGAATGCGCTCACATCTGATGGAGTTGTAGGAGAAAACACCTGCAAGAAACTGGGCGGCGTATGGAAGGACGGCAAGGCAACCGCCCCGGTCTCTTCTGCCAGATGGACGCTTTCCCGCCTGCTCAAACGCGCAAAGCCCATGATAAAAGGGGAGGACGTGCGTGCGGCGCAAAGGGCCCTAATTGGCAAGGGCTATTCCTGCGGAAACGGCGGTGCTGATGGAGCGTTCGGGGATGGGATGCGCGATGCGGTGATGCGCTTCCAAAAGGCGCATGGACTGAAAGCGGACGGTATCATCGGAAAAGACACTTGCGCAAAGCTGGGCGGCAAGTGGAACGCATAGCGGGAGGAAAAAGAAATGGATATGATGGAACTGATTCGGCCGGAAATGCTCACGCTGATTCCGGTGTTGTACCTTATCGGCGTGGCGCTCAAGAAAACGGAGGTATTCGAGAATAAGTATATCCCGCTGGGGCTGGGGCTGCTTGGAGCGCTGCTGGGCGCGGCGTGGCTGTTGGTGTTCCGGGATGCGGAGTACAACACCATGCAAGGCCTGATGATGGGAGCGGTGCAGGGGATTCTCTGCGCTGGGTGCAGTGTTTACGCCAACCAGATTTACAAACAGCTCAAAGAAGAGAGAAGAGAGGGCTAAAGATGGAGATAATCGCGCCTATCATGATAGGTCTGGCAACGACGGCGGTTACGGCATTACTGGGAGCGTTTATCAGGCGTTTCCACTTTGGCACAAAGAGCGACGCAGTGATGGCCGAGATGAAAGAAGAGCTTTCGGAGCTGGGGAAGGGGCAGAAGGTGATATTCAAGCTGCTGCTCCCTCTTTTGTTGACGGCCAGAGACGGCAAGACCAACGGAGAATTAAAAGAGGCGCTGCATTTATATAACGAATACATGCAGGAAAAATAAAGGAAAGCGGGGCTGTTGCCCCGCTTTTTTAATAATGATAGTTCTATTTTCCTTTTGTAGTCAAAATGTAGTCAAATATAATTTTTACAGCGGATATCCAAATAAAAAGGCATTAAAAAAACCGCTCTATTAAGCGGTTTTTCTGGCGTGCCTGAAGGGATTCGAACCCCTGACCTTCTGATTCGTAGTCAGACACTCTATCCAGCTGAGCTACAGGCACATATATAGTTCTTAGCGCAATATCAAGCGCAGATATTATCTTAGCATTAAATCGGCCGCCTGTCAACCGGGCGGCCGATTTTTTCTTGCTATTTTTTATGCGACTACTTTGCGCAGCGGCTTCCAGATGGCCAGAGAGATGCCATAGTCTACCATGCTGTGCACCAAAGTGCCGATGCCGACTAGCAAGATGACGGAGATGAAGAAGCCTTTGTCGTAGTAGCCAGCGGAAAGGCCCGTTCCCGTGAAATAGAAGGGAATCACGACGGCCACTTCGCCCAGCGCGTGGATGAGGGAAGTCAGCAGCCCAAAAGAAAACATCTTTTTCCCAGATCCCAGCCACTCTTTATCCTTTTTGAGCATAAAGGCGCCGATGGCCGCAAAAATAATCTGCGAAAATGCCCGCATGACGACCACGATGGGGAAACCGCCCAGCAGGAAACCGAGAGTTGTCCCAAGCGTAACCGAGATGGCAACCGTGGGCGAGATGAACATCGCGACAAAAATTGCCACATGGCTGGCCAGCGTAAAGGAGGCCGGCTCCAGCACGATTTTAACGGGCGAAAACATGGGGATGATGATGCCGATGGCACAGAGCAGCCCCGCAAGGGTAATGGTGAGAAGCTTGTTGTGTTTCATAGATGGTATTTCAACCTTTCTATACATATACTTAGACCATCATACCATTCTATGAATAAATTGTAAAGATATTTTAATATATTTTTGAAGAATAGATGCGCAGCCGCCAGTTTATGGAGATATGGCTTGCCTAGGCACCAGGGTGCAGATATGCTATAATTACAATATATGGAACTGGGATGCGCGGCTTTCCCTAGCCACTGTGCGTGGCAAGGGGCGGCAGCCTTAAAAAGAGCAAGTTGTGCAAGAAAGAGACGGAGAACCGGGCGAGCGCCGGGATGATGCGGGAGGAGAAGCGAGATGGAAAAACGGGAACAGGAAGCTTTGCTGCAAGCGATCAAAAATCAGGCGGAACTATTTTGGGAAAATCCCGAGATGCGGCCTTTTTTGCAGGCGGAGCAGACGGTAGATCCCGCGCTGATAGAGGATGCGGCGCGGCGGCTGGAGCGCTTTGCCCCTTTTCTGGCCAAAGCCTTTCCTGAAACGGCGGCGCAGCATGGGATTATCGAATCCGCTCTGCGGGAAATCCCGGAGATGGGGCAGAGCCTTTCCTGCCCGGGCAAACTGATGCTCAAGATGGATAGCCATCTTCCCATCTCGGGCTCGGTCAAAGCACGGGGCGGCATCTATGAAGTGCTGCGTCATGCGGAGGATCTGGCAGTGCAGGCGGGCAAGCTGCAGATGGAGGACGACTATGCTGTGCTGGCAGAGCCAGAGTTTCGGGCATTCTTCGAGCAGTTTTGCGTGCAGGTCGGCTCGACGGGCAACCTGGGCATGAGCATCGGCATCATGAGCGCGGCGCTGGGTTTTCAGACGATTGTGCATATGTCGGCAGACGCCAAAGAGTGGAAAAAGCAGCTGCTGCGCCAGCACGGCGTGCAGGTTTTGGAATACGCGGGGGATTACAGCCAGGCGGTGGCCCAGGGGCGGAAAAATTCGGATGCGGATCCGCGCAGCTACTTTGTAGACGACGAGCACTCCCTGGATCTCTTTTTGGGCTATGCCGTGGCGGCGCAGAGGCTGAAAGCCCAGCTGGAGGCGCAGGAAATCCAAATTTCCAGGGAGCGCCCGCTGTTTGTCTATCTGCCTTGCGGCGTAGGCGGGGCGCCGGGCGGCATCTGCTATGGGCTCAAGCAGATTTTTGGCGATGCCGTCTCCTGCTTCTTTGTCGAGCCGGCGGCTACCCCCTGCATGCTGCTGGGGTTGGCGACGGGGAAAATGGAGCAGGCAGATATCCGCGATTATGGCCTTTCGGGCAAAACCCACGCAGATGGGCTGGCGGTCGGCCGGCCTTCCGGGCTGGTCTGCCGGGCGGTGAGGCAGCTGGTTTCGGGCATCTTTACCGTGCGGGATGCGCAGCTTTATGACGACCTGCGCCTGCTCGGCCAGACGGAGCATATTTTGCTCGAGCCGTCTGCCTGCGCCAGCTTTGCCGGCCCGCGCCGCATTGGGCAGACGCCGTTTGCAGAGCAGGCCGGGCGCGCCGTGCATATCGCCTGGGCCACGGGCGGCAGCATGGTGCCGGAGGAGGTCATGGAGCAGTATTTGCATACGTTCCTATAAAAGTGATGGGCGGCATTCCCGAAAGCAGGGGATGCCGCTCTTTTTATTTCGGAAGAAAACCGGGCGACTAAGGGTTGACAACCTTCTTTTTTCTGCTATAATAAAAATAGAAATGATAATCATTATCATTTTTGGATGGAGAAAAGCATGAAATATTCAAAACAGCGCGAGACCATCCGCCAGGCTGTAGAGGGGACAAAACAGCATCCGACGGCAGAGAACGTATACGAATGGGTGCGCAGGCAGAACCCGGGCATCGGCCTGGCCACGGTCTACCGCAATTTAAATAGTCTTGCCGAGCAGGGCGCGCTTCGGAAAATCCGGGTGGCTTCCGGCGCAGACCGCTTTGACGGCCAGCTTCACCGGCATAGCCATCTGGTCTGCCAAAAGTGCCGGGAGATGATCGATTTGGCGCCCGAGACCATGGGCGGCATCGCGGAAGAAATTCGCCGGGCCACGGGCTTTGAGCCGGCCGAAGAAGAAATTGTCATTTATGGCATCTGCAAGCAGTGCCTTGAAAAAGAAAAAGGAGAAGAAAAATGAAAGAGCTGAAAGGAACCAAAACCGAAGCAAATTTGATGGCCGCTTTTGCGGGCGAATCCCAGGCGAGAAACAAATACACCTATTTCGCATCCAAGGCAAAAAAGGAAGGCTATAACCAGATTGCCGCGATTTTTGAAGAGACGGCGGGCAACGAGAAGGAGCACGCGAAAATCTGGTTCAAGCTGCTGGGCGGCATCGGGAGCACGGAGGAGAACCTCAAAGCTGCGGCCGCAGGCGAGAATTTCGAGTGGACCGAGATGTATGCGGAGTTTGCCAAGACGGCAAAAGAGGAAGGCTTTGACAAAATCGCCTATCTCTTCGAGTCGGTAGGCAAAATCGAGAAAGAGCACGAGGAGCGCTACAATACGCTGCTCAAAAACTGCCAGGATAAGAAGGTCTTTGAGAAGGACGGCGTTGTCGTCTGGCAGTGCGCGAACTGCGGCCATCTCTATATCGGCGAGAAAGCACCGGAAGTCTGTCCGGTTTGCGATCATCCGCAGGCTTATTTCGCAGTCAGAGCAGAGAACTGGAAATAAATTTCCGCACAGGAAAAGAAAACCGCAGGTGCTTTTGCATCTGCGGTCTTTTTATGGAGGAGCAGTCATTGCATGGCTTTGCTCCTAAGAGGCAGGCTCGTTTTGCAGAAAATCCGCCAAAGCGCGCCGGCAGTCCGGGCAGAGTGCGAGCAGAGCGATGGCGCAGTCTTCGGATTCCAGCAGGGAAAAGCCCAGGGAACGGTGGAAGAAAAGCAGAAAAATATCGTATTCCTCCTGATATTGCTCCAAAACGCTCTGGCCCTGCTGCGTCAGGCAGAGAAGCGAGCCGCTTTGCCGGACGAGCCCCTGCTTTTTGAGCGCCTCCATCATGCGGTGCACACTGGGGCGCGTTACGCCCAGCATGACGGCGATCTCCACCGCCCGGGCTCCGCCGTTTTCCCGGCAGAGCCTGGCCAGCGAGAAGAGATAGCGCAGGCGCGTGCCCGGAAGCGTCATGGCCTGGGCGGCGCTTTTTGCGCCTCGCCCGCGCCGTGGCAGACGGCGCTGTGCGGGCAGTTCGAGCAGCCGCAGGCGCATTGATGGCGCTTTTTTTGCCGCAGCAAACGCCGGATGATCAGGGCCAGTATGCAAGCCAGCGCAAGACTGATGCAGATTGTACCTAGGTTCGCCTGAAACCACTGGAGCATCGCGCATCACCCCCTCTTCAAACCCTTGCGGCCGCTTTGGAGGAGCGCTTTTGGGGCTCCCGATATGGCCGCAGCAGCAGATAGAGCAGCAGGCCCAGCACAATCACTGCGAAAATCAGGCCGAGAAGATCCGCCTTGCCCGCGAAGGCATTGCCAAACTGGTTGATCATCAGGGCGACTGCATAGGCGAAGCCGCATTGATAAGCCACGGCGAACCAGGTCCACCGGGGATTGTTCATCTCACGCTTGATGGCGCCGATGGCCGCGAAGCAGGGCGCGCAGAGCAGGTTGAACACCAGGAAGGAGAAGCCGGAAATCTGCGTGAATGCCGCGGCAATCTCAGGCCACTTTCCGGGGTAGAGGATGCCCATGGTGCCTACGATGTTCTCCTTGGCGATGAGGCCGGTGATGGAGGCGACGGCCGCCTGCCAGCTGCCCCAGCCCAGAGGAGCGAAAATCCAGGCAATGGCGTTTCCGACGACCGCCAGCAGAGACTGATCCATCTCCTCCTCGCCCAGCATACGGAAGCCCTCTGCTGTGAAGCCGAAATACGTCGTGAACCAGACGAGCACTGTGGAAAGCAGGATGATCGTCCCGGCCTTTTTGATGAACGACCAGCCGCGTTCCCAGGTGGGGCGCAGCACGCCGCCCGGCGTCGGCCAGTGATAGGCCGGAAGCTCCATGACGAAAGGAGCGGGATCGCCTGCGAACATCCGGGTTTTCTTGAGCATGATGCCCGAGAGGATGATAGCCGCGATACCGATGAAGTAGGAGCAGGTCGCCACCCAGGGCGAGCCGCCGAAAATGGCGCCGGCGATCATGGAGATGAAGGGAACTTTCGCGCCGCAGGGGATGAAGGTGGTCGTCATAATGGTCATGCGGCGGTCGCGCTCGTTTTCGATGGTTCGGGAGGCCATGATGCCCGGAATGCCGCAGCCCGTGCCTACCAGCATGGGGATGAAAGATTTGCCCGAAAGCCCGAATTTGCGGAATACGCGGTCCAAAACGAAGGCGATACGCGCCATATAGCCGCAGGATTCCAGAAACGCCAGGAACAAAAACAGCACGAGCATCTGCGGGACGAAGCCAAGAACTGCCCCCACGCCAGCCACGATGCCATCCACAATCAGGCCGCTCAGCCAGTCCGCCGCGCCCGCATTTTCCAGGCCGGCGCTGACGAGAGCCGGGATGCTGGGGACGAACGTGCCGTAATCTGCTGGGGCTGGCTCCTCGCCGCCGTATTTCTCCAGAACCGCGGCGGCCGCTTCATAGTCTGCCAGCGTCGCAGTCTGCTCGGTTACTTCCAGCGTCTCCTCATCTTCCACTTCATAGAGGAAATCGCCGGAGGGAGCCGCGCCGTTCTCTTCGATATATGCCTCATAGCCATCCACGATGAGCGCGGCGTCGTCGTATTCTTCTGCGGCCTCGCTGTATTCTGCCGCGCCGTTGCCAAAGAGATGGAAGCCGTCGCCGAACAGATTGTCGTTGACCCAGCCCGTCAGCGATGCGCCGATGCCCACCATGGAGATATAGTAGACCAGGAACATGACCAGCGCGAAGATGGGCAGCCCCAGCCAGCGGTTGGTTACGACGCGGTCGATTTTATCCGAGGTGCTGAGCGCGCCTTTGCGCTTGTTGCTGGCAATGCCCGGGAGCAGCTTGCTGATGCGGCTATAGCGCTGATCCGTGATGATGCTCTCGCTGTCGTCGTCCAGCTTTTGCTCGCAGGCGGCGATGGCTTTTTCGATCTCTGCCTTTTGCGCTTCGCTGAGAGAGAGCTTCTCCATGGCCTCCCCGTCCCGCTCAAACAGCTTGATGGCATACCAGCGCAGACGGTTTTGCTCTGCACTGCCGCGAATCGCTTCCGAGATGAGGGAGAGCGCCTGCTCCGCCTCCGGGCAGAAGGTGAGCGTCTGCGGCTTTTTGCCGGATTGCGCCGCCGCTATGGCGGCCTCGGCCGCCTCCTGGATGCCCGTCCCCTTGAGCGCGGAAATCTCCACCACCGGGCAGCCGATTGCATCGCCGAGCTTTTTGAGGTCGATTGTGTCTCCGCGCTTTTTGAGCAGATCCGCCATGTTCAGCGCGACGACCATGGGCACGCCCACTTCGGCCAGCTGTGTCGTCAGATACAGGTTGCGCTCGAGGTTGGTCCCATCCACGATATTGAGGATGGCGTCCGGCTTTTCTTCCACCAGGTAATTGCGGGAGACGACTTCCTCCAGCGTGTAGGGAGAGAGCGAATAGATGCCGGGCAAATCCTGGATGATCACATCCTTGCGCCCTTTGAGCCTGCCTTCTTTTTTCTCGACTGTAACGCCCGGCCAGTTGCCGACGTATTGGTTGCTGCCCGTCAGGCCGTTAAAAAGCGTCGTTTTGCCCGAGTTCGGGTTGCCGGCCAGGGCAATTTTGATAGCCATCTTCTTTCCTCCTTTTTTTAATGGTTAGTTAAAACTAACTAGTGTACAAATGGATCAGCCAACCTCGATCATCGAGGCATCCTCTTTGCGCAGGCTCAGCTCGTATCCGCGCACGTTCAGCTCGATGGGGTCTCCCAGCGGGGCGACTTTGCGCACAAAAATCTCCGTGCCCCGGGTGATGCCCATGTCCATGATGCGCCGCTTGACGGCACCGCTGCCATGCAGGCGGGAGACGATGGCCCTCTGGCCGCACTTCACGTCTTTTAGCGTTTTCATCTCTATGTTCCTCCTAAATAATTGATACCAGTATTCGGCTGGCCATGCTCCGGTTCAGCGCGATGCGCGTGTCCATCAGCGAGAGAATCAGATTTCCGCCAAGCTGGGATACGACGGTTACCGGCGCCCCGGGGACAAACCCCAAATTCTTCAAATGAAGGCGCGTCTCATCCTTGCCGGTAATCTCCTCGATCCGGGCTTTTTCTCCAACTGCTGCCATCGATAAGGGCATGACGATTCCTCCTTTTGAGCTAGTAAGTTTAGACTAACTGCATTGCTGAAAAATAGTTAGCTTCCGCTAACTTCCTTGCAAGGTGAAGTTTACCATAGCGAACAAAAGCTGTCAACAAAAAAACTGCGATCACTTGAAAAAAAGGTTAGCACATGCTAACATGGCTATAACAGCCGCAAAGGAGAAAACCATGAAGATACAGGAGTCTGCCGAAAATTATTTGGAGACCATCTTAATATTGCAGCAGCGCAACGGAAGCGTGCGCGCCGTGGAGATCGCCGCCGAGCTGGATTTCAGCAAAGCCAGCGTCAGCGTGGCCATGAAGCAGCTGCGGGAAAACGGGTATATCGAGGTGGATTCCGCCGGGCATATCACGCTTTTGCCGCCGGGCATGGAAATCGCAAAAAAGGTTTATGAGCGGCATCAGATTCTGACGCGCTGCCTCGTGGCTCTGGGCGTCGGCGAGCAGGCCGCGTCCGAAGATGCCTGCCGGGTCGAGCATGTGATCAGCGCCGAGAGCTTTGAGAAAATCCGCGCCTACTACCTGAGCATGCAGGAAAAATAGCAGAGCAGAAAAAAGAGCAGGGCAGCCGCTTGGTTTGCCTTGCTCTTTTCATATGACAAAAAATGCCGATGAGGAAGAAACTGGCGTGATCACTGCAATTCCAGCCTCATATGAACGACCTCCTGAAACCCCGCCAGGCGGGAATAGAACTCCTTGGGGTTTCTGCCATACTCGATAAAACCCGCTTTCTCATACATGGATAGCGCTCTTGTATTTTCGGCGACCACATGAAGCTCAAGCTGGATATATCCCGCCTTTCTCGCGCATTCAATACATGCCGCCATGAGCGCCTGCCCAATACCAAGCCCCCAAAACTCTTTGGCGATGCTAATGCCAAATTCGGCGCGGTGCCGCACTTTGTATTTGGCGCCGACTGCCCTGATTCCGGCGGTTCCGACAATTGCATTGCCCACGACTGCAACAAGCTCAGCCTCATGATCGCTTTCGGCTTTTTCCTTGAGAGACTGGCATTGCTGCGCCGCGTCAGAGCTTCCCTCGCCTGGATAGGAAAGCAAGTAATCGGTTTGGGAATGCGTCAGGTTAAAATTGTCTAAGACGGCCTGGCCATCGCTTTCCGTCCCGTTTCTTAGGCAGCATTCCGCGCCGTTTTTTAATGTGATTGTTCTATGATATTTTATAACTGTCTCCTCGCGATTTCCTGTTTGCTTTTCAGCCCGCTATAGCGCAATACCCGCCGGTTTCCCGGCGGGTATCCATTTGCCTGCCGAGCATTTCTCGGGGAAACGCTCTTTTCTTAATTATTGTGCAAAAAGCTGTTCGGCCCCTTCTTCTGCCGCCGGGCCGGGCTCCTGCGAAGCCTCTTTTTTGGGCGAGACCGCCGTGAAAGAGAGCGAATCCACCGCTTCGCCGTCGATGCCGAAAATCATGCCCCAGCATTCGTAGCCGTATGCCCCGGGATCCGAAGAAAGCGCGGCGCCGTCAATGCCGTTCTTTTCGCAGTAAGCGTCGAACTCTTTGTCCGAGAGGATATTGCCGCCGATGCTGCGCTGGGTATACGTGAGAAACATGATATCCTTCCCGCCCTTTGCCTGGCGGGCGACGGTTTTGGGGGAAACATCCGCTTTTACCTCGAAATCTTCGCTCTGTCCATAGATGACATGGAAGCGCAGATCCGGATAAACCTCGGCCAGCTCCTCCAGCGTGCTGCCCAGCCTGATGCCGCGCTTGCTGGAAAAATCCGCGCTGGCATAAGCGTCGCTGGGCGCGCTCTGAAAGCCCAGGGAGACGCCGCTTTTGTTGATGGTAATCTCGCCCTGGGCATCCGCCGGAGAAAGGGGCTCGCCGCCTGCGGGATAAGCCATGAACTCCTCCGGGCTCAGCGCCGCCGGTTTGGATTGGCTGGCGCAGCCGGCGCAGAGTAGGAGCGCCGCGCAGAAAACAGCAAGTAACCGCCTCATATGCCTGCCCCTAGCGCGCCAGAATCGCGGCGATGGCCGCATCCAGGTAATCGCCCTGGAAGCTTTCGATTTCGCCGCTGTCGCAAAGCTGTGCAATTTCCGGGTCTACCGGCATTTTCGCCAGCAGAGTCAGCCCCTGCTTTTGCGCATACTGCTCTGTGCTGCCCTTGCCGAAGAGCGGGATCTGCTTGCCGCAGTCCGGGCAGAGCAGGTAGCTCATGTTTTCCACCAGGCCCAGGATGGGGATGTTCATCATCTGCGCCATCTTCACGGCTTTGCCCACGATCATGGAAACCAGCTCCTGGGGCGAAGCCACGATGATCACGCCGTCCAGCGGGATGGATTGGAACACCGTCAGCGGAACGTCCCCCGTGCCCGGAGGCATATCCACGAACATATAGTCCACGTCTTTCCAGATGACGTCCTGCCAGAACTGCTTGATGACCCCGGCGATGACCGGCCCCCTCCAGATGACGGGATCCGTGTCGTTTTCCAGCAGCAGGTTGACGGACATCATATCGATGCCGCCGCGGCTGGCTACGGGGAAGAGCGCGGAGTCCGTCCCGGTGGCCTTTTCCTTCACGCCAAACATCTTTGGGATGGAAGGCCCGGTAATATCCGCGTCCAAAATCGCTGTGTGGAAGCCCTTGCGCGCCATGCAGACGGCCAGCATTGCGGTGATGGAGCTTTTGCCCACGCCGCCCTTGCCGCTGATGACGCCGATTATCTTTTTAATGCTGCTCTGCTCATGCGGCTTTTCCAGAAAACTCTGAGTTCTGCTGGAGCATTCCGCCTGGCAGGAGCTGCAATCGTGCGTGCATTCGCTCATGCTGTAATTCCTCCTGTTTTTCTATCTAGTATGCCCAAAAAATCCGGTGTATAATGGTATTATAGGTTTTTGGGCTGGGGAAGTCAAGAAAAGCGGGCAGAGCGGGAAAAAGTGCTTGCCAATGCGTTTTTCAGATGCTATAATAGATAGGCTCATAAGTATGAGCAGCATCCTTGCGCCGGGGGAGACCGGCGCCAATTGTCCAAAGGGAGGTGAAAAAATGAACAGCTACGAACTACTCTACATCATTAAACCAACGGTGGAAGAAGAAGCGAGAGCGGCGCTCATTGCCAGATTTGCGGATATCGTCAAAAACGATAACGGCGAAGTCGAGAATATCGACGAATGGGGCATGAGAAAACTGGCCTATGCGATCGACTATATTTCCGAGGGCTACTACGTTCTGATGAACTTCAAAGCCAAGGCGGATCTGCCCGTTGAGCTGGAGAGAAACCTGAAGATCTCGGAAGATGTGATGCGCTTCATGGTCGTAAAGAAAGAGCAGGAGTAAGGCAATGAATAAAGTATTTATCGTTGGCCGGCTCACGAGAGATCCCGAGCACAGAACGACGCCAAACGGCGTCTCGGTAACGACCCTGGGCGTCGCGGTAACGCGCCGCATGAACCGGGAAGAGGCGGATTTTTTCAACGTCATCGCATGGAGAGGGCTTGCGGATAACTGCGCGAAATACCTGGTCAAGGGCCAGCAGATCGCGGTGGTCGGCGAGCTGCGCACGCGCTCTTATGATGCCAAAGACGGCACAAAGCGCTATGTGACGGAAATCCAGGCAGACGACATCGAGTTTCTCGCAAAGCCAGGAGCGGCAGGCTCCGGCGCTTCGGGCAGCTATGGCGGCGGCAATCGCAGCAGCTATGGCAGCGCGCCCGCAGCAGCACCCAAGGATGACGACCTGTTCGCATCCGAAATGAGCGATGTCCTGGTAGACGACGAGGAGCTTCCGTTCTAATATTCCAAGAAGGAGGAACACAGAAGTGGAAGAAAGAGCACAAAGAAGACCGCGGGGCAGACGCCCCCGGAAGAAAGTCTGTGCATTCTGCGCTGAAAAAGCGACGAGCATCGACTATAAAGATACTGCAAAACTCAAGAAGTTCGTCGGGGAGACGGGCAAAATCGCCCCCAGAAGAGCGACGGGTGTTTGCGCGAAGCATCAGAGAGAGCTGGCAACGGCGATCAAGCGCGCGCGGGTTATGGCCCTGCTGCCCTATGTAACGGACTAGTTGCACGCTAAAAGAGCTGGTGCAAAGAGGAAAAAGTGCAGGACAGACTGTAATGGTCTGTCTTGCACTTTTTATGTTGTGTAACCCGCTATGACCGCCCGCAGGCGAGAGCGATAAATATAAATTTTTCTCTTAGAGCCTATTTTCCCGGTCTGTTTCCCAGACTTTTTCATCAAGCGGCATACTACACCCCCACGATGCCGCCGCCTTCTGAAACATCTTTTTCATAAGGGTTTTGAATATCAAACCCATCAGCAGGCGCACAGGAAGCGGCAAATATTCCGGGCCGGTAAATTTTTTTGCTTCCTTACGGAAGAAGCCGTCTCCCTCTGCAAACAGTTTGCCCATCGCCTGATACGGTTTTGTGGCCTGAGCCTGTTGAGCTTCACCTATAATTCGGATTCCGAAATTATTTCCTTTCACCAGACAGCCGCCATAACGAACACCCAAATATTCCGGCAATTTTTCCAGAAATGCCTCGCCGCAGCGAAGCTGGCACCCCTCCGCGAAGCCGCTTTGCAAAAGAAACGAGAGCCTTGTATGCTCGTCCTTTTTGGGAAGCGTTTCCAAAAATTCCAAAAGAAGTCCGGGCACACATTCTACATATAATGGCAGCGCAATGAGGATTTCATCATTTTTTAGATAAGCATCACGAATTATATCCCATGTTTTTCGGTTGGAAATCGCATATGTTTCGAAGGTGCTCTCTTTTTCTGACAGCCCTTTTGCAAAGGCGGCAATGATTTTCTCCGTGTTGCTGTATTTCTGTACCCGTGGACTTGCATTGATTATTACAACATGCATGAAATCGCCTCCCTTCCGTTGCATTCAGAAAAGACTCCCAAGGAACGGCTCCCTATATTCAGCGCAGTACGCTGACACCACCGTTCAAGGTAAGCCTGATCGCCGTTTCCGGTATAGATAATCCCAAGATCCGGCTGGTGGTCATAGCGCATTACATGGCGGAGAAGCGGATACTGGAGTTGGAAAAACAA
>CAMSSU010000025.1 GCA_947063485.1 uncultured Clostridia bacterium | reverse complement strand
CCCGGATACCTATGAGTTCTATCTCTCCTCCTCCGAGACGCAGATCATCGATCGGCTGATTGCGCAGTTCGACCGCGTATTTACAGAGGAATATCGTGCCCGCGCGCAAGAGCTGGGCATGAGCATAGACGACGTGGTAACACTCGCCTCTATCATCGAAAAAGAGGCAAAGACAGACGATTTCAAGAAGGTCTCCGCTGTGTTCCATAACCGGCTGAATTCGGATATGCCTCTGCAATCCTGCGCAACGCACCAGTATTTCATGCCGGTGAAGAAGATCGCATATAACAGCGAAGAACTGCAAGTGGATTCGCCGTATAACACCTATCTATACGGCGGCCTTCCTGCCGGGCCCATCTGCAACCCCGGCAAGGCCGCGATTGAAGCAGCGCTTTACCCGGATGAGGCCTACCTCAACGGCGGCTATCTGTATTTCTGCCTGGGCGATCCGAATACAGGCGAAACTGTTTTCGCACAGACGTATGAAGAGCATCTGAAAAATCAGGCGAAATACAAACCGCTGTGGGATGCTTACGATAAAGAGCACGCTTCCTAGGCAGGAGAGGGTATGAAAAAGAAAGTGGAACTGCTGGCGCCTGCCGGAAATATGGAATGCCTCAAAACTGCGCTTTATTTCGGTGCAGATGCGGTTTACCTGGCAGGGAAGCAATATGGCCTTCGGGCTTTTGCCGCCAATTTTACCCAGGAAGAGCTGGGCGAGGCCGTGCGCCTTGCCCATTCTCTTAAAAAACGGGTTTATCTAACGCTGAATGCGCTTTTCCGCAATCAGGATTTTGAAGGGTTTCCAGATTATCTTTTGCAGATCAAAGAGATGGGCATCGATGCCGTCATTGTATCCGATCCGGGCGTCATGCAATGCTGCCTGGAGGCCGGGTTGGAAGTGCATCTGAGCACGCAGGCCAGCACGCTCAATGCCCAAAGCGCCGCTTTCTGGCATAGGCAGGGCGTCAAACGTATCGTCCTTGCCCGGGAAATAACGCTGGCAGAGGCCGCCGAGATCGCGCAAAATGCGCCGGATGGCCTGGAGCTGGAAGCTTTTATTCACGGTGCCATGTGCATCGCTTATTCCGGGCGCTGCCTGCTTTCCTCTGTTTTGACGGGCCGAAGCGGCAACAAGGGGGAGTGCGCGCAGCCCTGCCGCTGGCGGTATACCATCCACGAGGCCGGCTATCCAGAGGAATATTTCCCCATCGGAGAGGATGAAAACGGGGCTTATCTGCTTAACTCCAAAGATCTGATGATGATCGAGCATCTGCCCGCGCTCATAGAATCCGGGATCGCCTCGTTTAAAATTGAGGGCCGCATGAAATCTGCCTATTATGTGGGTTGTGTGGTGGGCGCATACCGCAAAGCTATCGATGCCTATCTGGCAGACCCCGAGCACTACTTGCTGGATCAGGCGCTGGTGCAGGAGCTGTATGATTCCGCAACCCGGCGCTTTACGACGGGCTTTTACTTTGGCAACCCGGCAGGGGAAGGGCAGGATATCTCCCGCAGTCCCGTGCCGCGGCGGTATGGTTTTTGCGGCATTGCCCTGGAAAGTTCGCGTGAAGACGGGCTCGTCCTCATCGAACAGCGCAATAAGTTCAGCGTGGGGGATACCATCGATATTCTTTCGCCCAATTTGCCGCCCACGCAGTTTACGCTGGAGAAAATATGGGATGAGCAGATGCAGGAGCAGTCTGCCGCGCCGCATCCCCAGCAGCGCATCTATATCGCTTGCCCTGTTCCGCTGGCAAAAGGGGATTTGCTCCGAAGAAAGCTGGACTAACAAATTTCCCAAAATTTCGTCATATAAATAACCAACACTATGGAAGGTTGGTTATTTTTTATGCACATTTTTGAGTTTCTCCGCGAAATTTTCTTCTATTCCGGGTATTTTGGAAGCAACACGAAAAGCTTTCCCAAGCCGCTGGAGCGGGAAGAGGAAAGGAAATATATCGCCCTCTATATGCAGGGGGATGAGCATGCGAGGGAGGTGCTCATCGAGCATAACCTGAGGCTTGTCGCGCATATTGCAAAAAAATTTGCTGCCAGCAATACCTCCAATATTGAGGATTATATCTCAATCGGAACGATTGGCCTCATCAAAGGCGTCAATACCTTTCGCATAGAGAAGGGAAGCCAGCTGGCGACGTATATTGCAAGGTGCATTGAAAACGAAATTTTGATGTATCTGAGAGCGGGCAAGAAAAACTCCGCCGAAGTTTTCCTGGCAGAATCCATCGGGGAGGATAAAGAGGGAAACACGCTTTCGCTCATCGATATTCTCGGCGCAGATGAAAATAGCGTAGATGAACAGGTCGAAATCAAGATGGAAACCGAGAAGTTAAAAGGGATTCTGGAAAAAGTTCTGACCAAGCGGGAGCTTTTGGTCATAGAGCTGCGCTATGGCCTTGGCGGCGCGCAGATTTTGCCCCAAAGGGAGATCGCAAAACGGCTTGGAATTTCCCGCTCCTATGTCTCTCGGATCGAAAAAAAGGCATTAGGGAAGCTAAACCGCGAGCTGAACAAAAAGCGCTGACATGGGCTCCAAAATATGCTATAATCTTTTTAACAAAAAGAGAGGTTTTAGCATGGATAATACAATCAAAACCCAGATGCTGCAAAAATATAAAGAGGAGTTCTGCGATCTGCTGCGGTCAACTCAGCGCGATGGCATCGAAAATCTCATCGCCTGGCTGGAAAATGAGACGGATTTTTTTATTGCCCCTGCCAGCGCCAAGCGGCATGGCTCTTATGAGGGCGGGCTTCTCATCCACAGCCTGTCTGTCTACCGCATTCTCAATAATTTTGCAAAGAATCTTTCGGGCGTGGAAAAAAGCTCTCTGGTGATCGCGGGGCTTTTGCACGATCTCTGCAAAGTCAACTTCTATACGAAAGGCGTCCGCAACGTGAAGATCCCGGGAGAGCGGCGCTGGGAAGAAGTGGAGGTCTACACCATCGAAGATTCTCTGCCTCTGGGGCATGGGGAAAAATCTGTCTATCTGGCCATGAAACATATCCAGCTGACGGATGAAGAGGCCATGGCAATCCGATGGCATATGGGCGGCTACGACGATGCCGCGCGTGCCTATGCCGGGGGAATGGCGCAGTCCAATGCGTTTGACAAATATCCTATGGCGGCAGCCGTTGCCATTGCAGATATGTATGACACCTATATCATCGATAACCGCTAGCAAAAGCGCCTGGAAAACAGGCGCTTTTGTTTTTTATCAGGAGAAAGAGGCGCCCGCCGGCGGCCCTTTTTTATTTCACGCTTTTTTGCCAAAAGGCATATTGTAAAACAGCATAAAGTGAAAAAGAGGCTATGATGGAAAAGATACTCTCGCTCGATCAACTAAAACTTGGGCAAAGCGCTACGATAAAAAGCCTGGAGATAGAGGGAATAAAGCGAAGACGCCTGCAGGATCTTGGCTTTATCGAAGGAAGCGCCGTGCAGGCAGTTTATGCCAACCCTGCCGGAAATCCCAGAGCATATCTCATTCGCGGAACCATGCTCGCGCTGCGAAACGAGGATGCAAGGCAGATTATGATCAGCTTAAACCAGCAGATAGGAGGCTAGAACATGGGATTAACGCGCAGCTCTATGGGTAGCGCCCTTTTAAACGATGAATTTCAGATAGAAAAAAGAGGCCGGGTAGTGGCTCTGGCCGGCAACCCAAACGTCGGCAAAAGCACAGTGTTCAATGCGCTGACTGGCCTGAAGCAGCATACGGGAAACTGGCCGGGGAAGACGATAGAAAACGCGACTGGCTATTATGAATTTCGAGGAAAGAGCTATACGCTCGTCGATATCCCCGGTACATATTCACTGCTGGCAAACTCCAAAGAAGAGGAAATTGCCCGGGATTTCATCTGCTTTGGCGATCCGGATGTGAGCATCGTCGTCGCAGATGCCACTTGCCTGGAGCGAAACCTCAATCTCGTTCTGCAGACGCTGGAGATCACAGACCGCGTCGTAGTCTGCCTGAACCTGATGGATCAGGCAAACCGAAACGGCATACATATCGATACGAAGAAACTCTCTTCTCTTTTGGGCGTCCCAGTGGTGGAAACAACCGCCCGGGCAGGGAAGGGGCTGAAAACGCTGATGGAGACTGTGGAAGATGTCTGCGCAAACCCAGCGGCGTTTAGGGGCTATCAGGTGCGCTACCATGCGCAAATTGAGCGCGCACTGGAGATTTTGCAGCCTAGCCTGGAAAAACTGCTGGGGCAGAAAATGAACGCCCGCTGGATGGCTCTGCGCCTTTTGGAGGGGGAAGCGGTGCTGCTATCCTCCGCGGAAAAAAAGCTTGGCTTTTCTCTTTCGGAAAACCCCGAAATTCAGTCCAGGCTGATGCAGGCAAAGGCAGTGCTGGGGGAGGAGAACTACCGCGACCGCCTGGTGTCGGATATTACGTCAGCCGCGGATTTCATCTATCACTCCTGCGTCCGGGCGGAAAACCGCGGGTACCACGAACGCGACGGCAGAATCGATAGGATTCTGACTTCCAAGCGCACGGGAATTCCCATCATGCTCCTGTTTTTAGCGGGAATTTTATGGCTGACTATCGAAGGAGCGAACTATCCTTCGCAGCTGCTCTCCAATTTACTTTTTGGGCTGGAAGAAAAACTGCTGACCTTGTTTGAGGCGATTCATGCACCAGAGTGGCTCACAGGCGTGATGGTAACAGGTGTTTACCGCACTCTGGCCTGGGTGGTTTCGGTGATGCTGCCGCCAATGGCGCTGTTTTTCCCGCTGTTTACTTTGCTGGAAGATTTTGGCTATCTGCCGCGCATCGCCTTTAACCTAGATCACTATTTTAAAAAGGCGCATGCGCATGGCAAGCAGGCGCTCACTACCTGCATGGGGTTTGGATGCAATGCCTGCGGCGTCATGGGGTGCCGCATCATCGATTCGCCGAGAGAGCGGCTGATCGCGATTCTGACCAACTGCTTCGTGCCATGCAACGGCAGATTCCCGACGATCACCTCCATCATCTCGATGTTCTTCATCACCGGAGCGATGACCGGAGCGCTGGAATCACTCTATTCCACGCTCATTCTGATGGGCGTCATCCTGCTGGGTATTTTCCTGACGCTGCTCATCTCGCGCCTGCTTTCCAAAACAGTTCTAAAGGGAATGCCTTCTTCCTTCGTTCTGGAACTGCCGCCCTACCGAAAGCCGCAGTTCGGAAAAGTGCTGGTCCGCTCCCTGTTCGATCGCACGCTGTTTGTGCTGGGGCGCGCCGTAACTGTCGCCATCCCTGCCGGGCTTATCATCTGGTGCATGGCAAATATCGATATCAACGGCATCAGCATTTTGAAATACTGCACAGATTTCCTCGATCCCTTTGGGCGGTTCTTCGGCATGGACGGCGTCATCATCATGGCATTTTTGCTGGGGCTGCCGGCAAACGAGATCGTCATCCCGATCATCGTCATGTGCTACCTTGGGACCGGAAGCCTTTCGGAGTTTGAGAACCTCCAGCAGCTGCGCGTTTTGCTCGTAGAAAACGGCTGGACTTGGCTGACCGCCGTCTGCACGCTCATCTTCACGCTGCTGCATTTCCCCTGCGGGACGACGCTGGCGACGATAAAAAAAGAAACCGGGAGCAAGAAATGGACTGTGCTTTCCTTCCTGCTCCCGACGGCTCTCGGGCTGGTTCTCTGCCTGGCGATTACGAGCATCGCGCGGCTCTTTCATCTGGTATAAAATTTTAATAGCATTTGGAACAAGGCTCTTTTCCCAGCAAAAGAGCCTTTTCTTTTGCGATAGCGCGAATCGTGCTGCTTCTGGCCAGAGCAGAGCACTCGCGCGTGCTGTGATATTTCCCGCCGGAAGGGGAGAGATAGACGATCTCCTCATCGCCGGAAACCGCCTCCGAAGGCCGCGGCGTTTGGGGGAGCGCAAACTGATATTTTGTGTTATTCTTATAGTGTGGCTGGCCGGCATCATAGAGAAGGAACCCTGCCGCGATGCAAAGCGTGCAGAATAAGATGAGGGCCAGCGCAATTAAATCGGAATGTGTGCGTTTCATAGCTCAACACTATCATATTCTCGGAGTGTTGTCGAGAAAAATGTAGAATCATATCAGAAAAAGGAGAAATCAGATGCAAACAAAACAGGAGCTGCTGCAGGAATATATCGACCAAAGCCGCTCTGCTGTGTTTTTTGGCGGCGCCGGCGTTTCGACGGAGAGCGGCCTGCCGGATTTCCGCAGCACGGATGGGATCTATCAGATGAAATATCCCTATCCGCCCGAGCAAATTCTCTCCCATGAATTTTTCTTTGCGCACACAGAGGAGTTCTATCAGTTCTATCGGGAGAAGATAGCGATTCCTGACATTTTGCCCAATATCACCCATATCAAATTGGCGCAAATGCAGGCCGCCGGCAAGCTTTCTGCCATTGTTACGCAAAACATTGATGGCCTGCACCAAGCCGCCGGCTCGCAAAACGTCTATGAACTGCATGGAAGCATTCATAGAAACCATTGCCTGTGCTGTAAAAGGGCATATGCTCTTGCTGATATTTTGGGACAAGAAGGCGTGCCGCACTGCGAATGCGGCGGAATCATCAAGCCGGATGTCGTGCTCTATGGCGAAGAGCTGGAGAGCGAGACGCTGAGCGGCGCGGTTCACGCCATCTCCGGGGCAGATCTGCTCATAGTCGGCGGCACTTCGCTCAGCGTCTATCCTGCGGCTGGACTTCTGCGCTATTTTCAGGGCAGGCATTTGGTCCTAATCAACCAAACGGCCACGCCTATGGATGCCCGCGCCGACTTATGTTTTTCCTGCAAACTCGGGGAAATTTTCGGGAGGATTTCGCTATGAAAATTATCATCGCGCCGGACTCTTTTAAAGGATCGCTTTCCGGCCAGCAAGCCGCCGAGGCAATGCGCCAGGCCATCGGAAGGGTATTTCCCAAAGCCGAATGTGTCGTGCTTCCCATTTCGGATGGCGGGGAGGGGGCAGCCCAGGTATTGGCCTCTGCGCTTTCGGGAAGGTTTTGCCAAAAGCAGGTCTGCGGCCCATATGAAAAGCGCGTGCAGGCTTCCTATTATCTCGCAGAATCCGGCCTTGGCATTGTGGAGCTGGCAGAGGCGGCCGGGCTGACTTTGGCTGCCCAGGAGGAGCGCTGCCCGCTTTACTCGACGACTTTCGGCGTGGGCGAGCTTTTGATCGATGCCGTCTCTAACGGTGCGGCCCAGCTTTGTCTGACGCTGGGCGGAAGCGCCACCAATGACGGCGGGGCTGGCATCGCAAAAGCGCTGGGCATCCGCCTGCTGAACGGAGAGGGCAGGGAGGTTGCTCCAAATTGCGCAGGGCTGGCAGAACTCGCGCAGATCGACGCCGCTCCTATGCGGCCGGAATTTTGGGAAATTCCCATCCTCATCGCCTGCGATGTAACAAACCCGCTCTGCGGCCCGGAAGGCGCTTCGCATATCTATGGGCCGCAGAAGGGGGCGGATGCACGCATGGCAGAGCAGATGGATGCCATCTTGGCGCGCTATGAGAGGTTGCTCTCTGCCGCCTCGGGAAAACCGTCAATCGGGGCGCTTCCGGGCAGCGGGGCAGCCGGCGGCGCCGCGCTTCCGCTTCTGGCTTTCTGCAACGCAAAAATTGTCTCGGGAATTGATTTGGTGCTGGATACGCTGGAGTTTGAGCGGCATCTGCAAGGCGCCGACCTGGTGCTGACGGGCGAGGGCAAAATCGACGGCCAGACGAAATATGGGAAAGCCATCGAGGGCATCATATCCCGCGCTCAAAAGAAGCATGTTCCCATCTGGGCCTTTGCCGGCATTCTGGAAAAAGGGCTGGATGCCGGCCGGCAGGGGGTTCGCTTTTTTGAGATCAACCCGCCTGGCCAGAACAAAGAACAAAGCATGCGCCATGCGTTTGAGAATTTGCGGGCAAGCTGCCAAAAAGCGCTGAAAGAGGTTGGAGCATAGCCAATTATCTGGTATAATGGTGAAAAAGGGAGAAGTGAGGATCTTATGGGGAAAGTTACGTTGATTACCGGCGCCTCCCGCGGCATCGGGCGTCAAATGGCCCGGGATTTTGCCGCGCAGGGGTATGGCGTTGCCATCGGCTACCTGCGGCATGAGCAGGAGGCGCTGGCATTGCGGGCAGAGCTTGGCCCCAGTGCGCTGGCCGTGCAGGCAGATGTTTCCAATGCAAGCGCCGTTGCCGCAATGGTGCGGAAGGTTTGCGCTCATTTCGGAAAGATCGACGTGCTCATCAACAATGCCGGCATTGCCTCTTTCGGGCTTCTGACGGAGGTTTCCGAGAAGGACTGGCTGCGGCTGTTCGATGTCAATGTGCACGGCGCATACCGCTGTATCCGGGAAGTTCTGCCCCAAATGATCTCGCGCGGTCAGGGCGCGATTATCAATATTTCCTCCATCTGGGGCGTAACCGGCGCTTCCTGCGAGGTCTGCTATTCAGCATCCAAAGCGGCGCTCATCGGGCTGACAAAGGCGCTGGCAAAAGAGGTTGGCCCTTCTGGGATTCGGGTAAACTGCATTGCCCCCGGCGTGATTGAGACGGATATGAACGCCCGCTTATCGGCCGCGGATCTGCATGCTCTGGCAGAGGAGACGCCGCTGGGCCGCATCGGAACGCCGGAAGATATTTCGGCCGCCGCTCTCTTTCTGGCTTCTTCCAAAGCCAGCTTTATTACGGGACAAGTTCTCGGGGCAAACGGCGGGCTTGTGATTTAAAAATAAAAAAGCAATATAATTTTTAAGAGGTGTGATATGCGCGATCGTTATGAAAATCCATTGACAAAACGGTATGCTTCGGCGGAGATGAGCTATCTGTTTTCGGATGAAAAGAAGTTCAAAACATGGCGGAAGCTTTGGATTGCTCTGGCAGAGGCAGAGCACGAGCTGGGCCTTCCCATCTCCCAGGAGCAGGTTGCAGAATTAAAGGCGCACGCCGAAGATATCAACTATGAGGTGGCGGAAGAGCGGGAAAAGCAGGTGCGGCATGATGTCATGAGCCATGTCTATGCCTATGGCGTGCAGTGCCCGGGTGCAAAGGGAATCATTCATCTTGGAGCGACGAGCTGCTATGTCGGCGATAATGCAGATCTGATTATTTTGCGGGAAGGGCTGGAGCTGGTAGAGAAAAAGCTCGCGGCGCTCATCCGCCAGCTCTCTCATTTCGCCATGGAATACCGGCAGATGCCCACGCTCGGCTTTACGCATTTCCAGCCCGCCCAGCTGACGACCGTCGGCAAGCGCGCGACGCTCTGGATTCAGGATCTCGTGATGGATCTGGAAGAGCTGCGGGAAGTCAAAAACAGCATTCGCCTAAGAGGTGTCAAAGGGACGACGGGCACTCAGGCCAGCTTCCTGACGCTCTTTGAGGGCGATCACGCCAAAGTCAAAGAGCTGGAGAAGCGCGTGGCGGAAAAAATGGGCTACCAAAGCGTCTATGCCGTAACCGGGCAGACCTATCCGCGCAAAGTGGACGCGCGGGTCGTCAATGTTTTGGCCAATATCGCCAGCAGTGCCTATAAATTCAGCAACGACCTGCGTCTGCTTCAAAACCTGAAAGAGATGGAGGAGCCCTTTGAATCCAAGCAGATTGGCTCTTCTGCCATGGCGTATAAGAGAAACCCCATGCGCTCCGAGCGAATGGGCTCCCTGGCGCGCTATGTCATCTCCCTGATGAACAGCCCGGAGATTACCGCTTCTACGCAGTGGTTTGAGCGCACGCTGGACGATTCGGCAAACAAGCGTCTGGTCATCCCGCAGGCTTTCCTCACGGTAGACGCGGTTTTAGCCCTTTATTTGAACATTACCTCCGGCATGGTGGTCTATCCGAAGGTCATCCACAAGCATATTATGGACGAACTGCCCTTTATGGCAACTGAAACCATCCTGATGGAGGCAGTAAAGCTGGGCGGGGATCGCCAGGAGCTGCATGAAAAAATCCGCACATACTCTATGGAGGCCGGGAAAAACGTCAAGGTAAACGGCAGGCAGAATAACCTCATCGAGCTCATCGAGGCGGATAAGAGCTTTGGGCTTTCCAGAGAGTATATCCATTCCATCCTCGATCCCAAAAACTTCATCGGCCGGGCGGATAAGCAGGTGGAAGATTTCTGCGACGAAGTCGTCGTCCCAGCGTTAAAGGGCTATGGAGATTTGAATGTGCAGGCGGAGATCAACGTCTGATGAGTGCTTATCCCTGCCTGGAATTTGATTTACCAAAACTGCGGCGCAACCTTTTTGAGCTTTCAAAGCGGTGCAATGCGGCCGGCATCCGGCTGGCCGGCGCTGTAAAAGGAGTGCAGTCGCAGCCAACGCTGGTGCGGGAATACCTGCCGTATTGCGATCAGCTGGCGCTCTCCAGGCTGAGCCAGGCAAAAATGCTCAGGCAGGCCGGGATTACCGCCGATTTTCTCATGCTGCGGCTGCCTATGCCCAGCGAGATCCCCGATCTCGTCGCGCTGGCGCAGTATAGCCTGAACAGCCAGTTTCGCGTTATTCAGCAAATAGAGGAGGAATGTGCGCGCCAAAATAAGCGGCATAAGGTCATCCTCATGGCAGATGAGGGGGATCTGCGCGAAGGATACTGGGATAAATCCCAGCTCATCCAGGATGCCGTCCGCATTGAGCGGCAGATGCACGCCATCTCCCTGGCTGGCGTCGGCGTCAATCTTGGATGCTATGGCTCGGTTCTGCCTTCCAGGGAAAATTTAGGAGATCTGGTGCAGATAGCCCGCGAAATCGAGCAGCGCATTGGCCGGAAGCTGGAAATTGTCTCTGGCGGCGCCACCACTTCTCTGCATTTGATGCTGACCGGCGCGATGCCCGAGGGAATCAATCATCTGCGGGTGGGGGAGGCCATCATGAACGCGCGGGATCTGCATGACCGCCGGGGAATGAACACGGATTTTCTCGACCCCCATGTCGTAACCCTAAAGGCCGAGGTGGTAGAAGTCTTTTCAAAGCCCAGCCATCCGGTGGGCGAGATCGATTTAGATGCCTTTGGCCATAAGCGCGCCTACCTGGACCGCGGCATTCGCCGCCGGGCGCTGCTGGCCCTGGGCCGCCAGGATCTTGGCTATCTGGAGGATCTGCGGCCCCGGCTGCCTGATATTCAGATATTGGGCGGGAGCAGCGATCATCTGATTTTGGATATTGAGGATTCTCAGGAAGAATGGTATCCCGGAAAAATCGTCTGCTTTGATCTCGACTACGGAACGCTCATGTTTGCCACAAACTCTTCGGATGTTTCCATCCGTTATCTTGAATAAAACGGGAAAAAGACGCATTATGCGTCTTTTCCTTTGTTTTATGGGAAATTTATGCTATAATCCTCTCGTTAGGAGTTTAAAAATGAGTATCATTACAGCCAATCACCTTGGGAAATCTTTTGGAATTGATACAATTTTAGAAGATATCTCGTTTCATATAGATCCCGGCGATAAGATCGCGCTGCTCGGCGTCAACGGCGCAGGGAAGACTACATTATTCCGCATCCTGACGGGAGAACTTTCTGCCGACAGCGGAGAACTCTTTTTGTCTAAAAAACTGCGGACGGCCTATATGCAGCAGCATGCGGAATACAGCTCCTCGCAGACGGTATACGGCGCAACGCTGGAGGTCTTTTCTTCCCTCCAAAAAAAGGAGCAGCAGCTGGAGCAGCTTCAGGAAAAGCTTGAGCAGGGGGCCAGCGAGGAGGAAATCGCTAGATATACCGCACTGCATGAGGCATACCTGGAAGAGGGCGGAATGACCTATCAGGGCCGCGCGCGTTCGACGCTGCTTGGGCTTGGCTTTTTGCCGGAAGAACTGGATTTGCCGCTTTCCGCAGTCAGCGGCGGGCAGAGAACGCGGGTACTGCTCGCCAAAATGCTGCTGGAAGAGCCGGATATTTTGCTTCTGGATGAGCCCACCAACCACCTGGATCTGCGGGCCACTGAGTGGCTGGAAGAGTTTTTGGCGGCATATAAGGGGACGGTGTTTGTCATCTCGCACGACCGCTTTTTCATCGACCGCTTTGTGAACCGCGTCTTTGAGCTGGAGCACCATCGCCTTGCCAGCTACCGTGGAAACTATTCGGATTTTTCCAAGATAAAGGCAGAGCGCCGGCTGGCGGAAGAGCGTGAGTATCAGAAACAGACCAAAGAGATCAAGAGAATCGAGGGCATCATCGCCCAGCAAAAGACGTTCAGCCAGGAGCGGAACTATATTACCATCCGCAGCAAGCAGAAAGTCATCGATCGGATTGAGAAAAAGCTCGTCCGGCCGGAAGACGGCCCGGCAGGCATTCATTTTTCCATCAGCGCGGCGCGGCAGTCGGGCAGGGATGTTTTGCATGCCGAAGAACTCTGCCTTGGCTTCGGGGAGCGCCAGCTCTTTTCAAAAGTCGATTTGGATTTGAAAAAAGGGGAGCGGGCTTTCCTGGTCGGGGATAACGGCACGGGCAAGACGACGCTTTTCCGCGTTTTATTGGGCGAAATTGCGCCGGATCAGGGGAAAATTCAGTTTGGGACGAATGTCCACATCGGCTACTACGATCAGGCGCAGGTCAACCTGGATCCCGAAATGAGCATCATAGAGGCAGTCATCGGGCGATGCGAGGATTTGAGCGTCACTTCCATCCGCACGGCTCTGGGCGCTTTTTTGTTTCACGGGGACGATATTGAAAAAAAGATTGGCACACTCTCGGGCGGAGAGCGCGCCCGGGTTGCGCTCTGCATTCTGATGCTCTCTAAGGCAAACCTGTTATTCTTGGATGAGCCCACCAACCACCTGGATATCGCATCCAAAGAAGCGCTGGAGGATGCCCTGCTCGGCTACGACGGAACGCTGTTCGTCGTCTCGCACGACCGCTATTTTATCCGCAAGCTGGCGACAAAAGTCTGGGAGCTGGAAAACCAGAAGATCACATGCTATGCCGGCGGCTATCAATATTATCTGGAAGAGCGCGAGAAAAGAGGGAGCGCTTTGCCAGAGGCAGCGCCTGCCAAAAAAGAAAAGAGCGAGAATCCTTTTGCCAGAAAAAGAGAGCAGGAATCCGCTTTGCGCAAGCTGAAAGCGAAAGTTGCGCGTCTGGAAAAAGCCATCGAGGAAACCGAAGAGGAAGCTGCCCGCTGCAAAGAGCAGATCGCCCAGCCGGATTTTGCTTCGGATTATCAGGCATTGATGGAGGCGACAGAGCACCTGCACATTCTGGAAGAAAAACTGCAAGGTTTTTATGCAGAATGGGAAGAATATTCTAGCGCTTTAGAATAAACGAAGGATTTTTTGAAAAATGCCGAAAATAGATAGAGAAATTTTGCGAATTTTAAGGTATAATTTTAAGGACGAGCGTCTGCTCGAGATGGCGCTCACGCATTCTTCCCTTGCCCTTGAGGCGGGATATAGCTATGAAAGGCTGGAATTTTTGGGGGACGCCGTGCTGGAGCTGCTGGTCAGCCAGTATCTTTACCGCAAATATCCCCAGGAGGATGAGGGAAAGCTGACGCACCGCCGGGCATCCATCGTCTGCGAGGAAGCTCTTTCAGCCTGGGTGCGCGGTGAAAAATTGCAGAGCTATATCCGGTTTGGGCGCAGCGAGGAACATTCCGGCGGCAGAGAAAAGAACTCCATTCTCTGCGATGTCTGCGAATCCATATTGGGCGCCGTTTATCTGGATGGCGGGCTGGAGGCGGCAAACGCCATGGTCTGCCGGATCATCGCCTTTGCAGAGGGCAATTTTTCTGCCCAGCAGAGCAAGGACTATAAGACAGAACTGCAGACTCTCCTGCAAAAAGATGGGGAGGTCTCGCTGGAATATGAGGTTTTGCAGACGGAAGGGCCGCCGCACGATACGACCTTTTTTGTGCAGCTATCTATCGATGGCAAAGCCTGTTCAAAGGGAAAAGGAAAATCTAAAAAGCGCGCCGAGCAGGAAGCGGCAAAGGCGGCTTTAGAAAATTTAAGCAAAGAGGAGAAATAGGGAAATGCTAGATTTTTCAGAGGTTAAGAGGGTCGATCCAGAGCTCTATGATTCCATGGAAAAAGAGCTGAACCGCCAGAGGGGGAACATCGAGCTAATCGCGTCCGAGAATATCGTCTCAAAGGCCGTGTTGCAGGCCATGGGCTCGCATTTGACGAACAAATATGCCGAGGGCTATCCGGGCAAACGCTATTACGGCGGCTGCGAGTTTGTCGATGTTACGGAAAACCTGGCGAGAGAGCGCGCCAAAAAGCTGTTTGGTGCAGAGCATGCCAACGTTCAGCCTCATTCGGGCGCGCAGGCCAATACTGCCGTCTATTTTGCGATGCTGGAGCCCGGCGACACCATTCTCGGCATGAGCCTGGCGCATGGCGGGCATCTGACGCATGGCAGCCCCGTGAATATTTCGGGCAAATACTTCCGCGTCGTCCCTTACGGCGTGGATAACGAGACCGAGATGATCAACTACGATGCCCTGGAAGAGCTTGCCCTCAAAGAAAAGCCCAGGATGATCGTGGCAGGCGCCAGCGCATATCCCAGAGCCATCGATTTCGAGCGGTTTTCTCAAATTGCAAAGAAAGTCGGCGCATATCTCATGGTAGATATGGCGCATATCGCCGGCCTGGTTGCCGCAGGACTGCACCAAAACCCGGTGCCCTATGCCGATTTTGTAACGACGACCACGCATAAAACACTGCGCGGCCCAAGAGGCGGTCTCATTCTCTGTAAGGAAGAGTATGCAAAGCAAATCGATAAGGCAATCTTCCCGGGAACCCAGGGCGGCCCGCTGATGCACGTCATCGCTTCCAAGGCGGTCAGCTTCCAGGAGGCGCTGAGCGATGAGTTTAAGCAGTATCAGCAGCAGATCGTCAAAAACGCTGCGGCGCTGGCAGACCAGCTGAAGAAAAACGGATTCCGCCTGGTATCCGGCGGAACGGATAATCACCTGATGCTGGTAGATGTTTATGAGAAGGGCATTACGGGAAAAGACGCTGAAAAGCTGCTGGATTTGGCGCACATTACCGTCAATAAAAACACGATTCCCAATGAAACGCTCAGTCCGTTTATCGCCAGCGGTATCCGCGTGGGCACGCCAGCCGTTACTTCCCGCGGCTTCAAGGAAGAGCAGTGCCGCCAGATCGCCGATCTGATGCACCGCCTGCTGACGGCAGAGGATCGCGATGCGGCTGTGCGTGAAGTATCTGCAAAGGTTGCGGAGCTCTGCAAGCAATTCCCAATTTACGAATAGTATTAGAAAAAAGAGCTGCCAATGGCGGCTCTTTTCTTTATTATTAAAAGAGAAAACAAAAAATCGGAGTAAGACTTACTCCGATTTTTTTGGTGCGATCGATGGGACTTGAACCCATATGGTCTCCCACACGCCCCTCAAACGTGCGCGTCTGCCTATTCCGCCACGATCGCATTCTGCGGGGCAACAAACAGAATTATATCCGTTTTACAAAAAAAAGTCAAGTATCTTTTGGCCGCATGGAAAGAAAACGCGCGAAATAGGGGAAGGGAGGCTCTATCCCGCGCATGTTTCAGCCGGCCTGCTCCTGCAAAATCAAGGAAAGCTGCCGGAAGATCTGGGAGGCCAGTTCCTGATCCTCTCTCGGAAGGGCAATCAAGGCCTTGAGCTGAATTGCAATATTGCGCACAATCTCCTCTGGATTTTCCGAAACAAGAGTCGTCTGCACATTCGAAAACAGCGATTCAAATTCCATACCCAATCCACTGAAAATTTTTCCCAGCGTTTTGATAGTGGGATTGCCCCGTCCATGTTCAATATCACGCAGCAAGGAAACGCTCAGGTCAATCTGAGCAGCCAGTTCCTCTTGCGAAAGCTGCAACTCCTGCCGGCGGCGCCTAATTTTACTGCCCAGGCTATTTTCTATCTTCATGTTTGGACCTCTTTTTACATTTTTTACCTTTTATTCTATATGATATGTAAAAAACTGGAAATAATCAAGAGAATTTTTGTGAAAAATTGTGGGGGAGAATAAAAAAATGCCGCAGAACAGCTTGCGGCATTTTTTATCTATAGCCCGAGGTTTTTCCGGAATTTCTGAATCATCCACCAATGCCCAAGAATCTCAATTCCATCCGAAATGAGGAACACACCGAGTATGACGCTGATGGCGACCATTGTAATAATGGGTTTGATGAGTGCCAAAATTCCAAAGAGGACGAGCAGAATCCCGATGATCAGCAAAACATACCACTGGCGATCGAGTTTCTTTGCCAGAACGGCATGGTAGATGGCTGCTGCGCCCTTCGAGATGACCCAGAGGCTCATCAAGCCCAAAAAGAGATTCGCAATCAAAGAGGAAGTGGGGTAGATGATGAGCAAAACGCCGAGAATGACATCCAAAATGCCATCCAGCAAAATTCCCTTTGCGCCAAACAGCTCTTCCTTCTGAGTGAAATAGGTGGCCAGGGAAAAAGCGCCGGAAAATAAAGCGGCAAGCCCAAGCAGGGAAGCGATGTTTAGTAAAGTCTGCGCGGGATGCAGCAAAACATAAACGCCGCACGCGATGAGCAAAATTCCCGAGACGAGCCATAAAATTCTTAAACATGTTTTCATTTTATTCATCCCTTTCGATCTGTTTTCTGCTAAACTTCATTATAGAGGCAACCCCAAGCGTTGTCATCTTTTAGCAATATACAGCCAAAGATAGTTTGCCGGTTATTCGACATAATTATGCAAACATTTTATTATCTTTACATCTTTTTGGGCTTGGCTTATACTAAGCAAAAGGAGAGAAAGCATGAATTTACATTATCGGCCGGGAATGCGCTCGATTAAAACGGTCATCGCCGTTTTCTTTACGCTTGTCATCTGCTTTTGCCTAAAACGCATGCAGACCATCACAGTCGCGGCCATTTCTGCCATCGTCTGTATGCGGCAAAACAACCAGGAGACCCTGCGCTTTAGCCTCATGCGGCTTTTGGGCACGGCCATGGGCGGCCTGATTGGCTTTATCGCCGCATTCTCCAGCGAATATATCCCCTATTACAGCCAGGGAATTTTCCTCGTAGTTGTGCCGCTCTTTCTGATTTTCGATCTTTATTTATGCAACGTCTTTCATCTTCAGCAGGCCAGCACGATTTCCTGCACGGTGGTATTATTGGTCGCCCTGAATTTCGGGCGGACGCAGCAGGATGCCGTGTTTTACGCGCTCAACCGCGCCATTGATACTTTAATCGGCGCGGGCGTCTCTCTTCTGGTGGATCTGGCCATCGCGCCAGCCAAGGCTAAGCAGGCAGAGGAAAAAACAGAGGAAAAACATGAGGTATCCTGAGATTGTGCCCGGAACTTTTATACGCAGAGAAAACCGCTTTATTGGAATCTGCCTAATCCACGGAAAGAGCGAGCGGGTTCACATCCGCAATACCGGCCGATGTGCAGAGCTGTTTGTGCCAGGGGCATCGGTATTTTTGCAGTATGCACCATCGCCGCAGAAAAAAACCGCCTATACGCTCATCGCGCTGTATAAAGAGAATCGCCTAATTAACCTGGATTCTCTGGCGCCAAATAAGCTTGTGCTGGAATATTTGGAGCAGGGCAATCTGCTCCCAGGCATGGCGGCCGCGGCAGAGGATTTGCGTGGGGAAGTGCGCTATGGCGCTTCCCGCCTGGACGGCGCATTTACCGTCGCCGGCCAGAAGGCATATCTGGAGATCAAAGGGGTTACGCTGGAACGGGACGGCGCCGCCTATTTCCCGGATGCGCCAACTGAACGGGGCATCCGGCATATTTTTGAGCTCTGCAAAGCGCGCAGGGAAGGCGCTTTGGCCTATCTCGTTTTTGTCATTCAAATGCGGGGCGCATCTTTTTTTGCGCCTAACTACGCCACACACCCTGCTTTTGCCCAAGCGCTTCAGGAGGCTCAGCGCGCCGGTGTTGCGATTTTGGCTTATGACTGCCGCGTCCAGCCGGAATGCCTTGAGCTCGGTGCGTCCGTGCCCGTAAAAATAGAAGATCGGAGCAGTGAAAAATGGAGACAGTAAAAGTCGGGCCGGTAACGGTCTCGCAGCTCAACGACTATCTAAAGCAAAAACTGGAGGCCGATGAGGCTTTGCGCATGGTTTGCGTGGAAGGGGAGATCTCCAATTTCACCGCGCATACTTCCGGCCATCTGTATTTTTCTCTCAAGGATAAAGAGGCATCCATTAAGGCGGTCATGTTCCGCGGATACCGGCAAAAGCTTTCCTTCCTGCCCAAAAATGGCATGAAAGTGGTGATTGTGGGCGATATCTCGTTTTATCCAAAGGCTGGGGCAGTTCAGCTCTATGCGCAGCACATGTTCCCCTCTGGCGTAGGCGAGGTTTACACCGATTTTGAGGCTCTGAAAGCCAAACTTTCGGCAGAAGGCCTATTCGATGCGGCGCATAAAAAGCGCATTCCCAAATACCCGGAAAAAATAGGGATCATCACCTCGCCGACAGGAGCGGCGATTCAGGATATCAGAAACGTGCTGCGGCGCCGCTATCCTCTGGCTTTGCAGCGCTTCTGCCCTGTAACTGTGCAGGGAGCTGCCGCGCCTCTGGAGATGATCCGCGCTCTTGGGCAGCTAAACGAGGAAGGAGAGTGCGACGTTATCCTGCTGGCCCGGGGAGGCGGTTCGGGCGAAGATTTATTCGTCTTTAACGATGAAGGGCTTGCCCGGGCAATTTACGCCTCCAAAATCCCTATCATTACCGGAATCGGGCACGAGATCGACTATACGATTGCAGATTTCGTCGCAGACCTTCGCGCGCCGACCCCTTCCGCAGCCGCAGAGCTCGCCGTGCCTGATCAGAAAGACCTGATGCTTTCGCTGGATCATCTGGGGGAATCCATGAAAAGCCTGATGCTTGAAAAGATGCGCTCGGCGCGGGATATCGTAAAAGGCCTGGAAATGCAAAGTGCCCAGCAGTTTCGAATGCAGGTAGAGCGGGCAAGCCAAAAAGCGGCATCGCTCTCCGGGCTTTTGCATCAGCAGATGAATGCGCTTTTGCAAAGCAAGCAGGCAAACCTGGAAAAAAATGCGGTATATCTGGCGGCAAGAAATCCGCTCTCCCGCTTTGGCGGAGGCTTCGTATATGCAGAAGCGGAAGGAGTGCCGCTGGAAAACATAGAGCAGCTGCAAATCGGCCAGGATCTACTGATCCAGACCAAAGACGGGCGCGCTTTTGCGCAGGTGCAAAGCATAGAAAAAGGAGCAGAACAATGAAATTTGAAGAGAATCTACAGCGTTTAGAACAGATCGCGCAGGAGCTGGCGGAAAAGACCTTGCCTTTGGAGGACGCGCTCTCGCTTTATCAGGAAGGGCTGGAACTAATAAAGCAGAGCAGCAAAGTGCTGGAAGATGCGGAAAAACTGGTGGAAAATCAGCAGGAATCTGCCAAAATTTAGTTGTTCTTTCTCCCTCCAGTTGATATAATAAAGCCATCAGCAATACAATTGAATGAACGATCCGCTTTTGGCGCGATGGAAAGAGAGGGGAGAGCATGTTTGATGTAATTTCCGCCGGCGATATTATGATCGATTTTTCCCAGTGCGGCTATGGTCCAAATGGAAACCCTGCCTATGAGATGAACCCAGGCGGAGCGCCGGCAAATATGCTGGTTGCCTGCTCGCTTTTGGGCGGAAAAACCGCTTTCATTGGCAAAGTGGGAGACGACCTCTTCGGCAGGCATGTGGCAAGTGCATTAAAAAAATATGGCATTTCCGATGAGGGAGTCGTCTATACCAGAGATGACCACACGATGATCTCCTTTGTCTCCTTTGACGATGAGGGCGACCGCAGTTTCTATTTTGTGGGAAAAGGCGTGGATCACCTGTTGACCCCGGAAGAGATTAGCCAAAGCGTCTTAGAGAGGGCAAAGATCATTTACGCCACATACGGCCTTGCCAAAAGCGAATCTGGCAGGGCATCCCTTCGGTTCTTGCAGGAATATGCTGAAAAGCATGGCAAGCTATTTGCCGTCGATCCCAACTACCGGCCGGAAAGCTCTCTGCATAACCCAGCTACCGTCAAGCAGGAATTTACCGATTATATTGCCCGGGCAGATATCGTCAAACTATCCGAAGTGGAGCTGAAACTGCTGACCGGCCTTGGGGATTCCCCGGAGGAATGCCGGGAAGGGGCAGAGCGCATCAGCAAAATCGGCCGCGAAAAGCGGGCTGTCTTCATTACGCTTGGCGCAAAAGGCGCATATTACTACTCCAAAGAGGAGAGCGGGTATGACCCTGGTTTTCGCGTTAAGGCTGTGGATACGACAGGCTGCGGCGATTCCTTTCTTGGGGCCATTCTCTATCATCTTGCCTGCGAACCGCAGACACCGCTCTCAAAAGCAGTGCGCATAGCCAATGCCGTCGGCGCACTTTGCGCCATGAAGCAAGGCGCTTTTGATGCTATGCCGACCAGAGCAGAAGTGGAAGCATTTTTAGCAGAACAAGGGGCATAAAATAGCAACAAAAAAAGCCGAATTTCCCAAACGAAATTCGGCTTTTTTGCAGAAACAAAAGAATTAGTCGCCTCTCAGCAGTAAAACCAACTGCTCAAACATGCGAACGACTAAAGTTTGCCGCTCGGGCGGCATGTGTTGAATAAATTTGAGATAAGAAAAGATAGATTCTCTAATGTAAACCTCATTTTCATTCATGTTGCTCGAGACCAGGGCGCCTGTCGGCACATGCAGCCCTTCGGCAATGCGCTCCAATGTCGCGACTGTCGGGTTGCCCGTTCCATACTCAATCTCGCGCAAGTTAGATGCGCTAATACCAATTTTTTTGCCAAATCCTCTTGCGACTGACTGCTCTTCATGCGAAGCTCTTTTAGATTTTTCCCAATAACACCACATAAATTCATTGCCTCATCTATTTCCTTCCACATTAATCCGACATCTATAAAGGTTAGTGGATCTGCTGCAAAAAAGCAACCTAATTAAAATAGCAAAAAAGTATTAATATAGT
>CAMSSU010000024.1 GCA_947063485.1 uncultured Clostridia bacterium | reverse complement strand
TGGCAAGGACCAGGGCGCCTTATTGAAGGCTACGGTGATTGACAATTATTTTGGCTTGCCTGGAATTTCTGGTGAGGAATTGGTGGGCAAAGGAGTTGAACAGGCCAAAGGCTTAGGTGCGGAAGTCATAGACGACGAAGTGTTAGGCATAGGCTGGGACAGTCACTTTCAATTAAAATGCAAGTCCGGGGAGTATGCTGCAAAGACAGTGGTCATCGCAACAGGAACAAAGCGGACGACTGCGCCGTTACAAGGTTTGAAAGAGTTGGAGGGAAAAGGAGTCAGCTATTGCGCGGTATGCGACGCATTTTTTTATCGGGGCAAGACAGTAGGTGTCTTAGGCGATGGGGAATATGCGGCTCATGAAATTGGACACTTACTGCCAATCGCAAAGGAAGTCTGGCTTTTCACCAATGGCAGAGAACCAAGAGTCGTTCTGCATGAAAAGGTGCGGATTTGTAAGGAGCCGGCAGAGGCCTTGGAGGGGGAAACCAGCGTTACGGGAATCAAGCTGCAAAAGGGAGAGAAAATTCCCATTGACGGACTTTTTGTCGCTATGGGCAGCGCGGGGGGAACGGATTTGGCGAGAAAAATCGGCGCTGCTACAGACGGAAAATATATTCACGTAAACAAGCAAATGGAGACGAATGTGCCGGGATTGTTTGCAGCAGGGGATTGCGTAGGCGGCCTTTTGCAGATTTCCAAGGCTGTTGGGGAAGGAGCAATTGCAGGGATGAGCGTCATCCGATTTTTGCGCAATGAACAAAAATAATCTGGTTTTCTAGAAAAAGGGCTTGCAAAATTTGCCCAAAAATGATATGATAGCAGAGGTTGAAAAATCAATAAAATTGGTATCTGGGTGTAGCGCAGTTTGGTAGCGTGCTTGAATGGGGTTCAAGAGGTCGCAGGTTCAATTCCTGTCACCCAGACCAAAAAGAAAACCGCTCAATAGAGCGGTTTTTTGTTTATCGAATTGATAGGGTTTGCGAGCAGCTTATACATAGGAATCTTCTCATAAAAATAGCAGCGGAGAACAATGCTTCCATACTCTCCGCTGCTTTTTTTACGAGCTAAATTGGCCCTACTCCTCTTCCTCTTCTTCATAGAGGCGGATAAACTCGTTCCAAGCTGCCTCCAGCTCCTCCTCAGATTCGACGGGGCTGAAAACGCTCTCCTCGCCATCCTCATCCAAGCGCATGATGAGCACTTCTCCCTCCTCAAAATCCTCCAGGGGAACGACGGGCAGAAGCGACGCATAGAAATGCTCGCCGCAATCAAACGTCATCAGGCACTCGAATTCGACTTCGTTGCCCTCGTCGTCCGTCAGCGCAATGATGTTGCTCTCGATATCCATTTCGCCATCGTGGCCAGCGCAGTGCTCGCAATGGCCGTTGCAATGTTCACTCATGTTATTTTCTCCTAAATCAGTAAATTTTCGTCCTATCTAAATAGCCCTGCAATATCGCTACCGCAGCCAGCTTATCGACCACTTTTCTCCGCTTTGCCCTGCTGACATCCGCTTCGATGAGCGTGCGCTGTGCAAAGACCGTCGTCAGGCGCTCATCTTCCATGATGATCTCCCGCCCCGTCGCTTCTTTCAGCTTTTCCGCAAACGCGGAAATCTTCTCCGCCTGGGGGCCAATCGTCCCGTTCATATTTTTCGGGAGCCCGCAGACAATCTGCTCCACGCCATGCTTTTCGCAAAGCGCCTTAATATAGGCAATATCCTCCTGTTCTCCCTGAACCTGATAGGATTCCAGGCCCTGCGCCGTAATGCGCAGCGGATCCGAAAGCGCAATGCCAATGCGCTTCTCTCCCACATCTAACCCCATGATCTTCGGGTATAACAATCCTGCCTCCTATTCGAGATTCTCGATATACTGCGAGACAATCTCTTCCAACAGCTCGTCCCTATCCAGCCTGGTCAGCAGGCTGCGCGCGCCGTTGAAACTTGTGATATATGTCGGATCGCCGGAGAGGATATACCCAACCAGCTGATTGAGAGGATCGTATCCCTTTTGCTGCATCGCATCGCAGGCGAGCTTGATAATCCCGCGCGCAGGGTTGTCCATGTCTTTTGTCAAGACAAATTTCGTCGTCCGATCAGCATGATTCATCGTGATAGCCCTCCTGTTGCCCTCTTAATAGAATTATTATATACCAAGCCCAATTACAAATCAACCAATCTGCGCCTGAATTTACCAGTTTTTCGCAGATTCCCGGCGCCATTGTATGATGCAAAGAGCCGCTCTGCCGAGCGGCTCTTCACGATTACCACATGTTGCAAACTGCATCCTCGAGGGCGCGTTTGCCCTTTCTCATGGTTCTCTTCATAAAGGTCTTGGTTCCGGGAACAGTTGCCATAACCGCAGCCGCGCCCACCAGACCGCCCATCAAAAAACTAAGGGCTGTGCATTTCATATTCATTTCAAACTCCCTTCTGCAAATGAATTCTCATCGTTAATCTGCGCAGAAAAAGGGAATTTAATCACAAAATCGTGCGTTTTCAAAATTTTTCATTTTAAAAATGCAAGCTGCTATTTGCGCAGCCGCTGGGCGATCTCTGCCAGCGTCTGCACCGCGGCCTCTACTTCCTGCTGCGTGGTATAGCGCGAGAAGGTGAAGCGCAGAGCGCCCCGCGCCTCCTTTTCGGAAAGCCCCATCGCCATGAGGACATGCGACGGCGAAAGCGAGCCTGCCGTGCAGGCAGAACCGCTGGAGCAGGCAATGCCCATCATATCCAGGTTATAGAGCGCAGCTTCGCTGGTCAGCTCGGGAATGCGCAGATTGACATTGCCGGGCAGGCGCTGGGTGGGATGGCCGTTCAAAATGACGCCGGGAATCTTCTGGCGCGCCATCTTGATCATCTCTTCCCGCAGCGCCGTCAGCCGCTGGGCCTCGCCTTCGAGCTCCTGGGATGCCAGTTCGATGGCCCGGCCCATGCCGACGATGGAAGCCAGGTTTTCCGTGCCAGATCGCCGGCCGCGCTCCTGGCCGCCGCCGTGCAGATATTTATCGAGCGGCGTTCCCTGCCTGACATAGAGCGCGCCGACGCCTTTGGGCGAATGGAATTTGTGCCCGGAAAGCGAGAGCAGATCCACGCCCAGCTCCTGCACATCGATTTTCACATGCCCCACCGCCTGCACGGCATCCGTATGCATCAGCACGCCCGCCTGATGCGCGGCCTGGGCAATCTCGGCGATGGGGTTGATGGTCCCCACCTCGTTGTTCGCAAACATCACGCTTACCAGGATGGTATCTTCCCGAATCGCGGCCCGCACAGCCTCGGGGCTGACCTGCCCATAGCAGTCTACATCCAGATAGGTTACCTCATAGCCATCCGTCTCCAGCGCACGGCAGGTATCCAGCACGGCATGGTGTTCCACTTTGCTCGTGATGATATGCCGGCCCTTTTGCCGCATTGCATGGGCGACGCCGGAGATCGCCCAGTTGTCGCTCTCCGTGCCGCAGCCGGTAAAGAAAATCTCCCGGGCCAGCCTTGCCCCCAGGGCCGTTTTCAGCTGCTCTCTTGCAATATCCAGCGCGTGGTGCGCTTCCCTCCCCAGCCCATAGACCGAGGACGGGTTTCCATATTGTTCTTGCAGATAGGGCAGCATCGCTTCTAATACTTCCGCCCGCACTTTCGTCGTGGCGGCATTATCCAAATAGATCAAAATAAGCACCTCGCTCCTTATTAAAAAAGCAGGCAGGGCGCCCGCTTTTTCCAGTTACAGCGCGATGAAAGACCCCATCGCGCCCGTTTTTCCATGGTCTCTTCGATGAGAGAAGAACCTCTCGCTATTATCATATGTACAAAGACCGGAGAGTGTGATATTTTTTGGCGGAATGCCGAGATTTTCAAACTGCGCCAACAAAACGGCCCATAAATCCAGATGGATGCCTTCGCCCCCGCGCAAAACCGCCGCCGGATACTCCGGCTCGAACAGCCCTGCCACGTCCTCCTGAATCTCATAGCAATGGCCGCAGATGGAAGGCCCGATGCCCACCAAAATTTCATCCGGCGCAATGCCCAGGCTCTGCAGTTTTTGCACGGCCGTCTGCGCAATGCCCGAAAGCGTGCCCTTCCATCCCGCATGGCAAACCGACGCCGCCCGCAGCTTTTTATCCAGAAAGAAAAGCGAGTTGCAGTCTGCATGCAGGCTCACGCCCGCTGTTCCCGGCGCCGTCACGCAGACGCCGTCGCACTTTGGCAGCTCGTTTTCCCGGAAAATTCCCATGCCGTGATGGCGCTCATCCACAAACTCCACCTGATTGCCGTGCTCGTAGTTGCAGACCACCAGCTCTTCCGCCCGCATTCCCATAGCCCCTGCCGCGCGCCGGAAGTTTTCCCGGACACGCTCCGGCGAGGGATCGCGCTTAAAGCTCAGGTTCAAGGAAGAGAAGGGGCCGTCGCTCACACCGCCAATGCGGGAAGTGAACCCATGGCGGATTCCCAGTGCCTCGAAGGATGGAATCGTATAGAAAATGACGCCGTCTTTTTGCCGTTCCAAAAAGCCTCTTTGCACCTTATCTGCATATGCCATAATGAAATGAAATCCCCTTCTGCTCTTTGCCGCGAGATCCTCGCGCTATTTCTCTGCCACCAGTTTTTTGAGCTCGCTCATGAAAGTGCTGATGTCTTTAAACTCCCGGTAAACCGAAGCGAAGCGGACGTAAGCCACCTCGTCCACCTTTTTGAGCGATTCCATCACCATATCGCCGATATCCTGCGCCTGCACTTCCTGCTCCACCCGGTTCTGCACCTGGTTTTCGATTTCCAGCGCCATGGTATCGATGGTATCGATAGAGACATTGCGCTTTTCGCAGGCTTTCATGATGCCCCGCTTGATTTTGTCGATATCAAAGGCCTGGCGGCTGCCGTCTTTTTTGACGACCATGACCGGCACTTGCTCTGCCTTCTCATACGTCGTGAATCTTCTGCCGCACTTCAGGCATTCTCTGCGCCGGCGCGTGGAAACCCCTTCATCCAGCGGCCTGGAATCGACTACCTTGCTCTCCTGGTGTCCGCAATAAATACACCTCATAATTCCACCTCTTGCATCGCTTTGTTTTTTCTTCGGAACACAGCAGCTTCATTCTATCATATTTTTCCGCCTTGCGCGAGAGAAGCCGCGCCGAATATGCGCTTTCGGGGTTATTATAGCACAAAAAGCGGCGCATACTCAATGAATGATCTCACAAGTTGCCATATCGATTTCGACCAGGATGACATCATCGCCGATTTTGCAGATGTCTTTCCAGGGAATGACGTAGTCCCGGTGCTGGAACATGCCGCGCAGCCCACAGCTTCCGGGCACGACAATGGCATGGATATGCCCCTTGCACTCATCAAAGATCAAATCGCATATGTAGCCAAGGCTGCGCCCCTCACAGACGTTGATGACCTCTTTCTTTCTCAGCTGATTAAACCGCAAAAAACTCCCCTCCTTGCTTTTATCATATGCTTGGAGGGGAGTTTTGGTTTATCGGGCAGCGCGTTTATTCCACAATATGCACTTTGATGATATTCGTCGTCCCGGCGAAGCCCAGGGGAATGCCCGCCACCATGATCACCAGCTCGCCCCGGCGCAAGTAGCCCGCCTCCACGGCCTTTTCCACCGCATGGGCAAAGAGCTCATCCATCTCCATCTTCTCTTCCACCCGCACGGGAAAAACATTCCAGGAGAGATTGAGCTGGCGCATGACTTCATCCGTCATGGCGCAGCCGATGATGGGCATGGACGGCCTGAATTTGGAGATGAGCTTTGCAGTCGTCCCGGTTTTGGTGAGGGCCAGCAGGGCCGCCGCATTTAAATCGTAGGAGACGGTGCAGGCGGCATGGGAGACGGCATCCGGCGTATTCTCCGCGCCGCGGTTGCGCTGGCTCTCCGCAAAAAAGCGCTTCTTATAATCGATATCCTGCTCGGTGCGCAGGGCGATGCGGGCCATGGTCTCGACGGCTTTGACGGGATATTTGCCCGCCGCCGTCTCGCCCGAAAGCATGATGGCGCTGGTGCCGTCGTAAATGGCATTGGCGACGTCCGTCCCCTCTGCTCTGGTGGGCCGGGGGTTTGTGATCATGCTCTCCAGCATCTGCGTCGCGGTAATGACCTGCTTGCCTGCAAGGTATCCGCGCTTAATTAGCCGCTTCTGCTCAACGGGCACTTCCTCCAGGGGAATTTCCACGCCCATATCGCCTCTTGCGACCATGATGCCATCGCAGCTGCGAATGATCTCTCCCGCATTCTCGACGCCCTCGGCGTTTTCTATCTTGGCGATGATCTTCATATGCCCGCCGCCGTTTTTATTGAGGAACTCCCGGAGAATGATCAGGTCTTCGGCGCTGCGCACAAAAGAGGCCGCAACGATATCGTAGCCATGCTTGATGCCAAAGAGGAGATCCTGCTCATCCGCCTCGCTCATATAGGGCATATTCAGGTGCACGCCCGGCAGGTTCACGCCCTTGCGGTCCGAAACGATGCCGCCGTCGATGATCTGCGTCTCGATTTCGGATCCGCAGACACGCTCAACGCGAAGCTCGATATTGCCGTCGTCTAAAAGGATGGTATCTCCCGCCCGCACGTCCATAGGCAGGCGCTTATAGGAGACGCTCGCGCGCTTTGCCGTGCCCAGAAGGTCTGCCGTGGTCAGCGTAAAGCTCTCTCCGGCCAGAAGCTCGGCCTTGCCGCCTTCAAACCGCCCAAGGCGCACTTCCGGCCCCTTGGTATCTAAAAGCGCCGCCACCGGTTTGCCTAGCTCTTCGCGCGCCTGCTTCAGCGCCAAAAGGCGGCTGAGCTGCTCGCGGTGATCGCCGTGCGAAAAATTGAAGCGCGCGACGTCCATCCCTGCGCAAATGAGCTGTTTGATGGTCTGCACATCACTGCTGGCCGGCCCCAGCGTCGCGACAATTTTGGTTTTTCTCATGGCCATATTCCTTTGCTTCCTCTCTTAGGGGTAATCTATTCAAAAAATACTTCCAGTTTATATTATACACGAAAAATGCAGGATGAAAATACTCTCCTTCATTTTTTACACATTCGCCATTTTGTGCGCTTTTTGCATCCCACAGTTCTACATTTTTTGAAAAGTGAGTAGGATATACTGTGCCCGGGTGAGGGAAATGAAAAAGGTATATATCGAGCTGGTCTTTCTGGATAACTTCCTGATGGACTTTATCATTTTATTTTTTGCTGCGCGCCTGAGTGAAAAGCGCGTCAAATTCTCCCGCGTCAGCATGGGAGCGGGAATTGGCGCGCTCTATTCTGTTTTGGCGCTGGCTTTCCCGCCGCTCGGGGGATTCGCCTTTAAGTGCATCGCTCTGGCCGTCATGTGCCTGCCCATGGGAGCCCGCCCGGCCAGGCGGTATTTTCTGCGCTGCGGCCTGGCGCTCTTATGCTCCTTCCTCTTTGGCGGCTGCATTTTATTCGCCATGCTGGCGCTGGACGCACCGCTTCACGGCGCATATCTCGGGCTTCCCATTCTGCGCTATCTCCTGCTCGGCCTGGCCGCGGGCATCGTACTTTTGGAGCTGCTCCTGCGCACGCCCTATCCCAAGCAAGGAACAGACTACCTCATTCACGCGGAATTTTCCGGAGCTGCCGTCAATCTCCGGGGTTTTTTGGATACCGGCAACCTGCTGCAAAGCCCCGGCGGGCTTTCCGTCATCATCGTGGCGCGCAGCGCGGCGGGCAGCGCGCTTCTGGAGCAGATAGAGCGGCATGCTCTGCCCTCGTTTCCCTGCCGCACCGCATCCGGGGAATCCAGCCTGCCCGGCTTTTTGCCAGATAAGCTCATTATTACCACCCGGGACAAAAGCTATGCGGCCAAGGCCTATCTCGCGCTTGCAGATACTTCGTTTCCCGAGGGCTACACCGCCCTTCTCGGGCCGAATTTAAAACTATTCCCATTATAGGAGGAACATATGATAAAAACATTGGAACAAATCCGTCTGGCCATTTTTAAAATCACTCTGGCAAAACGCCATCTCCTATACGTCAATGGGAGCGAAGCGCTTCCCCCGCCCCTCTCCAAGAGCGAGGAGAGTCTTCTAATACAGCGCCTGGCCGGCGGCGAAAGCGAGGTCAAAACCAGCCTGATCGAGCGCAATATCCGCCTGGTCGTCTATATTGCCCGCAAATTCGATAATACCGGCGTCGGCCTGGAAGACCTCATCTCGATTGGCACCATCGGGCTGATTAAGGCGGTCAACACCTTCGACGCCAGCAAAAACATCAAGCTGGCCACCTATGCCAGCCGCTGTATCGAAAATGAGATTCTGATGTTTTTACGCCGCACTTCCCGCATCAAGGGAGAAATCTCCCTTGATGAGCCGCTCAATGTGGATTGGGATGGCAACGAGCTTTTGCTCTCGGATATCTTGGGCACGGAGGGCGACGCCGTTTTCAAGGAGATTGAGAGCGACGTGGAAAAATCCCTTATCGCCGAGGCTGTTTCGCATCTGCCCGCCCGGGAAAAGCTGATCATCAATATGCGCTTTGGGCTATCCGGCTTCCGGGAAAACACGCAAAAGCAGGTCGCAGACGCGCTGGGCATTTCGCAGAGCTATATTTCCCGGCTGGAAAAGCGCATCATCAAGCGCCTGCAAAAAGACGTCTCGAAAATGCTCTAGCTTCAAAGGCAATAGAAGCTTTGAAAGGCAGCCCCCAGGCTGCCTTTTTGATTTGCATTTCCCTCCCCCATTTTTCGCGGTTTCTTCCAGTTTTTCCCCGGTATAGAAAATCCCGCCAGAGGCAACCCTAAAACCCAGAGGCACAATTTACTGCAACAAGGGAGAGCAATGCTATGATAAATAAAGTGGAAATTTGCGGCGTGGATACTTCCAGACTGCCCGTCATCCCAGAGAGCCGCCTGCGGGAATATTTTGAAAAAATCTATGCCGGGGATCGCAGTACCCGGGAGGAATTCATTCAGGGAAACCTGCGCCTGGTCCTCTCCATCGTGCAGCGTTTCTCTACGCGCGGCGAAAATATGGACGATCTCTTCCAGATTGGCTGCGTCGGCCTGATCAAAGCCATCGATAATTTCGATATCAACGTCGGCGTTCGGTTCTCGACCTACGCTTGCCCGATGATCATCGGCGAAATCCGCCGGTATCTGCGGGATAACAGCCTGATGCGCGTCAGCCGCTCGCTCAAGGATACAGCCTACCGCGCTTTCGCCATCAGCCGGGAGCTGGCCGAGCGCAACGCCCAGGAACCGGGCATTGATGCCATCGCCAAAGAGATGGGCATCTCCCGGGAAGAGCTTTCCTTTGCGCTGGATGCGGTTCAGGACCCCATCTCCATCTCCCAGCCCATCTATCAGGAGGGCGGCGATGCGCTCTATGTGCTGGACAGCCTTTCGGATGAAAAAAATTCTTCGGAAACCTGGCTTTCGGGCATCGCGCTTCGGGACGCCATCAGCAAGCTGGGCGACCGGGAAAAGAACATCATCCGCCTGCGGTATTTTGAAGGCAAGACGCAGATGGAAGTCTCGGAGGAAATCGGCATCAGCCAGGCGCAAGTCTCACGGCTGGAAAAAAGCGCGATACGCAACATCAAGAAAAATTATGTATAAAAAAGAGCCCATATGGGCTCTTTTTTATTTGCTCAGCGCAGCTCCACCGTTTTGGGGAAAATACCGTCTCTCGTTACCAAAAGAAGGCCAAATGTAGCCCTGTGCCCGCCCCGCGGCTCGCCCACGCTTCCCGGGTTATAGAGCAGGCGCCCGCCCACATACTCCGTGAGAGGCATATGCGTATGGCCAAACAGCACGGCATCCGCCTGCCGCTCTTCTGCCAGATAAGAGAGGCGATCCAGGGAGTATTTGACGGCATAGGAATGCCCATGCGTCAAAAGCAAGCGCTGCCCTTCCAAAAATACGGTTTGCTCGGCTTCCCCAATGGAATCGCAGTTTCCCCTCACGCAGACTACTTTTGCATCCGAATATTTGGAGATTTGCCCGGCATCCGCTCTGTTATCTCCCAGATGGAAGATATAATCTACCGGCCCTGCCTGGACGATAGCGCGCTTCATGGGCTCCAGATGGCGGTGGGTATCCGAAAGAACGAGAATCCTCATCTCTCCTGCTCCGCAAACCGGCGCAGTTCGGCCAATGCTTTTGCCCGGTGGCTGATTTGGTTCTTGATGGCCGGCTCGATCTCCCCAAACGTTTTGCCGTATTCGGGCAGCAGGAAATAGGGATCGTATCCAAAGCCTTCGCTTCCCCTGGCCTGCAGGATAATTTGTCCATCACAGCGGCATCCGCAGGAAAAAGCGACCTCGCCCTTGCGCGCCAGGACGATGGCGCATTCATAGTGCGCGCCCCGCTGTTCTTCGCCCAGCTGGGAAACCTCCTGCACGAGCTTGGCATTGTTGGCCTCGTCCGTGCCCTCCACAGAGTAGCGCGCCGAGTAGACGCCCGGCCGGCCGCCCAGCCCATCTACGCAAAGGCCGGAATCATCCGCGACGACATCGCAATCCACCAGATGGCTGATGGCCAGCGCCTTTTTGGCCGCGTTGCCCAAAAAGCTATCTGCATCCTCCACAACATCCACGGCCACGCCCGCTTCCTTCATGGAGATCACTTCATCATAAAGCCCTGCCAAAATCTGCTTCATCTCCCGGACTTTGCCCGGGTTTCCCGTTGCCAAAATCAGTTTTTTCATAAATTCTCCAGCACTTCCTTTTGCTTTTGTATGAGCTGCTTCACGCCGGTTTTGCAGGCGACCAGCAGGTTTGCAAATTCCACATCCGTAATCGCGCGCTTTTCGCCGCAGATCTGAATTTCGCTGATGCAGCTGCCCTCCGTTCCCACGAAGTTCATATCCGCTTCGGCCCGCGAATCCTCCTGGTAGCAGAGATCTAAGAGCGGCTCTCCATCCACGATTCCCGCCGATACCGCAGCCAGATATTCCCGAATCGGGTTTTTCTCCAAAATGCCCTCGCTCATGAGCTGCCTGACCAGCAGGCCAAGCGCGATAAAACCGCCCGTGATCGAGGCAGTCCGGGTTCCGCCGTCCGCCTGGATGACATCGCAGTCCACCGTGATCATCCGCTCCCCCAGGGCTTCAAAATCCAGCACAGAGCGCAGGCTCCGGCCAATCAGCCGCTGGATCTCGATGCTGCGGGAATCGGATTTCTGGCGCTCCCGCGGCTTGCGCCCCAGGGTGGAGCCGGGCAGCATGGCATATTCCGCCGTCAGCCAGCCGCTCCCCTTGCCCGCCAGAAAAGGCGGCACTTTATTTTCCACATTCGCCGTAACCAGCACTCTGGTATTGCCCCATTCGATCAGGCAGGAGCCGCCCGAGTTCGGCATAAAATGCGGCGTAATGCGCAAATCGCGCAGCGCATCGTTTGCTCTTCCATCTACTCTCATATTCTTCCCTCTCTATTCAAACAGCGCAGTGAGCTGCGCGATATCCTCTTGCCTGCTGGCCCAGCTTGTGGCCAGGCGCACGACCGTGTGCTCCTTATCGTATGCCTCCCAAAAGCTGAAGCCTATCTTTTGGGAGAGCCGCTCCATCTGTCGGTTTTCCAGAATGAGAAACTGCTGGTTGGTCGGCGAATCGAACAGGAAGCGGCATCCCCTCTCTTCCAGCCCCTTTTTCATCTCCTGCGCCAGGCGCACGGCATGCCTGCCCAGCTGAAAATAGAGATCGTCCGTAAAAAGCACATCAAACTGGATGCCCAGCGCTCTCCCCTTGGCCAGCAGCGCGCCGTTTTGCTTGATGATGGAGAAAAAGTGCGGGATGAGACCAGGCCGCGGGAACACCAGCGCCTCGCCCAGCAGTGCTCCCATCTTGGTTCCGCCGATATAGAACGCATCGCAGACTTGCGCCAGCGTTTGCAGGGTAACATCCGTCCCCTCTGCCGCCAGGCCATACCCCAGCCGCGCGCCATCCAGATAGATCGGCGCTCCATACTGTGCACAGACCTTCCCAATCTCCTCCAGTTCTTTTCTGGTATAGAGCGTGCCGTATTCCGTCGGATGCGAGAGATAGACCATGCCCGGCATGACCAGGTGATCCCGGTTCCCATCGTTTTCATATGCCTCAAAGCAGGCTCGGACCTGCTCTGCGCTGATCTTCCCCAGCGTATGCGGCAAAGTCAGCACCTTATGCCCGCCATGCTCGATGGCCCCGGCCTCATGGGCGCTGATATGCCCGGTATCCGCCGAAATCACGCCCTGATAGGGGCGCAGCAGCGCTTCTATCACGACTGCATTGGTCTGCGTTCCGCCGGAGAGAAAGAAAATCTCCGCTTCCGGGCAGGCGCAGGCGGCGCGGATCTTCTCTTTCGCGCTCTGGCAGTAGCGATCCATGCCATAGCCCGGCGCTTTTTCCAGATTTGTCTCCATCAGGCGCTGCAAGATGAGCGGGTGCGCCCCTTCCAGATAATCGCAGCTAAAATCCTGCCGCATCGTCTCCATATCTTTCTCCTATGCTCTAGCATATTTTCTTTCTTATTGTATCATACCGGATGCAGAATGCAAAGAATCCCGTTTTCCGGGCAAAAGCAAGGAAAAGGTGGCGCGCAGAGGCAAAAAATAGTATAATGGGGTCGTTAGCGACGGCAAAGCCGCCGCGCCTGGGAAAGGAACTTCACATGACTTTAGACGGACTCACCCTCTGCGCCCTGATCCGCGAGCTCTCTGCTCCGCTGGCAGGCGCGAAGATCGAAAAGATAAATATGCCGCAGAAAGACGAAGCCATTTTGCTGCTTCATACCAGGGAAGGCAAAAAGCGGCTGCTGCTTTCCGCCTCGGGCAGCGACCCGCGCCTGCACCTGACGGCCCAGCAAAAGCCCAACCCGGATAAGGCGTTCAACTTCTGCATGTTTTTGCGCAAATACCTCTCGGGCGGCCGCATCGAGCAAATTGCCCAGGAGGGGCTGGAGCGCGTCGTCCGCATAGATATTGCGGCCAAGGACGAGATGGGCATCGCCTGCCGCTATGCGCTCTACACCGAGATCATGGGCAAATACAGCAATATCATTCTAGTGCATGAAAACGGCAAAATCATGGATAGCATCAAGCACATCTCTGTGGATACCAGCAGCAAGCGGCAGGTGCTCCCCGGAGTGCGCTATGAGCTGCCCCCGATGGATAAAACAAACCCGCTGGAAGCTGACTGCGGCGAGATTGCCGCCGCAGTTTCAGGCAAAAACCTGCCGTATGGCCTGGTCGAGGCGCTGGAGGGCCTCTCCCCCCAGACGGCCGAAGAGCTTTGCGCGCGCTTCTTTGAGCAGACGCCCGCACTCTTGCCGCCAGAGCAGGCTCCTGGTTTCGCCGAGTTCATCCGCGCCTATTTAGAGCAGGCACTGGCACACCCCGCGCCCTGCGTGCAAAAAAATATGGCGGGCGTGCCCGTGTTCCTCTCCCTCGTCCCCTATGCCGCCTATTCCGAGCAAAACCGCCAAAGCTTTGCCTCGGCGAATGAGGCTGTGGACTACTACTACGCCCGGCGGGATTTCCTGCAAAAGCTGGAGCAGAGCCGCGCAGGCGTAATGCGCGTGCTGAAAAAGAACATCACCCGGGTGGAAAAAAAGCTGAAAATCCAGTGGGAGACCATTCAGGCGGCCGAGCGGACGGAGAAATTCCGGCTGTACGGCGAGCTGATCTCCGCCAACATTTATCAGCTCAAACGCGGCATGGCCAAGGCAGAGCTTGTCAACTACTATACCGGCGAGCCAATTACCGTTCCGCTGGACGTCTCCCTCAGCCCATCGGCCAACGCCACCAAGTATTTTAAGAAAGTTACCAAGCTGAAAAACGGCGTTGCCATCGCGGAAAAACAGGCCGCACAATACGAGCAGGAGCTTGGGTATCTGCGGGAGCTGGAGTATACCGCCGAGGCCGCGCAGGAGCTGGAGGATTTGCAGGAGGTGCGCGCGGAGCTGGTGCGCTATGGCTATCTGGATCTGGCGCCCAGAGAGAAGATCACCCGAAGCGACCCGCTGGAAAAGCCCATGGAGTTTTTGCTGAGCAGCGGCAGCAAGGCGCTGGCCGGGCGCAACAGCCGCCAGAACGACGCCCTGACGCTGCACGTCGCGGAGGACACGGATTACTGGTTCCATGCCAAAAACCAGCCGGGCAGCCACGTCATCCTCTTTACGGGCGGCGGAGAGCTGCTGGACAGCGACGTCATCGAGGCGGCCACCATCGCGGCCACCTACTGCAAGGGCAGCAAAGCCGGGAAAGTGGAGATCGATTATGCGCCGCGCAAAAACGTCTGGAAAGCAAACGGCGCGCGGCCGGGCATGGTCAACTACGATCACTACTGGAGCATCCTGGTCTCTCCGGATGCCGCGCTGGCAGATCGCCTGCGCAGGCAATAGTCCTTTGGCGCTTTGCAGGGCGGAAAAACCGCCCTGCTTTTTTCTTGCTCTCCCCCGCCCCAAAAAGTTAAGAAGAATTTAACAAAGTGGGTAAAAACTAGTACAGGAATTGGTTTGCAACCGGGGGGCAAGTGGTATAAAATAGAATAGAGATTTTTTGCGAAGGAACAGAATTTGTGGGTAAATTTATACTAGAATCAAAATTTAAGCCATCCGGCGGGCAGCCGGATGCGATTAAGGCTCTGGTGCAGGGAGTTGAGGCCGGCCGGCGCGACCAGGTTCTGCTGGGCGTAACCGGCTCGGGCAAGACGTTTACCATGGCCAATATCATCGAGCAGACCCAGCGCCCAGCGCTGATTTTGGCGCATAACAAAACTCTGGCCGCGCAGCTTTGCAGTGAGTTTAAGGAGTTCTTCCCGCACAACGCCGTGGAGTTCTTCGTGTCCTACTACGACTACTATCAGCCGGAGGCGTATATCGAAAAGCGGGATCTCTATATCGAAAAGGATTCCAGCATGAACGAGGAGATCGACCGCATGCGCCACAGCGCAACTTCGGCGCTTTTGGAGCGGCGGGACGTCATCGTCGTGGCCAGCGTCTCCTGCATCTACGGCATCGGCGCGCCCGAGGACTATAAGGATGCGACGGTCGCCCTGCGCACCGGGCAAACCATCGACCGCGACGTTCTGATGGAACGCCTCATTGCCATCAACTTCAAGCGCAACGATATTGAATTCGTCCGGGGCACTTTCCGGGTGCGGGGCGATATTGTGGAAGTTTTCCCCATGGGCGGCCTTTCCAGAGCCATCCGCATCGAGTTCTTCGGAGATGAGATCGACCGGATTCTAGAAGTGGACGTGGTAACGGGAAAGCCTGTGCTCTCCTCCAGCTACGTCATGATCTTCCCGGCGACCCACTATGCCGTGAGCCGCGAAAAAGTTCTGGCCAACATCCCGCGCATCAAGGCAGATATGCTCGCCCAGGCCGAGATGTTTAAAGAGGCGGGAAAATACCTGGAGGCCGAGCGCATTTTGCAGCGCACCACCTACGATATGGAGATGCTTCAGGAGGTCGGCTCCTGCTCGGGCATCGAGAACTATTCCCGCTATTTCGACGGCAGAAACCCGGGCGATGCGCCTTTTACGCTGATGGACTTCTTCCCGAGCGATTATCTGCTGTTTGTGGACGAGTCTCACGTGACGCTGCCGCAGGTGCGCGCCATGTATAACGGCGATAAGGCGCGCAAGGAAATGCTCATCAAATACGGCTTCCGGCTGCCTGCCGCCGCAGACAACCGGCCGCTCAAGTTCGACGAATTCAACCAGCGCATCAACCAGGCCATCTATCTCTCGGCCACCCCGGCGGAATACGAGCGCGAAAAGGCCAAAGGCGCCATCGTCGAGCAGATCGTCCGCCCCACGGGCCTGCTGGATCCGGAAGTGATCATCCGCCCAGTCGAAAACCAGCTGGACGACCTTCTGGCCGAGATCAACAAAGTTACTAAGCAGGGCTTGCGCGTGCTGGTTACGACGCTGACCAAAAAGCTGGCCGAGCGGCTGACAGATTATTACAGCGAGATGGGCGTGCGCGTCAAATACATGCACTCGGATATCGATACCATGGAGCGCATCGATATCATCCGCGGCCTGCGGCTGGGCGAATTCGATGTGCTCGTGGGCATCAACCTGCTGCGCGAAGGGCTGGATATCCCGGAAGTCGCTCTGGTCGCCATTTTGGATGCGGATAAAGAGGGTTTTCTGCGCAACGAGACTTCCCTCATCCAGACCATCGGCCGCGCCGCCAGAAACGCCGAAGGGCGCGTCATCCTCTATGCGGATGTGATGACCGGCTCCATCAAGCGCGCCGTGGGCGAGACAGACCGCCGCCGCGCCCTCCAGCAGGCATATAACGAGAAGCACGGCATCACGCCTAAATCCGTCGTCAAAGAAGTCAACGACAAGATCGATCTCACGGAGGAAGTCTCCAGCCAGACTTCGGATATCCGGGAGATCAACCGCAATGAGAAGAATATTAAACTGCTGGAAAAGCAGATGAAGGAAGCTGCCGCCGAGCTGGATTTCGAGATTGCCGCGGCGCTGCGGGATCGCATCCGGCAGCTTAAAGGAGAATTATAAGTGCGAAGGGGCTTGCCCCAAAGGAAGAGGTAACTGCATTGGAAGACGTCATCAGCATTCGAGGTGCCAAAGAGCACAACCTAAAAAACATCAGCGTGGATTTGCCCAGAAACAAGCTCATCGTCATCACGGGGCTTTCGGGCAGCGGCAAATCCTCCTTGGCTTTCGATACCGTCTATGCCGAGGGCCAGCGGCGGTATATGGAATCGCTCTCCTCCTATGCCCGCCAGTTTTTGGGGCAGATGGAGAAGCCGAACGTGGATTATATTACGGGGCTCTCCCCCGCCATCTCCATCGACCAGAAAACCACCAGCCGAAACCCGCGCTCTACCGTGGGCACGGTAACCGAGATTCAGGATTACCTGCGCATTCTCTATGCCCGGGCGGGCGTGCCGCACTGCACCAAATGCGGCAAACCCATCGAGCGACAGAGCGTCGATCAGATGATAGAGCAGGTTTTCCAGCTTCCGGAGGGCGCGCGGCTGAATATCCTGGCGCCTATCGTCCGGGCCAAAAAGGGCGAGCATAAGAAGATTTTTACCGACCTCGCCAAGAGCGGCTTTGCCCGGGTTCGGGTGGACGGGCAGATGCACATGCTGGAAGAGGAGATCTCCCTGGTCAAGAACAACAAGCACACCATCGAGGTCATCGTGGACCGCCTGCGCCTGCGGGAGGATATCCGCCGCCGGCTGAGCGACTCTCTGGAAACCGCCCTCAAGCTTTCGGGCGGGCTGGTCATCGTGCAGGATGCGGACAGCGGCCAGGAGATGCTGTTCAGCGAAAACTATGCCTGCCCGGACTGCGGCATCAGCATCGAGGAGCTCTCTCCCCGGATGTTCTCCTTCAACAGCCCCTTCGGCGCCTGCCCGGACTGCACGGGCCTTGGCGTCATTCTCAAGATAGACGAGAGCACCATCGTGCAGGATGAAAACCTCTCCATCGCCCAGGGCGCTGTGCGCGTTTCAGGTTGGAACCTCTCGGCATGGGATAAGTGGAACGGGCAGCGCGTGGCCTCTGTGGCCCGGCACTACGGCTTTTCTGTGGACACGCCCTGGAAGGATCTGCCCGAAAAGGCGCGGCAGATTGTGCTGTATGGCTCGGGCGAGGAAGTTATCCCCATGGAATACCGCAGTGATTCGGAAGTTTCGCGCTATAACCGCACGTTCGAGGGCATCATCCCCAATCTGGAGCGGCGGTTCAACGAGACTTCCTCCGAAGGGATGAAGGCGGAAATCCGCCAATATATGTATGAGATGCCCTGCCACACCTGCGGCGGGCTGCGCTACCGCCCCGAGACGCTGGCCGTGCGGATCAACGGCGTCAATATCGCGGAGCTTTCGGATATGTCCATCGTGCAGGCTAAGCAGTTCCTCAATAACCTGACACTCACCGCCAAGCAGCAGGCCGTGGCAGACCGCGTGCTCAAGGAGCTGAACGCGCGGCTGGATTTTCTCATCGACGTCGGCCTGGGGTATCTGACGCTCTCCCGCTCTGCCGGGACGCTTTCGGGCGGCGAGGCTCAGCGCATCCGGCTGGCCACGCAGATCGGCTCCGGGCTGGTGGGCGTGCTCTATATCCTGGATGAGCCCAGCATCGGCCTGCATCAACGGGACAACGCCAAGCTTCTGGCGACGCTCAAAAACCTGCGGGATCTGGGCAACACGCTGCTTGTCGTCGAGCACGACGAGGAAACCATGATGGAATCCGACTATATTCTGGATATCGGCCCGGGCGCCGGCGTGCATGGCGGCGAAGTCGTCTGCATGGGAACGCCGGAGCAGGTCATGGCTGATACGCACTCCCTCACCGGCGATTATCTCTCTGGCAGGCGGAAAATCGAGATTCCAAAAAAGCGCAAAAAGCCGGCCAACGGATATATCGAAATCAAGGGCGCGTCGGAGAACAACCTGAAAAATATCAACGTCAAGTTCCCCATCGGGCTGATTACCGCAGTAACCGGCGTATCCGGCAGCGGCAAATCCACGCTGGTCAACCAGATTCTCTACCAGGCGGCGGCCCGTCAGCTGAACAGCGCCAAATACCGCCCGGGCAAGCACAAGCAGATTCTGGGGCTGGAGCAGATCGACAAAGTGGTCAACATCGATCAATCCCCCATCGGCCGCACGCCCAGATCCAACCCGGCGACGTATACCGGCGTGTTCGACCATATCCGGGATCTTTTCGCCATGACAAACGATGCCAAAGTGCGCGGGTATACCAAGAGCCGCTTCTCTTTCAACGTCAAGGGCGGCCGCTGCGAGGCCTGCAAGGGCGACGGCATCATCCAGATCGGCATGAGCTTTTTGCCGGATGTGTATGTCCCCTGCGAGGTCTGCAAAGGGCAGCGGTATACCAGAGAGACGCTGGAAGTCAAATACAAGGGCAAGAATATCTTTGAAGTGCTGGATATGACTGTGGAGGATGCCTATGAGTTTTTCAAAAACATCCCCAAGATTGAGCCGATTTTGAAGGTGCTCAAGGATGTGGGGCTGACGTATATCAAGCTTGGCCAGCCTTCCACGACGCTTTCAGGCGGCGAAGCACAGCGCATCAAGCTGGCGACCTACCTCTCCCGCCGGCAGACGGGAAAGACGCTCTTTATTCTGGACGAGCCCACCACCGGCCTGCATACGCACGACGTCAAAAAGCTGGTGGATATCATCGCGCGGCTGGGTGAAAAGGGCAACACCATCGTCATCATCGAGCATAACCTGGATGTCATCAAATGCGCGGATCATATCATCGATCTTGGGCCGGAGGGCGGCGATGCAGGCGGCAGAATTGTCGCGACGGGCACGCCCGAGCACCTGGCGACGGTAGAAAACAGCGCCACAGGCCAGTTCCTCAAAAAAGTTTTGGAGCGTGGCAATCAATGAGAAGAGCCTTCAGTATTTTTCTCGCCGTTCTCCTGTCCGCCGCCCTGTTCTGCGCCGCAGGCTGTTCCAAAAAAAGCGCCCTGGAAGGCATGAACCCAGATGACCCGCTGCTGGTCATCAACGGCCAGGTGATCATGACGGTGCAGGATTTGCAGCGCTCGCTAAAAGAGCAGGAGATTTCCCATCAGGTGAAGGGAACGGCCCTGCAAAAGGAAAAAGATCTCTTTTTGCAGAAAGCGGAACTGCGCATCCTCTCCTACTATGCCGAGCAGTTCAGCCTTGGAGCCGATCAGCAGTTTCTGGAAACCGAATATGATGCGCATATCATCGAGATCGAGGATACGGAAGTTTACGGCAAGGAAAAGGAGTTTTTCGATGCGCTTCAAAAAGAATTCGGCATGAGCGACCAGGAGTATAAGGACTGGAACGTGCAGGAAAATCTGCATAAATACAATGCCGAAAACCTGCTGGAAGATCTGGCGGCGACCTATAGCTATGTTACCGACCCCATCTATATGGAAGAAGTGATGCTGGAAAACCTGCTGGAGTTGCTGGATTTTTCCCAGCTCGAGCTCAGCTACCCCGGCGTTCAGAAAAAAGATTTTTCTTTCCAAACCATATTATCCCAATAAGGAGGCCCTATGCCCACACCAATCCGCGATCTGGAATGTTTTGTATTCGATATGGACGGCACCATCAACCTCGGCGAGACGCTGATCCCCGGCGCGCTGGAGCTGATTCAGGCGCTTTTGGAGCGCAGAATCAAGTTTTTCTTCTTTACCAACAACTCCTCCAAAGCACCTGAGGATTATATCAAAAAGCTGGAGCGGCTGGGCTTTTCGGGCATCACCCGCTCGCATATCATGACTTCCGGAGATGTTACGCTCCACTATCTGAAAACGCATTTTCCTGCCCCAAAGGTGTTTTTATCCGGCACGCCCGCGCTGGAAGCGCAGTTTGCGCAGGCAGGAATCGAGCTTTTGCCGGCCGATACTCAGGCGGCCGATGCCGTTGTGCTCGGGTTCGATACCACTTTTGACTTTCAAAAGGCCGAGGCCATCTGCCGGCTCGTTTCTTCCGGCGTTCCCTTTTTGGCGACGAATATCGATCGCGTCTGCCCGCTGGAGGGCGGCGCCTTCCTGCCGGACTGCGGCTCTATGAGCGCTATGATCGAACATGCCACGGGCATTGCCCCAAAGTTTATGGGCAAGCCCTTTGCAGAAACCGTCTCCTTTATCCTGGATGCCGCAGGAACGGCGCCGGAAAAGACTGCCATCGTCGGCGACCGGCTCTATACCGACATCGCGACGGCCGTGAACGGCGGCATTACGGGCATCGCTGTGCTTTCAGGCGAAATCAGCCAGCAGGATATCGATGCCTCCGAAATTGTCCCGGACTATACATTCGATAGCGTGGCCTGCATTCTCCAAGCGCTCCGCCCCTAAAAGGAGGAGGGTTCATGCAGCAAACGCGAGAATACTATATGCGCCTGGCTCTGCGCGAAGCCGCCAAAGCCGCGGCCATCGATGAAGTTCCCGTTGGAGCGGTGATCGTCCGGGAGGACAGTGTCATCGCCCGGGCGCATAACAAGCGCGAAGCGGGCAAAAACCCCTGCGCTCATGCAGAGCTTCTCGCCATTCAAAAGGCCGCGAAAAAGCTGGGCGGATGGCGGCTGACTGGCTGCCAGCTTTATGTAACGCTGGAGCCCTGCCCCATGTGCGCCGGGGCGATTCTCAACGCCCGGCTGGATGAGGTCTGTTTCGGCGCTCCCGATCCCAAAGCTGGCTGTTTTGGCAGTCTTTGCGATTTGAACGCCCTGCCCTTCAATCATCACCCTCTGGTTTCCGGCGGAATCCTGCAAGAGGAATGCGCACAAATTTTAAGAGAATACTTCCGGGAAAAACGCAAAAAGAAAAAAGAGTAAAAAGGAGGAAATCCTCCTTTTTTTCATGCCGTTTTGCCAGTAAAAAATTTGCAGAATCTTGTCTCAGGCATTATAATAATTAGCCACAGTATAAAAACGGATAGGGAGGA
>CAMSSU010000023.1 GCA_947063485.1 uncultured Clostridia bacterium | reverse complement strand
GTATCCGGGAACAAATATCCTTCCAGAATATAATTTCTCGTCTTTTCCGAGGAGTTTTGCTTGTCTATCACTTCCTGGATAAAGCTATATTTCTCATTATAACCTTGCCCGGTCTTTGCAATATCCTTCCATGTCTCGGAATTTTTGAGGATATTTTCTTTCTCCAAAAGCTTGCCATAGCCTTCGATGGTGATGCCCTCGGCAAACGTCATCCTGGTGGTATCTGCCGCGGCAGAGGGGCGCTTTAGGATGCTGATGATGTCGTCAAAGCTCATGCTGGGAGAAAGCGTAAATTTTCCGGCCAGCAGCTTAGAGCTCATATCCGAAAAATCCACATAGTATTTGAACGCGGTATGATTGCGGATGACTCCCGCTTCCTCCAGTTTTTTCGAAATCTTGCTGAGAGACTCATTGCGTTCGATGATCACCTCTATTTCCTGCGTAGAGTTTTCATCTACCGGTGAGAAGTAGTGGTTCACGGCATACCGAAACCCGATGAGCGACACCAAAACGACGATCAAAAGGCCGATCAGAACAGAGCTGAGAGGACGCAGAACCGCTTTTAGCATTTTATTATTTGAGAATTTCGGCGCAGGCTGCCGCCTGGCGTTACCATTTTTGAGGGCGCTGCTGGCTGGCGGCGCAATCTCCCTGCTCTTTTTGGGATGTTCCTCCTGCTGCGAAAAATCAACCGCCGGAATGGAACGGCGCTGCCTGTTTTGTGAGTTTTCCCCGTTTCGATTCTTTTCCATACTGTTTCCCCGCTATTTGGATCTGCTATTCCTTTTCAAACAGCCCATCATTTAGCTCGCAAGCATCGCCGATGATTTTGTAAATATCCGAGACGATGGTATTGAACTTATACTCGGCGGCAAAATACTCGGTTACCTTTGCATTGAACGCCAAAACTTCGCCCAATTTCTTGAGCTTATCCAAAAGCTCTTCGCTGGGCTGCTGGCCGGCAATGATAGCTGCCTGGCCTTCGAACTGCAAGCTCTTATACTGCGTAACTAAGCTTTTTGTCGTCTCATCTGCAAGCACTTCGTCTTTGAGCTTTTTGTATTCGAGAAATTCAGCGGAACGCTTAATTTCTGCAGCCAATTCGTGCGCTTTATCATAGATATACATCAGAGCCCCTCCTTTATATTTCGAGAATGACCGGCAGAATCATCGGGCTGCGCTTTGTGCGCGTATAGAGATACGTGTTGAGCGCTTTGCGGATGCGGTTTTTCATATTGGCGCTGTCGCTTAGGCGATCTTCATAGAGGCAATCCTCTACCGTCTCCCGCACGATGGCTCTGGCCTCATCCAGAAGATTCTCCGCCTCCTTCATATAGACGAAACCGCGCGAAAGAATTTCCGGCCCGGAGACGATCTCTCCCGTCTGCCGGGAAATCGCCACAATGGAGACAAACAGACCATCCAGAGAGAGCAGCTTGCGATCCCTTAAAACGACGCTGCCCACATCGCCAATTCCGAGGCCGTCTATCATGACGATGCCGGAAGGCACGCTTTCGCCAATCTCTATCCCCTTAGAATGCAGGATAATCGGCTTGCCGATCTCCGAGATGAAAATATTCTTATTTTTGATGCCCATACTCTCGGCCAGCGCCGCATGGCTATAGATCTGGCGGTATTCCCCGTGAACGGGAATGAAGTACTGCGGCTTGACCAAGGAAAGCATCAGCTTGAGCTCTTCCTGGCAGGCATGTCCCGAGACGTGCACCTGAGCCATGGAGCCATAGATCACATTCGCACCCTTCCGATAGAGCAGATTGATGACGTCTGAGACGTATTTCTCATTGCCCGGAATCGGTGTGGAAGAGATGATGACGGTATCTCCGCGCTTGATCTCCATTTTTGCGTGCTCGCCGGAGGCCATGCGCACCAGGCCGCTCATGGGCTCGCCCTGGCTTCCCGTCGTCAAAACGACGATTTTATTATCGCGCACAGAAGAGATGTCGTCTATCTCTATCAGCATTTTTTCCGGGATATCCAGATACCCAAGCTCTGTCGCCACTTTCTGAATGCGCACCATACTGCGGCCGGTAAGGCAGATCTTGCGGTTGAATTTTTTTGCAGCATCCACGACCTGCTGAATGCGGTGAATATTCGAAGCAAAAGTTGCGATGATGATACGGCCCTTTGCTTCGGAGAAATAGCGCTCAAAAGTCTGCCCAACTGCTTTTTCCGAAATGGTATATCCCGGGCGCTCGGCGTTGGTGCTGTCCGAAAGCAGGGCTAAAACGCCCTCATTTCCCAGCTGGGTAAATTTATTCAGATCGATAATTTTACCGTCTGTGGGCGTATAGTCCACCTTAAAATCGCCGGTATGCACGATCATGCCGGCAGGCGTTTTGATCGCCAGGCCGACGGCATCGTCGATGCTGTGGCTGACTTTGATAAACTCGATCTCGAATACGCCGCAGTTTACTTTGTCCCCTTCCTTCACGCACCGCAGGTTATTCTGCTTGACACCGTGCTCAGAAAGTTTGAGCTCGACGAGCGCCAGAGTGAGCTTTGTCCCATAAACGGGAACATTGAATTTATCCAATACATAGGGCGTCGCACCGATATGGTCTTCATGCCCATGCGTCAGCACAAATCCCTTGATTTTGCTCTTGTTTTTCTCGAGGTAGGTGATATCCGGGATCACATAATCGATGCCCAGCATATCTTGCCTGGGGAACACCAGACCGCAATCGACCACGAGGATGTTATCCTCCCATTCGATGACAGTCATGTTCTTTCCAACTTCACCAATTCCGCCGAGCGGGATAATCTTCACGCCGGAAGCGGCATTTTTATGCCTACTCCGTCCCGTTTTGGGCGCAGACGTGCGCTTTTGGGCAGCGCCCGAAGCGGCCTGTGCTCTGCTCTTCTTTTGCTGTTCCTCCTTTGGAGAACGCTTATGCGAGGGCTTTGCTGCCCTTTTGGTATCCGCAGATTTTGCGCTGGCTTGCGCTTTTGTTCCTGGATTTTTGCCGTCTCTTGTTTTGCTGCCTGCGCGCCTTCTCTGAGGCTTTTTCTCTCCAGCAGGAGCCGGCATGCTCAGTTCAGTTGTGTTGATAGGTCTATTCTTCAAATTTACTGTCCTTTCAGTATTGTTCTATGCAAGAATGCAAATCATTCAGCCTTGCCTAAAAACTATGATTGTTTTATTATACCACGCTTTTGCCAAATTTACAAAGCCCGGGCAATGGCCGGTTTTTTGGCTGCGCATGATTTCTCTCACACACTTTTGCCATCCTGCCCATATTATAAACCACATAAGGAGGTTTTCCTATGAAAGAAGTTGTAAACGTTTCGGACGTTTGCTTGAAATATCAGTCTAAAAATGGAGAAATTGAAGCGCTTTCTCATGTCAGTTTTTCCATAAACAGCGGGGAATATGTGAGCGTCGTTGGCCCAAGCGGATGTGGAAAATCTACGCTTCTTTCCATTATCGCAGGGCTTTTAAAGCCCACTTCCGGCCAGGTTTTTGTAGAGAATCAAATCGTAGAAAAACCCAGCCCGGCTCTTGGCTACATGTTTCAGAAAGATCAGCTGTTTTCCTGGCGCACTGTTTATCAAAATGTGCTGCTGGGCCTGGAGATTCAGCGCCAGAAAACGCCTGATAACATAGCATACGTCGACAAGCTTTTAAAAGAATATGGATTATACGAATTTAAAGACAAATTTCCTGATCAGTTGTCGGGGGGAATGCGGCAGCGGGCAGCGCTGATTCGCACGCTTGCCTGCCGCCCGGAGATTCTTTTGCTCGATGAGCCCTTCTCTTCGCTGGATTATCAGACGCGCCTTGCCGTTGCAGACGATATTTACCAGATCATCAAAAACGAGAAGAAGACTGCCATTATGGTAACGCACGATATTTCGGAGAGCATCAGCGTTTCGGATAAAGTGGTCATTTTGAGCGGGCGGCCTGCGCGCGTCAAAGAAGTGCTGGATATTACCTTTGAAGAGCCGACTCGCACTCCCCTAACATGCCGTAAATACCCCGAATTTCAGAAATATTTCAATCACATCTGGAAGGAGCTGGATATTCATGTTTCATAGAAAGGAGAAGACCGCGCCTATTTCGCCGGAGAGAGCTCTTTATCTCAGGCAGACCAAACGGCGCCGCTTTTTTATAAACTTAACGCGCGTCGGCATTTTAGCCGCACTATTTGGCCTTTGGGAGATTGCGGGAAATTTGGGATGGATCGATTCCTTTATCATGAGCCAGCCCTCCCGGATTTTGAAATCTTTGACAAACTTATATGAAAACGGAGATCTTTTAAGACATATCGGTATCTCCTGCCTGGAAACCATCGTGGGCTTTTTGCTCGGGACGATCATCGGAACGCTGATCGCGACTGCGCTGTGGTGGTCCTCTTTTCTCTCGCGCGTGATGGAGCCCTATCTCGTCATTTTGAACGCCTTGCCAAAAGTCGCCCTGGGGCCGATTTTTATTGTGTGGGTGGGCGCTGGCCCAAAAGCAATCATCATTATGACTCTGGCCATCTCCCTCATCGTTACGATTATGGAGGTGCTCAACGGGTTTATGGCGACGGAAGAGGAAAAAATCAAGCTGATGCGGGTTTATGGGGCGAATAAGCTTCAGATTTTCACCAAAGCTGTTTTGCCTTCCAACTTCATCACGATCATCAACTCGCTGAAGATCAACGTCGGGCTTTCCTGGGTCGGCGTCATCATGGGCGAATTTCTCGTCTCAAAAGCGGGCGTGGGCTATCTCATCGTCTATGGCTCGCAGGTCTTTAAGATGGATCTGGTGATGACAAGCGTATTGCTGCTGGCAGTTGCCGCGGCGCTCATGTATCAGGTGGTTCTCCTGCTGGAAAGAAAAATAATTAAGAATAAAGTTTGACAAAATGTCGAAAGGAGCATATATGAAAAAATTTCTCTCACTATTACTCTCCCTCGCCCTTTTGCTCAGCTGCCTGCTGGTCAGCTGCGCAAAAGAAGAGGAAATGACGCACATCACCATCAGCGAAGTAACGCATTCTGTCTTCTATGCCCCGCAGTATGCGGCCATCAAACTGGGCTACTTTGAGGAAGAGGGGCTGGACGTTGAGCTGATCAACGGCCAGGGCGCGGATAAGGTTATGACGGCAGTCATCTCCGGGCAGGTAGAAATTGGCCTGGCCGGCCCAGAAGCGAGCATCTACGTCTATAACGAGGGCAAAGAAGATTACGCCCAGGTTTTCGCTCAGCTCACCAAGCGCGACGGTTCTTTCATTATGGCCCGCGAGCCCGACGCGGATTTCTCCTATGAAAAACTGGCAGGCAAACATATCCTTGCCGGCAGAAAAGGCGGCGTGCCCTGCATGACGCTGGAGTATGTCTTAAAACAGCATGGGATTTCTACTTCCGATCTGGATTTTGATACATCCGTGGAATTTGGCCTGATGGCAGGTGCATTTGCTGGCGGCACCGGCGACTACACGACGATGTTTGAACCAACTGCGACGATGATGGAGCAGGAAGGCTCGGCCTATATCGTTGCCTCTGTCGGCCAGGATAGCGGCGAGATTCCATATACGGCTTACTTCGCGCTCAAGAGCTATATCGATGAAAACGGCGAAACCGTTCAGAAGTTTACCAATGCCATCGCCAAAGCACAGAAATGGCTGGCTGAAGCAGAGCCCAGGGAAATCGCTGAGACGATTGCAGAGTTCTTCCCGGATACCGATCTGGAGGTGCTGGAGCAGGTTGCGGCACGGTATCAGGAGATCGACGCCTGGATGGGCGATCCGTTTATGACGGAGGATTCCTTCAACCGCTTGCAGGATGTCATGGAGGGCGCTGGAGAGCTTTCCAGCCGCGCGCCTTACAGTGAGCTGGTCAACAACAGTTTTGCAGAAAAAGCAATGAAATAGGAAAAAGGCCTCAAGATTTCAAGCAAATCTTGGGGCCTTCTTTTAATTGAGCGCAAGAGAGTCTTTTATTTCAGGAAAAGGCCGAACCGGCGGCTGCTCCTCCAAATGCTCGCCAATGATCTTCTCCATCCAGACCATATGATACCACTTGCCAAATTTGTAGCCGCACTGGTGAAATTGCCCCACCAGGCGATAGCCCAGATGCCTATGGTATTCCACGCTGTTTTTCGTCAAATACTCGTCTTCTGCCTCCGGATAGGCAATGCAGGCCTCGAGATTGAGAATTCCCTGCTTTTTTAATATCTCTTCCAGCGCGGCATACAGGCGCTTTCCGATTCCCATCTTCTGGCAGCCATTTTTCACATAGATTGCCAGCTCAGCCGCCCAGTGATAGGCCGCACGCGGATGGAACGCGCCGGCATAGGCATAACCGAGGATCTCCTCTCTACGCTTTGCCACCAGATACGGGTATTCTGCCAGAGTTTTCCCGATTCTTTGGGCAAATTCCTCCAGGGAGGGCACTTCATATTCAAAGGTGATGGCCGTGTTCCTTACATAATGCGCATAGATATCCAGCAGCGCTGCTGCATCTGCCGGCGTTGCTATTTCAATTCTAATTTCCATGATTTTCCCCAATATAGAAAGAAAACTTACTGCATTGCAGTAAGTTTTCTTTGCGAAGAGAAGCTTATTTCGCCAGCTCTTCTTTGATGACTTTCTCGATATTTTCAGCGCAGAGGCCAAACTCTTTTAAGAGATCTACCGCCGGGCCGGAATAGCCGTATCTGTCATAGACGCCAATTCTTCTGACAGGCGTCGGGCATTTCTCGCTCAGCACAGAGCAGACTGCTTCGCCCAGACCACCGATGACGTTGTGCTCCTCCACCGTGATGATCTTGCCCGTCTCTTTTGCGGCTTTGATGATGATCTCCTCATCGATAGGCTTAATCGTGTGGATATTGATCAGGCGCGCATGGACACCCTGCTCCTCCAGGCTCTTCACAGCCTTGAGCGCTTCGCCAACCATCAGGCCCGTTGCGACGACGGTAATATCGTTGCCATCATGCAGCTGAATGCCCTTTCCAAGCTCGAAATGATAATCATCGTTATTGTTGATGCTCTCTGCCGCCAGACGGCCAAGGCGCAGATAAACCGGGCCTTTATGCAGAACAGCCGCTTCCACAGCTGCCAGCATCTCGTAGTGATCCGCAGGGTTGAGCACAACCATTCCGGGGATCGTGCGCATGAGGGCGATATCCTCATTGCACTGATGCGTTGCGCCGTCTTCGCCGACGGAGATGCCGGCATGCGAGCCGACAACTTTTACGTTCAGCTTGGGATAGCCGACCGAGTTTCTGATCTGCTCATAAGCTCTGCCAGCCGAGAACATTGCGAAAGAAGCCGCAAACGGGATTTTTCCGCAGGTAGCCAGGCCAGCCGCGATGCCGATCATATTGCTCTCAGCGATGCCACAGTCGAAGAAGCGATCGGGATGTGCCTTTTTGAACGTGCCGGTTTTGGTTGCAGCAGCGAGGTCTGCATCCAGCACAACAATTTCCGGATATTTTTCCGCGAGCTTTGTAACCGCTTCGCCGAAGCTCTCACGCGTTGCTTTTTTTACGATTTCCGCCATGTTTTAAGCCTCCAGTTCCTTCAGGGCCGCTTCGAGCTCGCCCATCGCGATATCATACTGCTCTTTGTTGGGAGCAGAGCCGTGCCAAGCGACGTTGTTTTCCATATAGGAAACGCCTTTGCCCTTGATCGTTTTTGCGACGATCGCGCAGGGCTTGCCTTTTACTGTTTTCGCATGATCCAGCGCTTTTTCGATCTCTTCAAAATCGTTGCCATTGATGGTTACGACATCAAAGCCAAACGCCTCAAATTTCTTATCGATGGGCGAAGGACCGCCAACTTCGTCGACAGGGCCGTCGATCTGCAGGCCGTTGTAGTCGACGATGACGCAGAGGTTATCCAGTTTTTTATGCGCAGCGAACATCGCAGCTTCCCAAACCTGTCCCTCTTCGATCTCGCCGTCGCCCAGCAGCGTATAGACGCGGTAATCCTTCTGATCCAGCTTGCCTGCCAGCGCCATGCCGACAGCCGCCGAGATGCCCTGCCCCAGGGAGCCGGAGCTCATATCTACGCCGGGCGTACCCTTCATATCCGGGTGCCCCTGCAGGAACGAGCCGATATGCCGCAGGCTCTTCATCTCTTCGGGAGAGAAATAGCCGCGCTGCGCCAGCGCGCTGTAAAGGCCCGGCGCACAATGCCCTTTGGAAAGGACGAGACGATCCCGATCCGCATTTTTCGGATCCTTTGGATCAATGCGCATTTCCTTAAAATACAGATAGGTGAAGATCTCAGCCGCCGAAAGCGAACCGCCCGGATGGCCGGATTTCGCCGCAAAGACGCCTTCGATGATCCCGAGGCGAACTTTCGCCGCGTTCACTTTGAGTTGTTTCAATTCCGAAGCGTTCATGGAATCCCTCCTGATTTATAATCGCGCTTCCCCAGGGAAGCATAGAGCTACTAAGTGATCAATCGATTTTATTATAGCCGATGCTGGCTCAAAATGCAATCCAAAGTGAGAAAATATTCAGCCTATTCTCATTTCCCGCCGCTTGTATTTTTGCCGCACCTTCCCTATCGTGCGGGCAAATAAAGCGTTAAGCGGCCAGATCAGCAGTGCAATTCCCAGGGTGATTAGCAGCATTTTGGGCGTAATTGCCGTAAGGTAGAGCATTTCTGGAATAAAAAGTACCGCCAGCAAAAACAGAGAGCTCATGAGTGTAAAAAGCGCAGCCCGCAGCCAGTTCAGCGGCAGCGAGATCTGGAAAAGCACAAACATAAAGCAGAAGCCAAGAGTAAGCATGCTCAAAGTGGAGACCTGCTCCTGCGTCAATGCAAAAGCCGGCTGGAAAATGCTGATGAGCGCAATAAGCAGGCTGGCCGAAAATGCGCCTGGAAGCGCGGATACCAGAACATCTGCAAGAAAACTGCCCGTTACCCTCTCCTGGTTTGGCTGAAGCGCCAAAATGAAAGAGGGTGTGCCGATAAACAGTGCGCCGATGAGGGAAAACTGAATGGGCAAGATCGGGTAGTTGCTGGGGATGATGAGAAAAATCACCGAGAGCAGAAAGGAGAGCACCGTTTTAACCAGAAAAAGCGAGGCCGAGCGCTTTAGATTGTTGATGACGCGCCTGCCTTCCATGACGACATTATAGAGCGCATGCAGATTGGAATCCAGAAGGACGATGGGAGAAACGGTGATTGCCGCATCACTGCCCGATGCCAGAGCCATGCCGCAGCTGGCCTCCTTGAGGGCCAGTACATCGTTGACGCCATCCCCCACCATGCCCACAGTGTGTCCCTGCTTTTTTAGGCTGGCGATGATCTGTTTTTTCTGCTTCGGGGCGACGCGCCCAAAGACGCTTGTTTTGGGGATTGCCTCCTCTAGCTCTTCTTCCGAAAGCTCTGCAATATCCAAATATCCTTTTATATTTTGCACTCCTGCGCGCTTTGCGATGGCGTGCGCAGTTTTCGCGCTATCCCCAGAAATGATGACCAGCTCGACACCTTCCTGCTGGAAAAAAGAGAAAATCTCCTCTGCTTCTGGGCGGATCACATCTTCCAAAACGAGCAGCGCCAAAGGCTGCAGGCCGTCTGGGAGCGCTTCAGGCAGTGCAGGCTCCGCCGTATGAGCTAAGAGCAAAACCCGCTGCCCCCTCTCCTCCAGCTCTGTTACCTGCTGCATAAAATCCGTCTGCACACAATGCCGGCAGAGAATTTCGCTGGCACCCAGAAGATAGCTCTCCCCTTCCTTTGCAAAGCAGGCGCCGCTCCATTTCCTGATGGGTGAAAACGGAATCTTTGCACTGCATTCCCAGCAGGTGCTCCCGGGAAACTGTTTTTTCAGAGCTAAAAAAGTGCTGTTGTGATCCTCCAGCGCGCCTATCAGCTCTCCAACGATTTTTTCTGTGGGAACTGGGAAGTCTGCCAAGGGCAGCACCTCGCGGAAGCGAATCTCTCCCGTCGTGATTGTGCCCGTCTTATCCAGGCAAAGCGTATCTACCCGCGCCAGCGTCTCGATGCAATAGAGATCCTGGACCAGCGTTTTCTTTTTTGCCAGGCGAATGACGCCGACCGTCAGCACCATGCTCGTCAGCAAAATAAGCCCCTCGGGTATCATGCCGATAATGGCCGCGATGGCGGATACAGACGAATAGCGGAGCGTAGAATGCAGCAGGAAATACTGTTTGCAGAATAGAAATGCGCCGAACGGGAGGATAAACCCGCTGATCAGCTTAATGAGCCGGTTCAGCTCCCTGATGATCTCGGAGTTTGCTTTGGAGATCACCTTCGCCTCATTTGCGATGGAATTGGCATAGCTTTCCAGCCCGACTTTTTCCACCCGGGCTTTGCATCTCCCGGAGATCAGGAAACTCCCTGAGAGCAGAGCATCTCCGCTTTTCTTAAAAATCGCGTCTGCTTCTCCTGTGAGCAGGGATTCATCCACCTCGCAGCTGCCCGAAATCACAGAACAGTCTGCGCAGATTTGGCTTCCCTGCTCCAGCAGAACAATATCACCCTTGACCACATTGCTCACCGGAATCTTCTGTTCCCGGCCGCCGCGCAGAACCCGCACCTCCGGCTGAGAGATTAGAGAGAGCTTATCTACAGCTTTTTTTGCCCGAATCTCCTGGAAAATTCCGATCACAATATTGCAGATGACCACGAGTAAAAACAGAGCGTTCCGATAAGAGCCCAGCGCGATGACAACCGCGCCAAGAATCAGATTGAGCAGATTGAAATAGGTCATTGTGTTATCCCAGATAATCTGCCCATATGGCTTGGAGCGCACGCTGCTCTCGGCATTGCTCTGGCCGGCCAGAATCTGTGCCTGCACCTGCTCTTCACTCAAACCGAAGTCCGCATCCGCCTGGATGGCCAGCTCTGCGGGTTTTTGTTTTAATTTTGTTCTCAGTTTTTTCATATTTTTTCCATAACCAAAAGAAGCCGGCATTTGCCGACTTCTTTTTCTCTTTTTTTAGTCGTCCATGGAAATTCTCTTGGGAGATTTCTTTAAGAACAGCGGAAGCTGCGGCTCATCTTCAGGATCGAGATAGTCGAAGTTCTTTTCCGTAACGCCGGAAGGCGCAGCAGATTTATTCAGGCCGCGGTTCATAAGATTCGCGCTGGCATTATTTGCATAATCATTCACTCTATTCTTGATCGTCTCTTTCACTTCGCCGGGGGCAGGCCTGCTGCCGCTGCCAAAGCCAGTTGCGATCAAGGTAACGCGCACTTCGTCGTCCAAATCCATATTGACATCCGCACCCATGATGACATTCGCATCCGGATCTGCGGCTTCCTGAATGAGCTTGAACGCCTCTTCGATTTCAGGCAGGCCAAACGTCTTGTCGCCGACAATATTGAAGATGATGCCTTTTGCACCCTGAATGCTGGTATCCAAAAGCGGGCTCATGATCGCCTGCTTCGTCGCATCGACCACCTTATTTTCACCATAGCCAACGCCCATACCCATATGCGCCGTGCCGCGCTCGAGCATAACCGTTCTGACGTCTGCAAAGTCCAGGTTGATGATAGCGGGCTTTGCAATGAGCTCCGTCAGGCCCTGAATGCCCTGGCGCAGCGCATCGTCTGCCAGCTTGAAGGACTCCATCAAAGGCGTGCTCTTACCCACAACATCCAGCAGTTTGTCGTTCGGAATTTTGACAATGCTGTCCACAGCATTCATCATATCTTCAAAGCCAGCTTCTGCCGCCCGTTTTCTGGGCGCGCCTTCAAACCAGAAAGGCGTGGTTACAAAGCCGACGGTCAAAGCGCCGCAATCTTTTGCGATTTGCGCGACAACAGGGGCAGCGCCTGTGCCTGTCCCACCGCCAAGGCCAGCCGCAATGAAAACCAGGTCTGCGCCTTTGATGACGCTTTCCAGCTCATCTCTGCTCTCCTCCGCCGCTTTTCTTCCGATTTCCGGATTTGCGCCGGAGCCAAGGCCTTTTGTGAGTTTTTCGCCAATTTGAATTTTATTGGGCGCATGGTTGAGATAAAGCGCCTGCTTATCTGTATTGACAACGATGAATTCTGCGCCTTCAAGGCCATATTCAACCATGCGGTTCACAGCATTGCCGCCGCCGCCGCCGACACCAATGACTTTGATATTCGCGACAGTTCCCATCTCTGTGTCTAATCCCAAGGGCATATGATTTCCTCCCAAACTTTTACTTCATATTTAAAAAACGGTTCACTTTATCCCTAATTTTAGAGCCTATTTCATTACCTCTTAAATGATATACTGTCGCCGAGTTGTTGTCAAGAAGTGCGACGCCGGAATTGTAAATTGCAGGCAGCCCGCGGTACTTATTTCTGGGGGGCAGCGTCAGGTTTGCATGAATCTGTCTTTTTAAATATGCATCAAATCCCTGCATAGAAATACCTGCTCCGATGAGGTAAATCTTCGCATCTTTGCGCAGGTAATTCCGATAGCGGTATAGCTCCCGGCGCACTTCTGTGCAGACAATATCGGCAATTTCATCGATGGAATTTTTGATGGAAGCAGCATCGAACTGCACCATCCGCCCGGCCTCATCCTTTGCATAAACTTTCTCTCCGGGCTGAAGGTCGATGCCGAAAATGTGTCTTCTTTTTAAACTTTCTGCCAAATTTTCCCTGATATCCAGGCGGCTCACCAGGCGGTTGGTAACCGTGCTCCCGCCTAGATCGATGGTGCTGTGCGCCAGTATCGTATCGCCATAGGCAACCGTAACCCCTGTGCTGTAATAGCCGATATCGATGATGGCGGAGGTGGCATCCCGCTCCTGCTGAGGAATATAGTGCAGGGCCTGAGCCAAAGGCTCGCAGATGAACTTGTCCACAGAAATTTTTCTGGAGAGCAGAGCCCGCTCTACGCTGTCCAAAAAAGGCTTATGCCCGTAAAAATAGGTCATTCCACAGCGCAGCGTTGCCGTTTTCAGATTGATAGGCTCGTTGAGATAGACATTGTCCCGATCATCCATAAAATAGGCTGGGCGGACGTCAATCAGATCCGCACCTCCTACCTCTTTTGGCTTCAGGCGGTTGACCAGCCAATCGATATCTTCTTCCTTAACAAGCCCTTTGATTTTCTTTTTGCCTTCCCGAAATACAATTTTGCAAAAACACCCGGGAACACCTACAGCACAGCTTTTGATGGTCTTTCCAACCTGACTTTCCGCGCCGGAAATCGCGGTCATGAGATCCTCGGCGAAAGCGGAGTAGCCCGACCATTTTCCATTTTTAATGCCATCATAACGCACAAGGCAGGCCCCGGGGACGCTCGTCAGAGCCTCTCCACCAGGCCGCTCGATCAGGCAGACTATTTTAGATGTGCCGATTTCTAAAACCGCATTTAACTTCGCCATAACACCTTGAGCAAACTACTGATTTTTATCTTGATTGCGAATCTCGACCCGGCGGATTTTCCCGCTCGTCGTTTTGGGCAGCTCGCGCACGAACTCGACAATTCTGGGATACTTATAGGGCGCCGTTACCTTCTTCACATGATCCTGAATTTCTTTTTTGAGCGTGTCGCTGGGCTCATACTGCTTGGTGAGCACGATTGTCGCCTTGACGACCTGGCCGCGCACGGGATCCGGCGCCGCTGTTACCGCACATTCCAGCACAGCTGGATGCGTCATCAGCGCATTTTCCACCTCGAACGGCCCAATGCGGTAGCCCGAGCATTTGATGACATCGTCGCTTCGGCCTACAAACCAGTAGTAGCCATCTGCGTCTCTCCAGGCGGTATCCCCCGTATCATACATGCCGTTCCGCCAAGCGCTGGCGTTGGCCTGCTCGTCCATATAATACTCTTTAAAAAGGCCAACCGGCGGATGCGCTATGGCATCTCTGACGACCACCCTGCCCACAATGCCATCTTCGCAGGAATCGCCGTTTTCATCGATAATATCAATCTTATAGAGCGGCACAGGCTTGCCCATGGAGCCCGGCTTAATCGGGAACCACTTGAAGTTTGCCAAAAGCACCGTGCCCTCGGATTGCCCGAAGCCCTCTGTCAGCGAAAGGCCGGTTTTGCGCTGGAATTCGTAGAAAACTTCCGGGTTGAGCGGCTCTCCCGCGATGGTGCAGTGCCGGATTGAAGAGAGATCGTAGTGCGAAATATCCTCGCGGATCAGAAAACGGAAAACCGTGGGCGGCGCGCAGAAAATCGTCGGCCGAATGCGCTCGATTGTCTCCAGCATATGTTTTGCGTTGAATTTTACGACGTCGTAAGCGACGATGGTCGCCCCACAGATCCACTGCCCGTAGATCTTTCCCCAGCCAAACTTGGCCCAGCCGGAGTCGGCATTGACCATATGCACATCGCCCTTATGCGTATCCTGCCAGTATCTGGCCGTCACGATATGCCCCAGCGGATGCGAGAAATCGTGCAGAATCATTTTGGGCATTCCCGTGGTTCCGGAAGAAAAATAGATGAGCATGGGATCGGTGATAGCGGTCGCCTCCGCTCCCGTTGGGCGCGTCCAACGCTCGCTGGCCTCTTCCACCTTTGCACGGTAATCGATAAAGCCCTCTACCCGCTCTCCGACAATGCAGACTTTCTCCACCGTTTCACACTGCGGCAGGCTGTCCTGGATATGCCGCACAACTTCCTGCATATCCACGCTGATGATCATCTTGACGTTTGCCGCATTGCAGCGATAGACAATGTCTTTGGGCGTGAGCAAAAAGGTAACCGGGATGGTAACTGCGCCAATTTTTTGCAAAGCCAGCATGGTTGTCCACACTTCGATGCGCTGCATGAGGATCAGCATGACCCGATCGCCCTTGCCGATGCCCATTTCCTTTAAGGCGTTGGCAGTTTTATCGCTCAGGCGCTTGATCTCCGCAAAGCTTAAAATGCGATCGCAATTCTCCTCGTTGCACCAGTGCAGCGCAGGATCTTCCGGGCACTGCGCCGCCCATTCATCCATGACATCATAGGCAAAATTGAAATTTTCCGGGATGTTCACCCGATAATTCTCTATAAAATCTTCATAGGAGGAAAACTCCGTTCTGGGCAAAAACTTTTCTAACATTTCCTGCTAACCCCTCATTCGTTGATGATAGTCAAAAATTTTGCCGAGCCGAATTCGGCCATCTGGCCATGGGGGATCGCCGGATCAAAGTAGATGCTGTCCCCTTCCTTCAGCTGGAACTTATGCGGCCCGTACAGCACGGTAACGACGCCTTCCAGCACATAGTTGAACTCCTGCCCGCCGTGCGTTACCAGCTCGGGCGCGGACTGTTTGGGCTCCAGATTTACGATCATGGGGTTCATATCCCGGTTCATAAAATTGAAGGCCAGGGCCTGGAAGCTATACTCCTTATAGCGCTCGACAGAGATTCCCTTCCCTTTTCTCGTAATCGTATATTGGTTCATGCGCGGCGCCTCGCCCGTCAGCAGGACAGTGGGATCTACCTTGAGCACTTCTGCGACGGCATAGATGGCGCTGATGGGAATATCCAGCTCCGCGCTCTCGTATTTGACATAATCGTCGAAATCAATGCCAGCTTTCTGCGCGACTTCTTCTTTTGAAATTTCCAGTATCTCCCGCAGCTCCCAAATGCGCCGGGCGACTTCTGCAACATGCTGATTCATCCTGCGATCTCCTCTATCCAAACAATAATGCTATTATATCACGATCTATTCACTTCTGAAAAGTATTTTTCCTATTTGAATGCACATGAAAATTCAGGTATACTAGATGCCATGAAAAGCAATTTTGGATTCTTTCTGTCATTCTATCTGCCTATCCTAAATTTGCTGGCGTTTTTCGCCTGCGGATGGGATAAGCATCTGGCACGGCAGCATCGCTGGCGTATACCCGAGCGGGTGCTGCTTGCGTTTGCATGGCTGGGCGGGGCGGCGAGTATGCTGCTGGGCATGCATCTTTTCCGCCATAAGACACAGCACCGAAAGTTTACCATCCTGGTGCCGCTTGCCCTGTTCCTTCAGCTTTTCCTTCTGTTCTTTCTATTTTTCTCTCGAGGTGTTCTATGAAAAAGCGCAAATCCTCTGCCCTCTCTTTGGCAACCATTCTCTTTTTTCTCATAGCCGCGGCCATCTATTTCTTTGCTCAGCCTGGAGAGTCCGTTCCGAGCGGCGTCTCGCCCGTTGCGCCGAGTGCGGGCTCGCCGGTTCTTTCGGATCTTCCCGGCGATGCGGATGGGCTTCGGGTGATCTATATTGACGTCGGCCAGGGAGACAGCGCGCTCATCTTGACACCGGATGGAAAATCAATGCTGATCGATGCCGGAGAATCTTCGGCGAAAAATAAAGTGGCTCAGATCCTGGAGGAATATGGCATAACGACGCTTAACATGCTCGTCGCAACGCATCCGCATTCCGATCACATCGGCGGAATGCAGTATATCGTGGAGAATTTCCAAATTGAGCAGGTTTGCCTGCCTGGTGTCAGCCATACCAGCCAGGGGTATGAGAATCTGCTTTTGGCCATTCAGGAGCGGAAAATTCCAGCACTTCAAGCCAAAGCAGGCGAAAGTTTTCAGCTGGGCAGCGATGTGCGCTGCGAAATTCTGGCCCCAGTGCAGGAGGAATATGAAAACCTCAACGATTATTCTGCGGTCATCCGCGTCTGCTTCGGGGAAACTTCCTTTCTGTTTACAGGAGATGCCGAAGCGCTTTCCGAAGCCGAAATCCTGGAAAATACCGCTGGATCCGTCCGCTCGACTGTGCTCAAAGCCGGGCATCATGGCAGCAAAACTTCCAGCTCGGATGCCTTTATTCGGGCCGTTTCCCCTGAAGCCGCCGTCATCTCCTGCGCAAGCGAAAACTCCTATGGCCACCCGCATACCGAGACGCTGGAAACATTGGCGCGCCATCGCGTAACCATCTACCGGACGGATGAGCTGGGCGATATTCTGGCCTATTCCGACGGGGAGACAGTTCGCTTTGCAAAGCCCGGCACAGCGCCCGTTCCTGCTTCTGAAAAAATCGATACCGTCTATATCACCGCCAGCGGTAAAAGCTATCATCGGAAAGGATGCCGCTACTATAGCGATCAGAGCGTCGCGCTGACAGTTGAAGAGGCCAAAAACCTCGGGTACCACGCCTGCACAAAGTGCATTCAGAACTAGGAGGCAAGATGAAATTCATTATCGACCGAATCGAACAAGACACAGCAATCGTCGAGCTGGAAAGCGGCGAGATCCTTTCCCTGCCCTATGCCCTGCTTCGCCCGCTCCAGGCAAAGGAAGGCGATGTCCTGCGGCTTAGCATCGATCAGGAAGAGACCGCAAAGCGCCGCGAGCGCGTTTCCTCCCTGATAAAAGATATCTTTCAAAAATAAGCGCTGCCAAAGAAAAACACCATGCCATAGTGTGCACGGTGTTTTTTTGACGGCATTATTCCAGCTCAAACATGCCGGTATAGAGCTGATAGTACTTCCCTTTTTGCGCCAGCAGTTCATCGTGATTGCCGCGCTCAATGATGCGCCCGTTTTCCAGGACGATGATGGTATCCGCGTTGCGGATGGTCGAAAGCCGGTGCGCGATGACAAAAGTCGTTCTGCCTTCCATCAGGCCGTCCATCCCCTTTTCGATCAGGCGCTCGGTGCGGGTATCGATAGAACTGGTGGCCTCATCCAAAATCAGCACAGGCGGATCCGCCACTGCCGCTCTGGCAATGGAGAGCAGCTGCCGCTGGCCTTGGGATAAGTTGGCCCCGTTTGCCGTCAGCATGGTCTGATAGCCCTGCGGCAAATGCCGGATGAAGGAATCTGCATTTGCCAGCTTGGCCGCCGCAACGATTTCCTCGTCTGTAGCATCCAGCTTGCCATAGCGGATGTTATCCGCCACTGTGCCCGTAAACAGGTTGGTATCCTGCAAAACGATGCCCAGCGATCTGCGCAGATCTGCCTTCTTGATCTTGTTGATATTGATCCCATCATAGCGGATCTTGCCGTCCGGCACATCGTAAAAGCGGTTGATCAAGTTGGTGATGGTGGTTTTGCCCGCGCCCGTCGAGCCGACGAAGGCGATTTTCTGGCCCGCATGGCCGAACAGCGTAATGCCGTTCAGGACGGTTTTCTTATCCGTATAGCCGAAGACTACATCCTCAAACTCGACGTCTCCTTTGAGCTCGGTGTAGGTAATCGTGCCATCCCCTTGGTGAGGATGTTTCCAGGCCCAAATGCCCGTGCGCCGCTCGGACTCCCGCAATGTGCCATCCGGCTGTTTTTCCACGTTGACCAGCGTAACATAGCCGTCGTCTACCTCGGCAGGCGTATCGATCAGGTTGAAAATGCGCTCTGCCCCGGCAAGCGCCATCAAAATCGCGTTAAACTGCTGGGAAACCTGCGAGATTGGCGCAGAAAATGTTCTGGTATAGAGCAGGAAAGAGGCAATCGTTCCCACGTCCATCCGGCCGGCCAGCAGAAGCACGCCGCCCAGAATCGCCGTCAGCGCATAGTGCACATAGGAGATATTTCCCATCACGGGCATCATGATATTGGCAAACATCGAAGAGCGCTGCTCTGCCTCGCCCAGCCTTCTGGAGATTTCCTCAAACTCCCCGGTAGCGATCTCCTCGCGGCAGAACACTTTGACGACTTTCTGCCCCTCTACCATTTCCTCGACATACCCATTGATATTGGCCAGTTCTTTCTGCACTTTGCCAAAATGCCTGGATCCGCGGCTGGAGATAAACCGCGCGGCGCCGAGCATGATGACCAGGATGACCAGCACGAGCGCAGTCAGCTCCCAGCTTAGAACGAGCATGACCACAAAGATGCCCGTAACATTGAAAATGGTATTGAGAATCTGCGTCAGGCTCATAGAGAGCATCTCGCGCAAAACATCCGTATCGTTGGTGAACAGGCTCATGGTCTCGCCATGCGTATGCGTATCGTAATAGCGGATGGGCAGCTCTTGCAGGTGGTTGAACAGATCCACGCGAATCGCATAGAGCGTGGAGGTGGAGATATCCGACATAATGCGCCGGCAGACAAAAGTTGCTCCCGCACCCAGCAGATAGATGACCCCCATGATAACCAACATGGTGATAAAACCCGCCAGGCTGGGGTTTTGCTGGCCGATAAAGGGCACAATATAGTCGTTTAGAATCGGCTTGAAGAAATACCCGCTGGCGACAGAAGCGCCTGCGCTGAAAATGACCGCCAGGATGACAAACGCGATTTTAAGCTTATATTCGAGCAGATAGCCCAAAAGCCGCCTGATCGTGCGCTTGGTATCTTTTGGCTTGATATTCCGCACTTTCGCCATGTTAAGCCACCCCTTTCTGCTGGGAATGATAGAGATCCTGGTAGATCTCGTTGCGCGCAAGAAGCTGCTCATGCGTCCCGATATCGACGATCTCGCCCTCGTGCATGACGATGATCTTATCTGCATCGCTGACAGAGGTGATGCGCTGTGCGATAATAATCGTGGTTGTCCCGGCCAGTTTTTCCCGCAATGCGCTGCGGATCTGGCTGTCCGTTGCAGTATCCACGGCGCTGGTGCTGTCGTCCATGATGATGACCTTCGGATTACAGAGCAATGCTCTTGCAATGCACAGCCTCTGCTTTTGCCCGCCGGAGACATTGACGCCCCCCTGCCCCAGATCTGTGTCGTAGCCCTCCGGGAAGGAAGTGATGAAATCGTGCGCGGAGGCAACCTTGCAGGCCTCTATAATCTGCTCATCCGTGGCGTTTGGGTTGCCCCATTTCAGGTTCTCCCGAATGCTGCCCGAAAACAGCACGTTTTTCTGGAGCACCATCGCGACGCTGCTGCGCAGGTTTTTGAGCGAGTATTCCCGCACATCCCGCCCGCCGATGCGGACTGAGCCGCTCATGACGTCATAGAGCCGCGGAATCAGCTGAACCAGCGTGGTCTTTGCCGAGCCTGTTCCGCCGATGATGCCGACCATCTCCCCCGGCTGGATATCCAGGTTGATATGGCTGAGCGTCAGGTTCTCCTCATTGTTGCTGTAGCTGAAGCAGACATCCTGGAACTCGATAGAGCCGTCTTCTACCGGTAAATCCGAGTGCTCTGCGGAATCCTTAATATCGATCTCTTCATCCAAAACCTCGGAAATGCGCTCGACAGATGCTCTGCAAATGACGATCTGCACGATGACGTTGGTCAGCAGCATGAGCGCCATCAGGATCTGGCGAATATAGCTGATATAGCTCATGAATTCCCCGGTCGTCATGCTGCCCTCGATGATCAGATTGCCGCCAAACCAGGCAATCGCGATCATGCAGGCATACATCACCAATTCAAACATCGGGTCGTTCAGGGCCAAAATGCGCTGTGCGCCCATCTGTGCTGCGCGCACGCCCTCCGCCGTATCCTGGAATTTTTCCTTCTCATAATCGCCGCGGACATAGGATTTCACCACCCGGATGCCCGTCAGGTTTTCCTGGATATCCAGGTTCATTTTATCGTATTTGCGCAGCATGGCCTGAAACTTCGGGTAGGCGGTTGTCGCGATGAAATAAAGCGCCGCGCCCAGAACCGGAACTGCAATGATAAAGACCCACGCCAGCTCGGGGTTGATGCTGATGGCCATGATCGTCGTGCTGATGAGCATGATAGGTGCGCGGAAAAGCAGCCGCAGGCTCATCATAAAGGCGATGCGCACGTTGCGCACGTCTGTCGTGATGCGCGTGAGCAAAGAGGCCGTGCTGAATTTATCGATATTGGCAAAAGAATACTGCTGGATTTTAGAAAACATCCGATCGCGCAGTTCTCTGCCAAATCCCGCGCTCGCGATGCTGCTGCATTTTGAAGAAAGCACACCGCATACCAACGCCAATCCCGCCAAAAGCACCATGAGCAGCCCCATTTTAACGATATAGCCAATGCCGCCGTTTTCCACATCGCCAATGCCTACATCGATAATCTTTGCCATGACGACTGGAATGAAAATATCGAAAAACACCTCCAGCATGACAAACATCGGCCCCAGAAAAGCAAATTTTTTGCATCTGCTATTGAGGCACTCCTTCATCAGTTTAATCATTTTTCCCTCCGCTTTCCTTTATACTAAGCTGGTTTTCCAGCGCAATGATCGAAAATAGAGAAATATCCTCCTCATTTTTGTTGCTGGACAGATTATGAATGAGGCGATCCAGGTAGTTTTCCAGTTGCTCCAGCTCCTGCTCGGAGAAACCGTCGAACATTTGATGGTTCAAACTCTGCGCAATCGCCTTGCACTGCTCGCTCGTCTCAAGCCCTTTTTGCGTGATGGAAAGACGGTTTTGGCGCAAATCTTTTTCATCTACCTCTTTTTGAATGAGCCCGGTCTTCTGCATCCGCTTGACAGAGGCGGCAATGGAAGCAGGCGAAACAGCCAATGCCTTTGCCAGCTCGACTTGTGTGCATTGCGGGTTTGCTTTTACATATTGCAAAATCGGGTTTTGCTGCATATCGACTTCTAAGTCGGCAGCCAGCTTTCCAAATAAACCGCGGCGCAAAAGGTAGATTTTGCGGATACGCCTAGAAAGCTCCGTCATCTTAGACATAAAGCATCCTCCCAAT
>CAMSSU010000022.1 GCA_947063485.1 uncultured Clostridia bacterium | reverse complement strand
GCCCCAGAGCAGCACCGGAAGATTCATGCTCTTTGCCATCTTTCTCCTCCTCTTAATTTTTCTACACAAATAATAGCAGAAATCAAAATTTCCATAGCCAGCCTTTTTCATCTTTATATCTGTGCGATACTATTTTATCTTATTTCGATAATTTATTCAACTATATTGCACTGTAAATTCAGTCAGAGCTCTATCCGCTCCAAATAAGCGCCGTAAAGGGCTAGAAGCGGTATTTTTCTTATCGTATTGCCGGAAAAGAAGAAGCCACCTGCCTAACGGGCAGGCTGGTCAACCCGATTGGCAGGATATATAATAAAAGTTAATAAGCGGAGAAGGACAGCAAGATAGCCGCCTCCCATAGAAAGGAAAACGAGATGAACAAACTTGGTTTTGGCTTTCTGCGCCTGCCCAAAGAGGACGCGCAGAGTGAACAGAGCATCGATTGGCCGCTTCTTTTTCAGATGGTGGATACCTTTCTCGCCCGGGGCGGCACGTATTTCGACACTGCCTATACCTACCTGGACGGCGCCAGCGAGGCTGCCCTGCGCAGGGCGGTTGTGGAGCGGTATCCGAGAGAAGCCTTTCAAATTGCCGATAAGCTGCCCTCCTGGCATGTCAAAACACCGGGAGACTGCCAGAAATATTTTGATGAGCAGTGCGCCCGGTGCGGCGTGGATTGGTTCGACGTCTACCTGCTGCACTGGCTGAATGCCGAGAACTATGCCATCGTGCAAAAACACGATGAATTCGCCTTTTTGCGGCAGCTCAAAGCCCAGGGCAAAGCGCGCAAAATCGGCTTTTCCTACCACGGCGGCGCCGCCCTGCTGGAGGAGATTTTGGCGGCGCACCCGGAAACTGAGATTGTCCAGCTGCAAATCAACTATCTGGATTGGGAAAACCCGGCCATGGAGGCGCGCAAATGCTATGAAGCCGCGGCGCGGCAGGGCAAGGAGGTCGTGGTGATGGAGCCGGTCAAGGGAGGGACGCTGGCCAGCCTGCCCGGGGAGGCGGAGGCGCTCCTGAAGACGCATGCCCCGGACGCCAGCTGCGCCTCCTGGGCTCTGCGCTTCGCCCAGATGCCGGAGCGGGTCAGCATCGTTTTAAGCGGCATGAACACCATGGAGCAGATGCTGGATAACCTGGCAGATTTTTCCCCGCTTACGCCGCAGGAATACGCGGTTTTGGAGCAGATCTGCCGGATTCTCAACCAGAGCATCGCCATCCCCTGCACAGCCTGCCGCTACTGCACGGCGCACTGCCCCAAAAACATCGCCATTCCGGATTATTTTGGCATCTATAACGAATACAGCCGCCGCCCGGATGAGGGATGGAAAATGACCCCGGTCTATGCCTCCCTTGCCGCCTCTCACGGCAAAGCCTCGGACTGCATCGGCTGCCGCGTCTGCGAGCGAAACTGCCCGCAGAAAATCAAAATTGCCGACTGGCTGGCCAAAACCGCGCAGGCGCTGGAGCGCTAGGCATCCGATCGGCCATGCGCCGGGCGTATTTTTGCCTTTTCTTCTTCATATGGATAAATAACAAGCTATGAAGGAGGACACTCTTTTTTGGATCAGATTCTATGTCAATCCCCGCTCCCCTATCCGCCCGTCGCGGCGCAAATCAAAAGCCCTGCCTATGCCCAGGCCATGCTGAGCAATATGAGCGGCTCTGTTTCCGAGATGTGCGCGGTCAGCCTCTATTTCTATAACCGCCTGCTCTCACAGGAACAGCAGAAGATCGCCGATATTTTTTCCAAAATGGCCGTCGTCGAGATGCACCATCTGGAAATTTTCGGGACGCTCGCCCGCCAGATGGGCGCGGATCCCCGGCTTTGGCAGCGCCGCGCCGGGCGGATGCTCTACTGGTCGCCCGGGTATAACGACTATCCCCAGGAGCTGCTGCCCATGCTTCAAAACTCCCTGAAATGCGAACAGCTGACCATTCAGAAATATCAGGACCAGGCAGAGGAGATCGCGGATGAGAACGTCGTGGAAAACCTCATGCGCATCATCCTGGATGAGCAGGTGCATGCGTCCATTTTGAAGGAACTCATCGAACAGCACAGCTGAAAAAAGACTCGCTCAAAAGCGAGTCTTTTTGATTTGGCGGATATCCTATTGCCGGCTTTTCAGCTGGCGCACAAGCAAAGCGATCAGCAGTGTATCGCAGATGATGCCGGCAATTTGCAGCACCGTCTCCAAAATATTCCAAAACCCCATTGTCCTTCTCCTTTCCTCTTTTGTTTTCGATGATATATCACCGAAAACAGATAGTTTATATGGCAATCATAGAAAATATTCAGCGGAAATTCAAGCATAGAGTGTCCAAAAAAGCCCCCTATGCTCCGGGCATAAAAAAACGGCGCTTTCGCGCCGCTTTTTCTATTTGCGGATGAAGATGAGCCGCTGGCCTTTGGGGATTGCCGCATCCGGCTCGCCGCTGCCCAGCATATCGCTGCTGACCTTGAAGCGCTTGGCGATATCCCAAAGCGTCTCGCCGCCGTCTGCATAGTAGACGACTGCGCCGCTCCGGCAAGGCTGCTCCAGCGGCTGGCTGGATACCTCGCAAACCGCGCGCATCCGCTCGCTTTGCATCTGCCAGATGCAGAGATCCAGGCAGCATTTGAGGCTGAGCTCCCGGCCGGAGCCCTCCGCCGTGGCGTATTCCACATTGGCATAGACCTGAAGCTCGCAGTCCGGCGTTACGCCGGGCAGGGAGATCTCGGTCTCAAAGGGGAGCACAAGCGCCGCGCTCTTGATGCCGGCATCTGCCGTGGTATAGCAGATGTTGACGGCCAGCTTGCCGTCGATGGACGCCCGATCCCGCTGGGGATGGATGCAGACCGTCTTGGGCACCGCCGCCGTAAACAGCACCCGGGAGACTTCCGGCGCGTTTTCGGGAATCTGCGCCTCCAGCCGCACGATTTTCTTCTGGCCTTCCCGCATGGCGGCCTTGCAGGCGCCAATCTCGCAGGACTGCGCATCCATCTCGCTCTTCTCGTCGTAGAGATCCGCGATATAGGAGAGCTGGCGCATGCCCCGGCTCATGACGCACAGATTGACCACGGCAGAGATCTCCAGCAGATCGGGATTCTCCGGCGCGGTATCTATGGCCAAGCGCTCCAGGGATGCGTGCACGGTTACCGAGCTGTCTGCGCCGATGTTTTCGTGGTTGACGATCTCCCCAAAGGGGATGGTTTCTTGGAAATACTGAAGCGGCGCGTTCTTATCCGTGCTCTCGTAGACCACGAACACCCGAAGCTCGCCCTCGATGATGGCCTTGCCCGGCTCGGTTACCACGCCCCGCACCGCCGCATAGCCCCGCTCGGCCAGCACCTTGCGCACCTCCGGCATACTCTGGGGGACGCGCAGCTCGCTTTTGACATAGCTCTTGATCATCTTGACGCACTCGACAAAAGAAGCCTCTCCCTGGCCGCATTTGAGATGGATATTGCCGTCGGCCAGTTCGGGATCCAGGATCTCGAAATTCTGGTTGCACAGGGCGAAGGCATCGATGCAGATATCCGCCCGGACGGAGACCGAGCTGCCATCCAGCACGCTGAAGGAGATTTCCCCCAGCTTCGCCCCCGCCGCCACCTTCATATCCGGCCGGACGCCGCCGCACTCTATGGTGTGGTTGAAGCGGCAAGTCGCGTTAAAGCTCTCGAACTCGCCTTTTTTATTCAGATACAGCACGCAGAAGACCGCGTTGCCCTCGATAAAAATGCTGTTTTCCCCGGCCGAGGCATCCGTAACCTCGCCCACGCCTGCGATATCCAGCACTCCCGAAATCTCCTCCATGGAGTCGGGAAGCTTGAGCACGCCCTCCACCATCGCCTGTGAGGCGCAGATCCACCTGCTGTTTTCAGCCATAATTTCCCGTTTGGAAATGCTCATTTGATTACCTCCGTTCCCTTTCGCTAGCTGCTACCCTATCTATATTTCAAAAACCCCGGGAAAATTACACCTTTGTTCATAAATTATTAACACCGCAGGATCGGGGCTTTTGCTATAATTTAGATACGAAGAAAAGGAGGGAGCGTTTTTGCTGACAGTATCCAACCTAAGCAAGCGTTATGGAAACGTTTTGGCACTGCAAAACGTTTCTTTCCATATTCAAGAGAAGGAGAGCGCGGGTATTTTTTCCGCGGCCGGCCCTGCTGGCCCAGCGCTCTGCGGCCTGCTCTCGGGGCTTTATGAATGCCGCCCCGGGCAGATCTGCATCGGCGGGCTGGATATGGGCAAGTCCGCCGAAAAGGCGCGCGCTCTGGTGGGCTATCTGCCCCGGGGCAACCCGCTCTATGGGGATATGAGCGTCTTTGAATATCTGGAATTCATCTGCTCACTGTATAAAATTCCGGGCAAAAGCCGCCGCGCGCGCATAGAGCAGGCCATGGAGCTCTGCGGCCTGGCTGGCCGGAGGGATGCGCTCATCCGGGATCTCTCGGCGCTGGATGCCAGGCGGGCGGGCATTGCCGGGGCCATCGTCTTTGGCCCCTCGCTGCTGCTGCTCAGCCAGCCGACGTTCGCCCTGCGCACGGAGGATGCCGAGCAAATCCGCGCCCTGCTGGCAAAACTGCGGGGCCGCTATACCCTGCTTTTGCTGACGGATTCGATTACCGAGATCACAGAGCTTTGCCGGCATATCATCATTTTGAACAAGGGCAGAGTCGTCTCGGACAGCTCGCTCTCGGATCTGGCCGCGACGACGGGCGGCAACAACCGCCTCAAGCTGCGCATGGCCGGCTCGCCTGCGGATTTGCAGGCGCTCTTTGGCCTGCTCCCAGGCATCTTGGACGTGAATTTTCAGCGGACGTTCGAGCCGGGGACGGTGGATATTCTGCTGGAAGTGCGCCGGGGGACGGACCTGCGCCGGGATATCTGGGCGCTTGCCGCCAAGGCGCAGCTGCCCATTTTGGAAATGCGCCCCATCAGTGTCTCTTTAGAGGATGTTTTCCTTCAGCTGACGGGCAGCGGAGGAGGGAGCCTATGATCGCCATCTTCAAAAAGGACTTCCGCTCCTATTTCCGCAGTATGCAGACCTTCATCTACCTGGCGCTCTTTTCGCTTTTCTGCGGCTACTATGCCTGCCGGCAGTTTTTCCTGGCCGGGGCAGACGGCAGCGCGGCCAGCACGCTCTTAAGCGGCATGTGCGCCGCGGCGGCCCTGCTTTTGCCGCTCATCACCATGCGCAGTTTTGCCGGCGAGCGCATTTTGCATACCGACCACCTGGTGCTCACGGCGCCCATCGGCCCACTCAGCCTGGCGTTCGGCAAATTTCTGGCCTGCGCGGCATTTTTCGCCCTTTCGCTGGTTCCTGCCGCGATCCTGCCGCTCATCATCGCCTGCATGGGCTATCTCTCCTTTGGCGAGCTGTTTCTGGTTCTGCTGGGCTGCCTGCTCTTTGGGCTGGCGGTGGCGGCGCTGGGCATCTTCGTCTCCTCCATGAGCGGCGGGCCCATCGGGGCCTATTTCGGGACGCTGGGCATCCTCATCGTCTTTTGGATGGCGGGAAACATCCTGCCCAACCTGGGCAGTTCTGCCCTTAGGGCGCTGCTCTCGGCCATCGCGCTCTTCGATGCCCCGGAGATCTTCTCCTACGGCATTTTGCGCTATTCCACAGCGCTCTACCTGCTCTCCTTTGCGGCAGTCTGCATTCTGCTCTGCGCCAAATCCCTGGATTTGGAAAGGAGGGCCAGATGAACGAAGCGCGCAATTCCCTTCGCCGGCTGTTTGGCCGCCGCCTGCGCCCCATTTCCAGCATCGTGCTGCTGGCGGTTTTCGTGCTGATTCTGCTGCTCAACCTGGGGCTGCCCATGCTGGAAGACCAGCTCGCCTTCAGCGCGGATCTCAGCGCCGGCAAGATTTACACGCTCTCGGAGGACAGCCTGGGCGTGCTGGCAGAGCTGGAGCATGAGATCTATCTCTACCCCGTCTATTCCCCGGGCAATGGCGATGTGATTTTGTTGCAGCTGCTCAGAAAGTATGCCGCCAAATCCTCCAAAGTGCACCTGCGGGAGCTATCGGCAGATGCCGTGGCCCGGGAGTTCTCCCTCAGCCGGGATGCCGCCGGGGTTGTGGTGGCCTCGGAGGACGGCTCTATGTTCCGCTTCATTCGGGACGACGAGCTCTACCGCACGGATGCCAACCTGAACCCCGTCGCACTCAAGGCGGAGGCCAAGATCACATCCGCCATCCTGAGCATCGACCGCGGGGCGTTTTTGCAGATCTGCGCGCTTACCGGGCACAACGAGGCCAAGATCGCAGATCTCTCCAGCTTTTCCGCTCTGCTGGAGGCCAGAAATTTCGGCGTGCTCACCTGCGATCTCTCCAGCTACACGCCCAACCCCCTGACGGATATTCTGCTCATCGCCGCCCCCAAGACGGATCTCACCGAAAGTGAATACATCGCCCTGCGGGAGTTCCTTTCTCTGGGCGGACGCATGCTCTTTTTGATGGAAAACGCCTCCTTCAACCCGGATCAGGGCGTCATGCAGATCTATATCGACCCTCTGCCGCGGTTTGAAAGCCTGCTGGCGCAGTATGGGATGCTGGTGAACAAGACGCTGGTTGTGGGCGCAGACCCTGCCAAGATCAACCTGCGGGCGACTTCCATGTCTGTGCAGGCGCTGCCCCACGCGCTGACAAGCCAGCTGGAGGCCGGGCGGCAATCCGTGGTGCTAAGTGAGATGTCCTCCATCGAGCTGCTCCCGGATGCCGGAAATGCCCAGGTTTCAGAGCTTTTGCGCACGGATACCTCCTGCTATGAGAAGAAGTTGGCCTCCGGGCTGAGCAATCTGCGCCGCTCCGAGCAGGATCGCGCGGGCAGCTTCCTGGTGGGGGCAGTCTCCGAGAGCGGGCAGTCCCGGGTGGTCCTGCTCACGGGCACTTCGCTGGTCAGCAACCGCGGCCTGGCCGTTTCGGGCAACCGCATCCTTCTGGGGCGCATCCTGGAATATTTGAGCCCCATGGAAAACGATCTGAGCATCCCCGTCAAGTCTCTTTCCGGCGCTTTGCCGGCGCCTTCCTCGTTTTTGCGCAGCCTGCTCGTGCTGCTGGCGCTGGCGGCCATTCCCGCGCTGCTGCTCTATGCGGGCGTTCAAATCTGCTATAAAAAGAAACATTCCTGAAAAATTCGCCGGAAGCCGCAAAGGCTTCCGCTTTTTATTGCCCTGATTTTCTCTTCTCCGCATGGCTTCGCCCTATGGCGCACAAACCGCGCGCGGCTTTTTTGTTTTTTTGCCGCTCTCCGAAAAATTTCGCCTCATTTGTCAGAATAGTACAGCTTTTTACAAATTCTCCCCATTCAAACGCCTTGTGTTCGCCTGCCGCTATGATATAATAAGGATAAGCCATTTATTTACAGATTAGTCAATAAATGGTGTGTTCCGAGGGTGCCGCAGGCACGATATCTGGTATGAGCGGCAAAAAGCAGGAAGCCGGGCGCAGGAAAGTTTTGAGCACATCAGTTTGTATAAATTCAAAAGAAAGAGGAAAAAAGAAAGATGGCGGAAAAAATCAGGTTGCTTATTGTCGAGGACAGCAAATCGCTGGCGGAGAGCCTGCGCACGTTTATGAGCGCGCAGCCGGAAATCGAGGTGGTAGGCGTCGCGGAGAATGCGGAAGTTGCGCTGCAGCTGCTGCAGGAGGAGCAGCCTTCGGCGCTGATTACAGACCTCGTCATGCCCGAGGCAGACGGTTTCCTGCTGTTAGAAAAGCTGGCCAGCGGGCAATACGGCAAAATGCCTGAAACCATCGTGCTCTCTTCGCTGGGGACGGAGGAAGTCATCTCCCGGGCGCTGGAGCTGGGCGCGAAGTATTATATGGTCAAGCCCTTCAACATGGATCTCGTCTATAAGCGCCTGCTGGATTTGTTCCACATGCGGGAAGTGCGGGGCAGCAAGAAGGTCGTCCAGAGTAAATCCCTGGATGAGAAGATCACCAGCATTTTCCTGACCATCGGCATTCCTGCGCATATCAAGGGCTATCAGTTCCTGCGCGAGGCCATCAAAATCGTCATCCGCACGCCCGAGATGATCAACAGCATCACCAAGGAGCTCTACCCCGCCATCGCCGCGCATTTTGAGACGACGCCCAGCAAAGTCGAGCGGGCGATCCGCCATTCCATCGAGGTCGCCTGGTCCAGAGGGAAAATCGAAAATCTGAACACGATTTTCGGCTACAACATCTACGGCAAGAACGACAAGCCCACCAACGGCGAGTTCATTGCCCTGATCGCAGACCGGCTGATGCTGGAGCAGATTGCCTGACTTTCATTTCTGCCTCCCTGCCGGCGCGGCCTTGGAGCGCGGCGCGGCTGTTTGTGTCAAAATTATGAATAAAAATGGGCTTTGTGGATAACCTGCCAAAAATATCAACAAAAAAATCCCCAGTTTTATGCTTTTTTGTGCATATGTTGTTGATAATGTTGATAACTTTTATGCATAAACGCAAAATTGGCGCATAAATGCAGCGGCGCACCGCATGGCCCGGATATGAATTTAGCGAAAAAAGCTTCCTGCAAATTGTCGTTTTGGGCAATGCCGGAAGCTTTTTCGATGCCTGAAATATTTTTCCTCTTTTTGGGAAAACTATAGAAAAACCAAAGGGAGGCATTATGAACCATCAATTACAGGCCATTCGCCATAAGCTTCTGCCCTGCCAGGGGCAGACAGTGCGGCTGCATGTGCGCGCAGAGCGCAACCGGATTTTGGATACGCACGGCGTGCTGGAAGGGCTATACGGCGAAGTATTTACCGTATATGTGCAGTCTGAGGACTACGCCCGCCGCTACTGCTATTCCTACCACGATATTTTGACCAGGCACGTCAGCGTCATCCCTGTGAACCTTTAAAAACCTGGGAGATGGGGATGGCCTTGCCCTGCATATCGCAAAAGAGCAGCCAATAGCCCTGGGCGCTGGCGTCTTCCAGATACGTCTCGAAGCCCTTGAGCCAGGCCGGCGGATTCAGGGCATACCGCCCGGGCACGGCCAGCGCCTTGGCCGCGCATTTCTCCCCCTGGAAAATCTCCCCCGAGAGATAGTAGCCTCTCCCCGGGAAGGAGGGGTATTCCACCTTCACCCATTTGGAAGTGGGGAAAATTTTGGGAAAAGGCTGGACGCTCTTTTCACTTCTCTGGATGCACGCATACTCCGGGGCGCTTTTCGCGCCCTGTTTTTTTTGCTGCCCAGCCTGGGGGCCATTGCTCTGGCCTTCTGCCTTCTGCGCAGGCAAGGGCGCAGACGCAGTTTTAGGCGCGGCCTGCTCTGGCTGCCCCTGCATCTTTTGCCCCGTCGCATTTCCGGCGCTGGGCGCGGCGGCTGTTCTCTGCCCTTGGTTTGGCTGCCCATCCTGGGGGGCGCGCTCCCGCCGCCCGGCCGTCGTTTGCCGCGCAGTGGAGCCGCCTTGCCGGAGTTCCTGCGCCTGCCCTGCTTTGGGGTACTGGCGCGGCCCTGGCATCCCGGCCTGCCCTCCTCTGCGCATGGAAGACTGGGGCTGGGCGGCGCGCATGAGCTCCTCCAGCGCCGGCGTCGAGACGTACTCCGGCAGGTTTTCCCACTGCCCCCTCTGTTGGCTCATCGCCCCTCTTGCCGGCGCACCGGGAGCCTGGCTCTGCCCGCGCCCAAAAGCGCGGCTGTCCCGGCCGCCCCTATATGCAGAGGAGTGGGAATTTCCCGGCCCCGCGCCCCCTTCCTGCCCGGAAAATGCCTGCCTGGGCTGGGATGGAGCGCCCTCCTGCCGGCGCGTTCCCGGCGCTTCGGGCATGGACTCGGGCTGGCTATCCCGTGAAAATGCCGCAGTTGGCTGTTTCTGCCGCAAACTAGGGGCGCTTTCCTGCTCCTGCACGCTCTGCCGCATCCGGGGCATCGGCTCTGCGGCAGTTTGAGGCTCCCCCTGCTTCAAGTGCCGGTTCTGCTCAAATGCCGACTGCGCCTGTGGTTGCGGTTCCGAATCGACGGATGTCCTCTGCGGCGCCAATTCCCAGGCGGTTCGTGCCTCATCCTGCCCAGACTGCCGCCTTTGCTCGGATGCCGGCTCTGTCTGCGCAGTCTGTGCGTGCCCAAGCGGCTCTGGGGCGGCAGACTGCTTCTCCTGACTGCTCATTGCCTGCGTCTTTTCCTGGCTGGCCAGCCCGGAGGCGGGCTCTCTCTCCCGGCCGCGCCCCTCCTGCGCCCATTGCGCTTGGCCGGCCTGCGGGCGCCCCTGCCCGCCCTGCCGCGTCTCCCAAGAGCCTTGCTTCTTTTGGCGCGTCTCCGGGGCCGGCTGTGCTTGGGCGGCCCGGGCGGTTTCCTGCCCTTTTCCCGCCGCAGTTTCCTGCTGCGCCGCAGACGCCTGAGCCGGGCGCTCATTCTCTGCCCTTCGCTCCTGCCTGGCAGAGGGCGTTTCTGCGCCTCTGCGCTGTGTTTCCTGAAATATCTGCCCTTCCGGCTGGCCGGATAGAATCTCGCTGGGCTTTGGCCTTTGCCGCGCCGAGACTTCCAGCTCCTTCAGGCGCTTTTTCTCCTGGCGCGTGAAGCAGGCCGAGCGGGCCGCAGAGAAATCTGCCTTGCCTCCGGCCATGAGAAACTGGCCGGCCCGGGCCGCGGCCGCCGCCTGCACTCTGCGCGGGGGCAGCGGGCAGCTTCCCTTGCACCGATCCAAAATCATCCAGTCCCTATCTGAAAACAACAGCCAAAGCTCTGCATCCCGCAAATAGGCCGGCGATTCCAGCGAGAAGGCCAGCTCCTCCCCATATTCCAGCCGCAGTACACCCCGGGATTTTCCCGAAAGCGCCAAAACCTGTTTTTCCGCCATGTTTGCACCTCCATCTTCCCGCTTCATTTTATGCCGGGCCGGGCGCAAACATGCCGGGGGAGTGGGCTTCCCCCTTTTTCCGCGCATTTTAAACCCCCTGACATCGTATCAGGGGGTACTATTTTTCCCGGCTTATTCCACCGTTACAGATTTGGCCAGGTTTCTGGGCTTATCGACATCGCAGCCCTTGAACACCGCAGTGTAGTAGCCATAGAGCTGATAGAGCAGCACGGCCAGCAGCGGCGCGAAGGTATCCCCGGCGTCCGGAATGGTCAGCACCAGATCCACCTCCTGCTCCAAAAGCGGTTTATGGTGCTCCTGCACCACCGCGACGACATACGCGCCCCGGGCCTTGACTTCCTTGAAGTTGGAGAGAGATTTTTCCATCAGGGCTTCCTGCGTCGCCAGCGCCATGACGAGCGTCCCCTCCTCGATGAGGGCGATGGGGCCATGCTTGAGCTCGCCCGAGGCATAGGCCTCGGAGTGGATATACGAGAGCTCCTTGAGCTTGAGCGAGCCTTCCAGCATGAGCGCATAGTCCATGCCTCTGCCGATGAAGAACTCGTGCTCATCCATATAACGCTTGGAGGCCAGATGCTGGATGGCGGTCTCATCCTTCAAAATCTCCGCCGCCAGCTCGGGCAGGGCTTTCAGCTCGCCCAGCAGCGCGGCATATTTTTCCGGCGAAAGCGTGCCCTTGATGCGGCCCAGCTCCAGCGCCATCATATAAAGGCACATGACCTGCGTGCTGTAGCCCTTGGAAGTCGCCACGGCGATCTCCATGCCGGCCTGGGTATACATGGTGGCATCCGCCTCCCGGGAGATGCTGCTGCCCTTGACGTTGGTGATCGCGACGACCTTCTGCCCATGGCGCTTGGCTTCCCGCAGGGCCGCGATGGTATCCGCCGTCTCGCCGGACTGGCTGATGACGACGACCAGCTGATTTTGATGCAGAATCGGGCTGCGGTAGCGGAACTCGGAGGCCATATCCACAGACACCGGCACCCGCGCCAGCTTCTCGATGACGTATTTGCCCAAAATGCCGGCGTGATAGGCGCTGCCGCAGGCCACGATGAGAATCTCGTCGATATCCTGCATGAAGTCATCTGTGATGTGGATTTCCGAGAGATCCAGCCGCTCGCCCCGCAGGCGCGTCATGAGCGTATCGTAGAGCGCTTTGGGCTGCTCGTGGATCTCCTTCATCATGAAGTGCTCATAGCCGCCTTTTTCGGCCTGGGAGACATCCCAATCCACCACAAAAGGCGCTTTCTCCACCTTGTTGCCGTATTCATCGAACACCTCCACACGGTTTTTCTCGATGACGGCAACCTCCTTATCCTCCAGCAGATAGACATTTCGGGTATATTCCAGCAGGGCGGGGAAATCCGAGGCGATGAAGTTTTCCCCCTCTCCCAGGCCGACCACCAGCGGGCTGTCTTTTCTGGCCGCGACGATTCTGCCCGGCTCCTTTGCGCTGACCACGCCCAGGGCATACGAGCCCTCCAGCATCTTGATGGCCCGCATGACCGCGCTTTTCAGATCGCCCTCGTAGTAGTAGTTGACCAGATGCGCCACGACCTCGGTATCCGTATCCGAGACGAAGGAAATGCCTTTGCCCGAGAGCCAGCTTTTGAGCTTGGCGAAGTTTTCGATGATGCCGTTATGCACCACCGCGAGGTCTCCCGCCGTATTGGTATGCGGATGCGAGTTGACATCCGACGGCTCGCCGTGGGTCGCCCAGCGGGTGTGCCCGATGCCCAGCGTCCCCTCGGCCTGCGCGCCGCCCAGCTTCTCCTCCAGCTTTGCCAGCCGCCCCTTTGCCTTGACGACCTGCATGCGCCCATCCTTTATATAGGCGACACCGGCGCTGTCGTAGCCGCGGTATTCCAGTTTCCCAAGCCCTTTCAGCAAAACCGAAAGAGCGTCTCTATCGCCGATATAGCCGACAATTCCGCACATACTATTTGCCTCCTAGCTTTTGCTCGATGAGCCGGGCGATTTTCACAGCCTCTTCTCCGATCGCCTTTTTGTCCTTGCCCTCGATCATGACGCGCACCAGCGGCTCTGTGCCCGAAGTGCGGATGAGCACCCGGCCCTGCCCGGCCATCTGCTGCTCCAGCCGGGCGATCTCCGCCAAAATCTCCTCATCCTTGTCGTAATCGAATTTCTTCTCCTCGCTGACTTTGGCATTGACCAGCACCTGCGGCAGAATTTCCACTGCATTGGCCAGCTCGGAGAGCGTCTTGCCTTTGCGTTTCATCACGCCCAGCAACTGGATGCCCGAGAGCATCCCGTCGCCGGTGGTGTTGTGATCCAGGAAAATCAGATGGCCAGATTGCTCGCCGCCGAAATTATAGCCGGATGCCAGCATTTCCTCCAGCACATACCGGTCGCCCACGCCGGTTTTGACGATCTCGATGCCCTGGGGCTTGAGCGAGAGCTCCAGGCCCAGATTGCTCATGACCGTGGCCACCAGGGTATTTTTGGCCAGGCAGCCGCGCTCCTTCATATCCAGCGCACAGACGGCCATGATGCGGTCGCCGTCGATAATGCGGCCAAATTCGTCTACCGCGATGAGGCGATCTGCATCGCCGTCAAACGCCAGGCCGACATCTGCGCCGTATTCATTCACCAGGATTTGCAGGTTGCCCGGGTGCGTCGAGCCGCAGTTGTCGTTGATATTTGCGCCGTCCGGCATGTTATAATGCGCGTAAACCTCCGCGCCCAGCCGGGAAAACACCTCGCCCGCCAGCGCAGAGGAGGCGCCGTTGGCGCAGTCCAGCACGACTTTGAGGCCATCCAGCCGCACCGGGCTGGATTCCGCGAGAAAATCCGCGTATTCCCGGGGCGCGTTTCTCAGCCGCACCCGGCGGCCCACCCCAAGGCCGGTGGGCAGGGCATCGCCGATGCCCTGCAAAACCAGCTTCTCAATCTCGTCTTCGATGGCGTCGGCCAGCTTATAGCCCTTGGCATTGAAGAACTTGATGCCGTTGTATTCCACCGTGTTGTGCGACGCGCTGATGACCGCCCCGGCATCCGCCTCGTAATACCGCGTCAGGTGCGCGACGGCGGAAGTCGGGATGACGCCCAGCGTGCAGGCCTCTGCCCCGGCAGAGCAAATGCCCGCAATCAGCGCGCTCTCCAGCATATCCCCAGAAATTCTGGTGTCTTTTCCGATGAGTATTTTCGCCTTGTGCACTTCGTTGGTCAGCACCTTGGCCGCCGCCTGCCCCAGCTTGAAGGCAAGCTCGCAGCTCAGTTTTTCGTTGGCAATTCCGCGCACGCCGTCCGTGCCAAAAAGTCTGCCCATATCAATACCCCTTTATTTTCCTAGCGCATCAAATATTCCCGCGCCTGCTCGGCCGCCACTGCGCCGTCGGATACCGCCGTGGCAACCTGCCGCAGGGATTTCGCCCGGACGTCTCCCGCGGCAAACACCCCTGCAATTTCCGTTTTCGTATCCTCCCCGGCCTGGAGATAGCCCGCGGCATCCAGCGTCATCTCGCCCTGCAAAATGCCCGTATCCGGGATACGCCCGATGGCCACGAACAGCCCGTCTGCCGCCAGGCGCCTTTTCTCGCCCGTCTCCGCATGCTCCAGCGTAACCGCCTCAAAGCCCAGCGTTCCTTCCAGCGCCGCCGGGCGATACCCCAGCAGCATGGAGAGGTTTTCCTTTTCTTTTGCCTTCCCTATAAGATATTCCTGCGCGCGGAATTCATTCCGCCGATGCACCAGCGTAACGCTCTTTGCGATATCCGCCAGATAGAGCGCGTCCTCAAAGGCCGTATCGCCCCCGCCGATGACGACCGCATCCCGGCCCCGGAAAAAGGCGCCGTCGCAAGTCGCGCAGTAGGAGAGGCCAGAGCCCACCATTTCCTCTTCGCCGGCCAGCCCAAGCTTTCTGGGGGCCGCGCCCATGGCCAGAATCACCGCCCGGGCCTGGTAGTTCCCTGCTCTTCCCTGAGCGCTCTTTTGCTCGCCCTTCAGGCTGACGGATCCAATCTCATCCGAGATAACCTCTGCCCCAAAGCGCTGAGCCTGCTCCCTAAGCTGCTGGGAAAACTCGCCGCCCGAGATGCCCTCGGCAAAACCCGGGTAGTTTTCCAGCTGGTGCGTATAGGCGATTTGCCCGCCCGGCACCTGCTTTTCCGCCACCGCAACGCGCAGGCCGCTGCGCGCCGCATAAATGGCCGCCGTCAGCCCCGCAGGGCCCGCGCCAATGATAAATACATCGTACATCGTTGCTCCTTTTTTCACCTGTATCTGGATTTGAGCAATGCCATGCAATGCACATAGCCCGCCCATCGAGCCCTTGGCGGGCGGTGGATTTATTATAGCATAGCACTCTAAAAATGTCCAAACGAGGTATGATTGTTCTTCTTTATCATGCGGCATTTGAAGCCAATTACTCTTTCTCCCCAAAATTTTCTTTGCGGAATTTTTCCCGGAAAAGGCGCTTTTTCTCCCCCGCAAAAATCTCTGGGCACCTGCGCCGCACCACACCGCCGAGCCTCGCCGTCCAAAAAAGTTTACAATTTCCAGCCTCTTCCATCTTGCCCAGCCTTCGCGGCAATTTTGGGCATGAGAAAACCCCGGAAAAACCGGGGTTGCAATTTCTCTTGTGAAATTATCTCTTGGAGAACTGGGGAGCTCTTCTGGCGGCTTTGAGGCCGTATTTCTTTCTCTCCTTCATTCTCGGGTCTCTGGTGAGGTAGCCAGCAGCCTTAACCTCGCCGCGCAGATCCGGCTCTGCCTTGATGAGCGCGCGCGCGATGCCGTGGCGCATTGCGCCGGCCTGGCCGGTATAGCCGCCGCCATGCACAGTCGCGATGACGTCGTAGCTGCCCAGGCGCTCTGTCAGCTCCAGAGGCGAACGGACGAGCATCCGCAGCGTCTCATAGCCGAAAAACTCCTCGAGGTCTTTATGGTTTACCGTGATATTGCCATTTCCCGCAATCAGGCGGACTCTGGCGACGGATTTCTTTCTTCTGCCTGTTCCCAGGAACTGTTCTTTTGCCATCGTTTATTACCTCCCTCTTACAGGTCCAGCGCCGTGGGGCACTGCGCAGCGTGCTTATGCTCTGCGCCCTTATAGACATAGAGCTTGGAGAGCATCTGGCTGCCAATTTTATTCTTGGGCATCATTCTCTCAACGGCCTTCTCGAACGCGAAATCGCTCTTCTCAGCCATCAGCTTCTTATAAGAGATTTCCCGCAGGCCGCCGCGATAACCCGTGTAGCTGCGGTATACTTTCTTATCCAGCTTTTTGCCTGTCAGCACCAGCTTATCTGTATTGACGACGATCACATAATCGCCCGTATCCAGGCTGGGTGTGTAAGTCGGCTTATTTTTTCCCATCAGAATGGCGGCAACCTGGCTGGCAAGGCGGCCAAAGGTTTTGCCTTCCGCATCTACGACATACCATTTTCTCTCGATATTGCCGTGCGGCATATATGTCTTCATGAGGCGTTCCTCCTATAGTTAAGTTGCTCGGCGCAAGCGCCAGTGATTATGGTAGGCGCACGAGTTTTTACGGGGCTAGTGCAAAAATCCATGCACATTATATTTTAGCCAAGCCAAAGGGCGATGTCAAGGGATATTTTGCACTTTCGGCCAAGTTTATGCCCTCTTTGCGGCTTTTTTACTCATAATACACCTGCATCATGGTCAGCCCCCGGGCGACGGCCGTGGGCCCGGCGTTTTTGCGCTCCAGGCTTCTTAAAATCCGCCCCACCTGCTCCGGCGGGTATTTGCCCTTGCCGACGTCCATGAGCGTCCCGGCGATGATGCGCACCATGTTATAGAGAAAGCCGTTGCCCGTGATATCCAGATAGACCATGCTGCCCTGCCGGGAGATTTGCAGGCTATCCACCCGGCGCACTGTGCCCACCAGATTGCTTCCTTCGGCCTTGAAAGCGTTAAAATCGTGCTCGCCCACCAGATAGGCCGCGCCCGCCTGCATGGCGGCTTCATCCAGCGGGATGGGGCAGTGGGCGCAGGTCTGCCGGCCGATAGCGCAGTTATGCCGCCCGTTGTAGATGGCATAGCGGTAGTGCTTGCCTTTGGCGGATTTCCTGGCGTGGAACTCCTCCGAAACCTGCCGGGAGCTTTGAACCCGGATATCCGGCGGCAGCTGCTGGTTGAACACAAAGCTCAGCTTTTCCGCGGGGATGGAAGTCTGCGTATCGAAATGCGCGCACTGCCCCAGGGCGTGCACGCCGGCATCCGTCCTTCCGGCGCCGATGATGCGCCGCCGCTCACCCGTGGCCCGAAACAGCGCGGCCTCCAGCTCGCCCTGGATGGATGCGCCATTCTCCTGCACCTGCCAGCCCGAGTAGTTCGTGCCCTCGTATTCGACGATCAGCTTCACTCTCATAGCTAGAACCCGAAGCCGATGAACACGCACAGCCCGGCAAACAGCAGCAGCGCCAGATAGTCGCGCAGCTGCACATGGAATACCTTCATGCGCGTGCGGTTATCGCCGCCGTGATAGCATCTGGCCTCCATGGCCAGGGCTAGCTCATCCGCCCGCTTGAACGCGCTGACGAACAGCGGCACCAGAATGGGAATCATCCCTTTGGCCTTTTCCATCAGGCCGCCCGAATCAAAAGAAGCGCCTCTGGCCGTCTGCGCCTTCATGATGCGGTCTGTCTCCTCCATGAGCGTGGGGATGAACCGCAGAGCGATGCTCATCATCAGCGCCATCTCGTGCACCGGGAAGTGCACGGCTTTGAGCGGCCGCAGCAGGGATTCCAGCGCGTCGGTAATCTCCTTGGGGGAGGTGGTCAGCGTCAGAATCGTGGAGCACATGACCAGCAGAATCAGCCGGATGGCCAGCTCGATGGCTTTTTCGATGCCCTCCTGATAGATTTTGACTGCGCCCCACTGCCAGAGAACCTTCTCCCCGGTCAGGAAGAAAATGTTCATCACAAAAGTCAGCAAAATGACAAACCACATGGGCTTGATGCCCTTGAGCACGAATTTGACCGAGATGCGCGAGCACGCCACGGCCAGCATCAGCGTGGCCAGCACGGCCAGATAGCCCCAGTAGGTATGCACGAAGAAGATGAGCACGATGATGGCGAGAGTCAGCAGCAGCTTGACTCTCGGGTCCATCCGGTGCATGAGAGAGCTTCCGGGGAAATATTGCCCCAGCGCGACGTTTTTCATTGCTTTGCACCTCCCAGCTTCCCGGTCAGGCAGTCCAAAATCTCATGGTAGCGGATGGTTCCCTGGGGAATATCCATGCCCCGCTCCCGCAGCTGCCCCGCCAGTTTGGCCGCTTCGGGCAGATCCAGCCCGGCGGCAAGCAGCTTCTCCTCCTGCGCAAAAACTTCTCTCGGCGTGCCGTTCAGATACAGCTCGCCGCCGTTCATGGCCAGCACCCGGCCGGCGTATTCCGCAAGGTTGTCCATATTATGGGAGATCATGAGGATGGTGATGCCCGTCTCGTTCAGATCCCGGGCAAGCTGCATGAAATTCTCCCGGCCCATGGGGTCCAGCCCGGCGATGGGCTCGTCCAAAATCAGGATAGAGGGCTCCATCGCCAGCACGCCGGCGATGGCGATTTTGCGTTTTTGCCCGCCCGAGAGCGAAAAAGGCGATTTATCCTTATACAGCTCGTAATCGATGCCCACATGCTCCAGCGCGACGCGCACCCGGCCGGCAAGCTCGCTTTCGGGGACGCCCATTTTGCGCGGGCCATAGGCCACATCCTTTTCCACCGTCTCCTCAAAAAGCTGGTATTCGGGATACTGGAACACCACGCCCAGCGTCCGCCGCAGCTGTTTGCGATCCGCCTTTTTGGCCATGTAGTCCACGCCATTGATGAGCACCTGGCCCTCTGCGCCATCCAGCAGGCCGCTGATGACCTGGATGAGCGTGCTCTTGCCGCTGCCCGTATGCCCGATGATGCCCACGAACTCGCCGTCGGCGATCTCGAAGCTGACGTTTTTCAGCGCCTGATGCTCGAAGGGCGTGCCGGGCATATAGGTGTAAGAAAGGTTTTTTACTGTAATTGGCATAGCTGCTCTGCAAGCTCCTCTCTGGTCAGCGCGGGGTTTAGGTCGATTCCGCGTTTTTTGAGATCCATATACAGCTGCGCGGCGAAAGGCGGCAGAAGCTCGGCCTTTTGGAGCAGCTCCTCATCAAAGAAAATCTCCCGGGGCGTTCCTTTTTTAAGCACAAACCCGTTGCTCATGACCACCACCTGATCCGCATCCACTGCCTCTTCCATGAAGTGCGTGATGAGCAGGATGGTCATGCCCTGAGCGTTCAGCTGATGGATGATCTCCAAAATATCGCTGCGGCCCTTGGGGTCCAGCATGGCCGTGGCCTCGTCGAAGATGATCATCTTGGGGTGCATGGCCAGCGTGCTGGCAATGGCGATTCGCTGCTTCTGCCCGCCCGAGAGCATATGTGGGGCGCGCTTTTGATACTGCTCCATGCCCACCATTTCCAGGGACTGCTGCACGCGCTCCAGAATTTCCTCTCTGGGCACGCCGAGGTTTTCCGGCCCGAAGGCCACTTCCTCATCCACCACCGTGGCCACCAGCTGGTTATCCGGGTTTTGAAAGACCATGCCTGCCGTCTCCCGGATGGCGAGCTGGTTTTCCTCTTTTGCCGTATCCATCCCGGCGACTTCCAGCCGGCCGGAGGTTGGCGTATTCAGCGCATTGACCAGCCGGGCAAAGGTGGATTTGCCGCTGCCGTTATGCCCGAGTATGACGACAAACTCCCCTTCGCGAATCGAAAGGTCGATGCCGTTCAGGGCGAAGTGATAGGTCTCGTCCTCGGAGATATAGGCGAATTTGAGCGCTTCCGCCTCTAAAATTTGTTGCATCCTGCTACCTGCTTTCTAACGCGGCCTTTTTGCATCCCGCTTTGGGAGATGCCCTGCCGGCATCGTTTGCTCAGCCTCCGGCCGCAGTCTGCCGCATTTAAAATGGGCAAACCTCAAATTGAAAAAAGGGCTTTGAGTGCATCTGCCCCCAAAGCCCCTCTCTGGCAATTAGACCAGCTCGAGAATCACCATTTCCGCCGCATCGCCGCGTCTCGGCCCCATCTTGATGATGCGGGTATAGCCGCCGCCCTGGCCCAAGGATTCTGCCCGGGCTGCATACTTCGGAGCGATCTCTCTAAATACTTTCTCCACAACGGGATATTTCACATCCCCAGTGCGCTGATTGTATTTGTATTTGCTCTCTTTCTCCAGCTTTTCCGGCTTGACGTTATAAAGATAAGCCAGCATCTGGCGTCTGACGGCCAGCTTTTCCGGAGCATCGTTTACGAACTCTTTCTCTACAATATTGCCCTTATCGTCCTTGACGGATTTCGTGACAGTTACTGTATTTTTATACTGCTTCATGGCCTTCGTGATCATCTTCTCAGCGATCTTGCGGACTTCTCTGGCCTTGGCGTCTGTCGTCTCGATTCTGCCATTCCAAAGAAGCGCGGTAACCTGATTTCTGAGAACAGCCTTTCTCGGGCCCGAGGCCATGTTTAATTTGGTATAGTTTGCCACCTTCGTGTGCCTCCTAGCTACAGATTAATCATCCTGACGAAGGCTGAGCCCCAAGGTCGCGAGCTTCTGCTGGACTTCCTCCAGAGATTTTCTGCCCAGGTTTCTTACCTTCATCATTTCTTCTTCGTTCTTTTTGATGAGCTCTTCGATCGTGTTGATGCCTGCGCGCTTTAAGCAGTTATAGGAGCGCACGGACAAATCCAGCTCTTCGATGGTGATCTCAAGGATTTTCTCTTTCTTTGCATCCTCTTTTGCCACCATGATCTCGACATCGCCCACATGATCCGCCAGACCCACGAACTGGCTCAGATACTCGGTGAGAATCTTTGCCGCAAAGGAAACGGCCTCGTCTGCCGGGATGGAACCATCCGTCCAGACGTCCAGCGTCAGCTTGTCAAAATCCGTGATTTGGCCGACCCGGGTGTTTTCCACCGTGAAGTTTGCCTTGGTTACGGGGGTATAGAGCGAATCCATGGGAATCACGCCGATGGGCATATCCGGCTTTTTGTTCTTATCTGCAAGAACATAGCCTCTGCCATGGGCCAGCGTAATTTCCATCGTCAGCGCTGCGTTGTCGTCCAGTGTGGCGATATGAAGATCCGGATTGATAATTTCCACATCGGAATCCAAAGAAATATCCGCCGCCGTTACTTCCCTCGGCCCCGCGACGTTGAGCGTCAGCGTCTTGGGCTCATCGGAATACAGCTTTGCGCGCAATCCTTTCAGGTTTAGCACGATGTTCGTAACGTCCTCCCGAACGCCGGGAACTGTGGAAAACTCGTGCAACACTCCATCAATCTTGATTTTCGTTACCGCTACACCAGGAAGGCAGGAAAGCAGGACTCTTCTCAGAGAGTTGCCAAGCGTTGTCCCAAAGCCCCGCTCGAGGGGCTCCATCACGAATCTCGCATAGCTTCTGTCAGCATTGTGCTCAGTGCATTCGATCTTCGGCTTTTCAATTTCCAACATGTACGAAAAACCCTCCTTAAAGTTAGTTGCGGTTCGAACTATGGTTATCTAGAATACAGCTCGACGATCAAGTGCTCTTCAATGGTTAAATCCATATCATCTCTCTCAGGCAGCGCTACCACGCTTGCGGAAAGACCGCCCTCGGCAACCGAGAGCCACTTGGGAACCGGCTTTCCTGCCTGCTCCGCGATCTGCTTGAAGCGCTCTGTTGCTGCGCTCTTTGCCTTGACGGCGATGACATCACCAACCGAGACTCTGTAGGAAGGGATATCGACCTTCTTGCCGTTGACCGTGATATGCCCATGCAGGACAAACTGCCGGGCCTGCGCGCGGGAATCGCCCACGCCCATGCGATAGATCACGTTATCCAGGCGAAGCTCCAGCAGCATGAGCATATAGGCGCCGGTAACGCCTCTCTGCTTGGCAGCCAGCTCGAAATAGCTGCGGAACTGCTTTTCGCTCATGCCATAAGCTCTTTTGACTTTCTGTTTCTCACGCAGCTGAATGCCATATTCAGAAGCTTTCTTTCTGCTCTGGCCATGCTGCCCCGGAGCGACCGGGCGTTTTGTGAATCCGCACTTTTCCGAGAAGCATCTATCCCCTTTGAGGAACAGTTTGCAGCCTTCTCTGCGGCAAAGGCGGCATACAGGACCTGTGTATCTTGCCATAATAATATACCTCCTTTAAACCCTTCTGCGCTTGGGCGGACGGCAGCCGTTGTGCGGAATCGGCGTAACATCCTTGATGAGCGTAACTTCGAGGCCGGCCGTCTGGAGCGCGCGAATTGCCGCTTCTCTTCCGGATCCCGGGCCGCGAACGTAGACTTCAACTGTCTTCAGGCCATGCTCCATAGCTGCCTTTGCAGCCGTCTCCGCAGCCATCTGCGCCGCGAAGGGAGTGGACTTTCTCGAGCCGCGGAAGCCAAGCGCTCCCGAGCTCGACTGCGAAAGCGCGTTGCCCTGCATATCCGACATCGTAACAATCGTGTTGTTGAAGGAAGAGCGGATATGTGCCTGGCCGCGCTCAATGTTTTTCTTTTCTCTGCGCTTTCTGCTTGTAACTGCTTTTGCCATTACATTCTCCCCCTTACTTCTTCTTGCCCGCTACCGTCTTCTTGGGGCCTTTTCTAGTGCGCGCGTTGGTTTTCGTGCTCTGGCCGCGCACAGGCAAGCCTCTTCTATGACGGACACCGCGATAGCAGCCAATTTCCATCAGACGCTTAATATTGAGGCTGACTTCTCTTTTGAGATCGCCCTCAACATGGCAGTGCTTATCGACATATTCTCTGATTTTGCCGGCATCATCCTCGGATAAATCTCTCACCCGAATATCCGGGTCTACCCCGGTTGCAGCGAGAATTTCCTGAGAGGTTTTCAGACCAATGCCATACACATAGGTCAGGCCGATTTCAATGCGTTTATCTCTGGGTAAATCTACCCCAGCAATACGTGCCATTTAACCTTTTACCTCCGGTTCCTTGTTCGGTGATTTGTATAATAAGGTGAGCATGCGTGCGCAATACGGGCGGGTAAGGCCCGTACAGCCGCTGCGCGAACATGGCAGCACTTCTTATCAAAAAATAAATTTAGCCCTGTCTCTGCTTATGCTTTGCATTCGAGCAGATGACCATAACCTTGCCGTGCCGCTTGATGATTCTGCATTTCTCGCACATCGGTTTTACAGACGGTCTAACCTTCATTTCTCTACCTCCTATTTTTTAGAGATGACAATAGGGTGCTTATCCTAAGAAAGCTCTCAGGGCATCCCACAACACTCTCTAATACGCCTATGATCAATATAAGCGCACCTTATATTTTATCTGTTCATCCAGAAAATTGCAATGCTTTTTCCTGAATTTTTACTCAAAAATATGCCTTTTTAAGCAATTTTTTGTGATAACACAGCAAAAGCGCCGCTTT
>CAMSSU010000021.1 GCA_947063485.1 uncultured Clostridia bacterium | reverse complement strand
TTCCAAGAATCTGCTGTCTTTTTACGTTTCCCCTTCCTTACCCGGGATATTGTTCGTGTTTTCTTGGCATATTTTCCCTATTTTCTCATATATTATGGAAAAGAAGAAAAGCTTTGACGCAAAGTCAAAGCCATTTTCTATAAAAATATGATTGTTTTGTCAACGCTTGCTTATTCAAAGCTGCCCATTTCTTCCGGGAGATTTTCATAAGCAGTTAGAATCTCTGCCTGAATCTTTTCCCTGGCCTGCGAATTGAGCGGATGAGCGATATCCTTATATTCGCCATTGGGCATTTTTTTGCTGGGCATTGCGATGAACAGCCCGCTTTGGCCTTCGATGATTTTGATGTCATGCACGACAAACATGTCATCAAAGGTGATGGATGCAACGGCACGCATTTTCCCCGGCGTGCTGATTCTTTTCACACGAATATCCGTGATGTTCATAGTGTTCCTCCCCTGGTACTATGATGATATTTACCTGCATTATTCGCCAAAGCCGGGGAAAAATCCTTTTCAGGAACACAAAAACATCATTTTTTACGCCAGATTGACACTAATGCGCAGTTTTTGCTGCTCCTCTTCGATCTGTTCCAGAACCATGAGGCTCTTATAGTGCTCGATGCGCTTGACTTCCGGCTCCCGGGTCGCAATGGCCACGCCGCATCCCACGACAATGATGCCAAATTCCTTCATCATCTCGCAGATGGCGCGCACCGTGCCGCCCCCGGCCAGAAAATCATCGATGACTAGGGCCTTTTGACCCTCGCGCACCGCGCGTTTGGAAAGCGACATGGTCTGCATACGCTTGGAGGAGCCGGAAAGGTAGTTGATGGTGACGACAGAGCCCTCGGTCAGCTTGCTCTCCTTGCGCGCAACGACAACCGGCTTGCCGAAAAACCTGGCGACATTCATGGCCAGCGGAATGCCTTTGGTCTCCACCGTGATGATAAAATCCGGGCTGGTATTTTTAAAGAAATTCCAAAGAACCCGCGCCATTTTTTCCACATAAACCGGCGAAAGGAAAATATCCGCCGTATAGAGGAAGCCGCCGGGCAGAATGCGGGCTGGGCTTTCCAGCTTCTGCGCGATCTCTTCCAGCGCGCGCCGCATCTCCTCTGCCGGCATGGCGGGCAAAAAGCGGACGCCGCCGCTGGCTCCCATCATTACCTCGATCTCGCCTATCCCTCTGCGGGAAAAAGCGGAGCGCATGATGGAAATATCTTCGGATAAAGTCGATTTCGCCGCCCCGAAAAGTTCAGAAAAATATGACAATGGGTAAAGCTGGTTTGGGTTCGCTGTCAAATACGCGCTGAGCACGCATAATCTCTCTTTTCTGGTGGCTGGCTCCATTTTTTCTCCCTCGTTCCGAATGTTCATAAATATTTTTACTTTATTATTCGTATTATACCATGCGTTTCGCGGGAGATCCAGCATCTCTATCGATTTTTCAAGATATTGTTGTTCTCCTGCCAGAGATTTAGTATAATAATGAAAGATTCACGCCTATGTTGAAAGCAAACGCGACAAGTATGTCAGGGAAAGGAACACAATATCATGGTTAGCTTTGAGGATTATAAAGAAGGAAGAATTCACTTTATCGGCGTTGGCGGATGCTCGATGAGCGGCCTGGCGCAGATCCTGAATAATCTTGGGTATCAGGTGAGCGGCTCGGATCTTAACGATTCTCCTTTTATGCAGACGCTGCGGGAGCAGAACATCCCCGTGCAGATTGGACACGACGCCGCGTATGTGCAGGGCGCGGCGCTGGTCATCTATTCTGCCGCGATTAAGCCCAGCAATGTGGAATTCGCCTATGCCAAGGAGCACGGCATTCCCATGCTGGAGCGCTCGGTTCTGCTGGGGCAGGTCAGCCGCAGCTATCAAAAATCCATCTGCATTGCGGGCTGCCACGGCAAGACCACCATCACTTCCATGCTGGCCCTCATCAGCAACGACGCGCATATCGACCCGACGGTCCACGTCGGCGGCATGGTGGATTTCCTATCAGGCGGCGTGCGGCTGGGCAAAGAGGATTGCTTCATCACAGAGGCCTGCGAATACGTCCGCAGTTTCCTGACGCTGCACCCCTCGCATATCGTCATCAACAATATTGACGACGACCACCTGGACTGCTACCGGGATATCGATGAAATTATCGATACCTTCGTGCAGTTCGTCTCCCTGCTGCCCAAAAACGGCGTGCTGTTTGCCAATCCCGACGACGAAAACACGCAGAAAGCCCTTTCCCGCGTGAACTGCAATGTCATCACATACAGCATCCAGGGCAACGGGCAGTATAATGCCGCGAACGTCGAATACGACGAGCTGGGCAACCCGGAATTCGATATTATAAAAGAAGGAAAGACGCTTGGGCATATCGTGCTGCATGTCCCCGGCCTGCATAACGTCCAGAACGCACTGGCGGCCTGCGTCGTCGCCTATGAGGCCATGGGCATTTCCTTTGAGGAAAGCGTAAAGGCGCTGCTGCACTATCATCTGGCCGGGCGGCGCTTCGAGCTGGTGGGCGAGCGGGACGGCGTCAAAATTTTCCACGACTACGCGCATCACCCCACCGAAATCAAGGCTTGCCTGGATGCCGCCAGCAACTATCCGCATAAAAAGCTCTATGTGCTCTTCCAGTGCAACTCCTTCACCCGCGCCCGGACACTGCGCAAAAAATACGGCTTGGCCTTTGAGAAGGCAGACGTCGTCATGGTGCCGAACCTGTATCCCGGCCGGGATATCGATACAGGCGATATTCACGCCACGGATCTGGTGGATGAGATCAACGCGCATTCGCACAACGCGCTCTATCTGCCCACCTTCCAGGATATCAAGGAATATCTCCTGAAAAACTGGCAGAGCGGCGATATCGTCGTGACGCTGGGCTCGGGCGACGTCTATAAACAGCAGATGATTCTGCTGGAAAAATAGCAAACATTTGGTTTTCCAGCGGTTTGCCGGAAAATAAAAAGAGGAGAAAATTTCTCCTCTTTTTTTATGCAATCAGGGCCATTTGCAGCCGGGTCAGCGCCCCGCGCAGCGGCCGGTAGAGCGCCAGCGCCGCCACAAAGTTGCCCCCGCAGTGCGCCAGATCGAAGGGAATTCCCGAAACCCAATAGGAAAGCCCTGCCGCCCATCCGCCCGTCAATAGATAGGGGATGGCGCAAAGCGCTCCGAAGCTAAGGCCATAGGCCGCGGCCAGAATCGCCCAGCCCAGGCTGCTCTGCATCTTTCGGCAAAGCCACGTGAGCCCTGCCAGAGCCGGCCAGAGGTAGAGATAGGAGACCCACCAGATGCCAAAGCCATAAACAAGGCCTTCCAGCAGGATAAATACCCCAAGCATTAAGATCATCTTGCCCTGAAAAACCAGGGTGTAGACGATGACGAGAATGGAAACCAGCTCGATATTGGGCAAAAACGAGAGCGCAATCTGCGCCACAAACAGCAGTGCGCCAAAAGCGCCTGCCAGCGCAATATCCCGGGTTTTGCCCGGAAGATTAGTAGCCCACCGTGAAGGTGATCTCATAGTGCTCGCCGTCTGCGATGGGTGTGCTGTCCACGCCGGTATTCAGCATCTCGCCGCCCTTTGTGAAGCTCCACCACTCCTGGTTTGCATCGTCGACCGTCTCGCCGTCTACCGTCTTGACGAACAGGCCGTAATCCGATTCCTCGCCCGCAATGAGGTTCTCCTGCTCCAATGCGCCGCGCAGGTATTCCTCATCCGTGGAGATCTCAAACTGTTTCTTGCTCTCATCCTTATGAACGACCTCGACAGCGATGGTCTTAGCGCCTGCCGCCGGCTTGGGCGAAAGCGCCTTCCATGCCCAAAACGCGCCGGCAACAACCACCACCAGCGCCACAAGGCTAATCCATAACCCCTTTTTCTGCCACCATTTCTTTTGTTCCATAAAAAAACACCTTTCCTTTCGCTCTGCCGAATATGCACAGCACAAAGAAAAGATGCCTCCCTATCTCAAAAGAACACTTCTCTCATTCACCAGCCAAGCACTCGTGGCGCTGTGATCAGCCCCGGGCAAGTCTTCTGGCTTGGGCATCACCGCCCGCGCCGCCTTCCCAGTTTCCCAGTGGCGTTTGGCGCGCGCTCCTCCCTTACAGCGACGAGTTCGCACAGGATTTTCACCTGTTTCCTTTTTCAGCCGGCCGCAGTTTCCCGCGCCGAGCACCCAAGGCCCTATTCGGTTTTCTGCCGCTATCATACCACGGCCGCGGTTTTTCGTCAAATTCCCGGATCGGGGATTCCGCAAAAAAGCGGCGTCAGCGCACCGCTATCTCCGCTTTTTTCGCAGTTTGCTCAAAATTTCTTCAAAATACGCAGGCAGGGGCGCCGCAAACTCCATGCGCTCGCCTGTGCGCGGGTGCGTGAGCGTGAGTTTTCCCGCGTGCAGCATCTGCCCCTGGGTCTCGAAAGGCGGCTTTTTGCGGCAATAGACGGGATCGCCCACAACCGGATGCCCTATATGCGCCATATGCACGCGGATCTGATGCGTCCGCCCGGTTTGCAGCGAGACCTCCAGCAGAGTATACTCCATAAAACGCTCCAAAACCCGCCAATCCGAAACGGCCTCCCGGCCGCCGGGGACAACTGCCATTTTCTTGCGGTCTGCCTTATGCCGGGCGATGGGCGCGTTCACCTGCCCGCTCTCCTCCCGGAAGTTTCCATAGCAAAGCGCGGTATAGATGCGAGCCGCCTCCTTTTTGGCGATCTGCTCCGCGAGATTTTGATGCGCCGCGTCGTTTTTGGCGATGACTAGCAGGCCCGTCGTATCTTTATCGATACGGTGCACAATGCCCGGGCGGATTTCCCCGTTGATGCCCGAGAGATCCCGGATATGATAGAGAATGGCGTTGACCAGCGTCCCGCTCTCGTTGCCCGGCGCGGGATGCACGACCATCCCCTTTGGCTTATCGATGACGGCAATATCCGCATCCTCATAGACGATGCAAAGCGGCAGATTCTCCGGCTCCAGCGAAATCTGCCGGGCATCCGGGATGCGCACGAGCACCTCGTCTCCCGCCCGCAGGGCATCCGAGGCGCCGGCAGGCTTGCCGTTTTTCAGAACTGCTCCTTTTTCCAGAAGATTCTGATAAAAAGAGCGGCTGTGCGAAGGCTCTGCCTCTGCCAAAAATTTGTCCATCCGCTTATATGCCTGCTCGGCGCAAAGCTTTAACTCCTGCATTACGAGAGCTCCGCCAGCTGTGCTTCCAGCTCTGCGCGCCGAAGCTGGGCGTCCGCCAGCTTGCGCCGATTCTTCTCCACGCTCTGCTCCAGTTTTTCGATCTGCTCCCTATAGGAGATCTCCTTTTCCTTGAGCGTCACTATCTTGCGCTCCAGCTTCACTCTCTGCTTTTCCTGGCTCGTCAGTTTCTCCATCTCTCTCTTCCCCCTCTGCCAAAGCCTTTTTCCCTTCGCTTTGGAATTCCAAAAAAATCAGCGACATAAATAGGAAAATCGTCCCCATCGTGACGCAGATATCCGCCACGTTGAACACCGCAAATTCCACAAAATCGAACCGGATAAAATCCACCACATACCCCAGGAAGAACCGATCGATGACATTGCCCAGCGCCCCGGCGATCATCAGCGCCAAAGCGATTTTGGAAAGCAGATGGATTTTATCCCGGTAGCGAATCAGCGCTGCCGCCAGCAGGATAGCCAAAACTAGGGACGCGATGGCGAGAAGAACCGTCATCCCGCTGCCCATGCCAAAGGCCATGCCCGTGTTTTCCACATAAGTAAAGCTCAGCACCCCGGGAACTACCTGTGGGCTGCTGGCCATCAGATGCTCCGCTGCCCACATTTTAGAGAGCTGATCTGCCACAACTCCAAGAAAAATTATCACTGCATATATCATGTTTGCCTCAGCTCATCACAAGGTATGCGTTGATGAACAGATCGAGATCTCCATCCATCACCGCCCCGATATTTCCGGATTCCGCAGACGTTCTGTGATCTTTCACAAGGGTATAGGGCTGGAACACATACGAGCGAATCTGGCTGCCCCATTCGATTTTCTTCATCTCGCCCTTGATGGACTGCATCTCCTCTTCCAGCTTGCGCTCCCGCTGTTCCACCAGCTTGGCCCGCAGCATATTCATGCAGGCCTCTTTGTTCTGCACCTGCGAGCGCTCGTTCTGGCACTGCACCACGATGCCCGTAGGCAAATGCGTGATGCGCACGGCGGAATCCGTCTTATTGACGTGCTGGCCGCCCGCCCCGGAAGAGCGGTAGGTGTCGATTTTAATCTCATCGGGATTGATTTCCACATCTCCCTCATCCGCCTCGATCTGCGGGACGACATCCAGCGAGGCAAAGGAGGTATGCCGGCGCGCCGAGGAATCGAAAGGCGAGATGCGCACCAGCCGGTGCACGCCTTTTTCCCCTTTGAGATACCCATAGGCATTGAGGCCGTCCACCAAAAACGTTACGCTCTTGATGCCCGCCTCCTCGCCGTCCAGATAGTCCAGCACTTTGACGGCATAGCCATGCCGCTCCGCCCAGCGGGTATACATGCGGTAGAGCATGCTTGTCCAGTCCTGCGCCTCCGTGCCGCCGGCGCCGGCATGCAGGGAGAGAATCGCGCTGTTGGCATCGTATTGGCCGGAGAGCAGCGTCGCCAGATGGAACTGCTCCACCTCCCGCTCGGCCTGCTCCACGCTCTGCACGATCTCCTCATCCAGGCTGCCGTCTGCCGCCTCTTCCGCCAGCAAAATCAGCGTCTCGCCATCCTCCAGAACGCCTTCCAGCTTTCGGTAGGTTTGCAGCTTATTCTCCAGCGGGCGAACCGCCCGGTTTACCTTATTGGCGTTTTCAATATTTTCCCAAAACCCCGGGGCTTCCATCTGCGCCCGGTACTCTGCAAGCTGCTTCTCTAACCCAGCCAGGTCAAAGGGACTCACCTGCCTCTTTCAACATGTTTTTGGCCGCTTGCAGCCGGGTTTTATAATCTTCCAATAAAATCATGTGAAATCACCTCTCTTCATTTTGCACCATCTGGCGCGATACAGCTTTATGATAGACGGCCGCCCGGCTTTCTAAACTGCCGGCAAGCTGCCCTCTCCTATTTCCCGCAGCAGTTTTTATACTTCTTGCCGCTGCCGCAAGGGCAGGGATCGTTCCTGCCGACTTTTTTCTCCACATGCCGCTGAGCAGGCTTTTCGCCGCCCTGCCCGCCATGCGTCGCCGTCTGCGGCTGCATGGTCTGCACGCGCTCCACCTTGCTTCTCACCGTAACCCGGAACAGCATCTGAACCGTCCCCTGCTGGATGGCGGCGATCATCTCGTCGAACATATCGAAGCCTTCCTTCTGATATGCCACAACCGGGTCTATCTGGCCGTATGCCCGCAGGCCGATGCCATCCCGCAGCTGATCCATGTTGTCGATATGCTCCATCCACTTGCTGTCTACTTCCCGCAGCAGCACGACGCGCTCGATCTCCCGCATATCCAGCCCCTCGCTCTCCAGCTCGGCGCTTTTCTTCTCATATGCCTTCTGCACGCGCTCCAACAGCAGCTCTTTTGCCGCTTTTTCATGTTTCTTTTTCAGATCCTCTGCCGAGACCGGGGCAAAATAGGCCTGGGGGATGAGATTTGCCAGCGCCAGGTTCAGCGCCTCCAAATCCCACTCGCCCGCCGAAAGCTCCTCCGGGCAATAGCTATCCGCCAAATTGCCCACCGCCGAATCCAGCATACCGGCGATGGCCTGCCGGATATCCTCGCCCATCAGCACACTGCGGCGCTGGCCATAGATGACCTCTCTCTGCTGATTCATGACGTCGTCATATTTGAGCACCTGGCTTCTGGATTTGAAGTTGCGCTCCTCGATGCGCTTTTGCGCCTTTTCGATTTGCCGGGTCATCATGCCGTATTCCAGCGGAATATCCTCGCCGCCCGAAAGCTTTTCGATGATCATCCGGATGCGCTCGCCGCCAAACAGCCGCATGAGGTCGTCCTCCAGCGCGATATAGAACCGGGATGCGCCGGGGTCTCCCTGGCGGCCGCTCCGGCCGCGCAGCTGGTTATCGATGCGCCGGGATTCATGGCGCTCTGTGCCGATGATATACAACCCGCCCGCCGCCACGACTTTCTCATGCTCGGCGTCTGTCTGCTTTTTGAAGCCCTCATACAGCTCGTTATAAAGCGCCCGGGCCTTGAGCACCTCCTCATCGCTCGTATCCAGATGCATGGAGGCGGTGTAGATCATATCTTCGTCATAGCCCTTGCGGCGCATCTCGCTCTTGGCCATATAATCCGGGTTGCCGCCCAGCAGAATATCCGTGCCGCGGCCCGCCATGTTCGTCGCGATGGTAACCGCGCCAAACTTGCCCGCCTGGGCGACGATGCCCGCCTCTTTTTCATGGTTCTTGGCGTTGAGCACCTCGTGCCGGATGCCCCGGCGCTTTAGCATGGCGCTCAAAATCTCGCTGTTTTCCACGGAAACCGTGCCCACCAGCATGGGCCGCCCGGTCTCGTGCACCTGGCAGATCTCCTCGATGACCGCCTCAAACTTGGCCTTGATGGTGGGCAGGATGATATCGTTCTTATCCTCCCGGATCATGGGGCGGTGCGTGGGAACCTGCACAACCGCCAGATTGTAGATGCCCTCGAACTCCGCTTCCTCGGTTTTGGCCGTGCCCGTCATGCCCGAGAGCTTTTGATACATGCGGAAGAAGTTCTGGAAGGTGATGGTGGCAAGCGTTCTGCTTTCCCGCTCGACTTTCACGCCCTCCTTTGCCTCGATGGCCTGGTGCAGGCCGTCGCTGTACCGCCGGCCGATCATCAGCCGCCCGGTGAACTCGTCGACGATGATCACCTGGCCGTTCTGGACGACGTAGTCGATATCCCGCCGCATGGTCTTATGCGCCCGCAGCGCCTGATAGACATGGTGGTTGATCTCCTGGTTTTCCATATCCGCGAAGTTTTCTACTTTGAAATACTTCTCAGCCTTGGCCGTGCCCTCCTCCGTCAGGTTGACCGTCTTGGCCTTTTCATCCACGACGTAGTCTTGCTCTTCCTTCAGTTTGCGGACAAAGCCGTCTGCGATGGCATAAAGCTCCGTCCCCTTCTCGCCTGGGCCCGAGATGATCAGCGGCGTGCGCGCCTCGTCGATGAGGATGGAGTCCACTTCGTCGATGATGGCATAATTGAGCTCCCGCTGTACCAGCGCCTCCCGGCTGACCTTCATATTATCCCGCAGGTAGTCGAAGCCCAGCTCGTTGTTGGTGGCATAGGTGATATCGCAGGCATAGGCCGCTTTTTTCTCTTCCGGCGTCATATCCCGCACGATAAGGCCGACGCTATATCCCAGGAAATGATAGAGCTTGCCCATCCACTCGCTGTCCCGCTTAGCCAGATAGTCGTTGACGGTAACCACATGGACGCCCTTGCCCGAAACCGCGTTAAGGCAGGCGGCCAGCGTCGCCACCAGCGTCTTGCCCTCGCCGGTTTTCATCTCGGCAATATCCCCGTTGTGCAAAATGATGCCGCCCAGCAGCTGGACGTAGTAGTGCTCCAGCCCCAACACTCTGCGGCTTGCCTCCCGCACCTGCGCAAAGACTTCCGGCAGAAGCGCATCCAGGCTCTCTCCTTTTTGGAAGCGGGCGCGGTATTCCTGCGTTTTGGCCGCCAGCTCCGCATCCGAAAGTTTCTGAAAACTCTCCCGAAGCATCTCCACTTTATCCGCCTGTTTTCTGGCGTTTCTTAAAAATTTATCTTCCCGGTGAAATAGTCCCATATGTTCCTCATTTTTCAAAATTTTGGGCAAAAGCCAATTCTATTCTATCATTTCGCCCGGGCACATTCAATGCGCCGCCAGGGTGTAATGTAAACAAATTTAGAATTTCGCCCGGGCCGCGCGCCAAATCCCGCTTGAAGAGGGCGGTGCGCAATGCTATACTAAAGCTATCCCAAAAACAAAGGAGAACACCCATGATTTACACCATCGAAAACGATTGCATCCGCGTAGAAATCTCGGATCTCGGCGCAGAGCTGCAATCCATAAAATCAAAAAGCGACGGCACAGAATACCTCTGGCAGGGCGACAAGACCTACTGGAGCGGCCGGGCCTACAACCTCTTCCCCATCTGCGGCCGGCTGACCGAGGGCAAATATACCTTCCAGGGCAAGACGTACGAGATGAACCTGCACGGCTTTGCCCGCAAGACGGTTTTCGAAGTCGCCGAACAGGGGGCGGATCACATTGCGTTCCATCTGGCGGCAGACGAGGCTTCCCGGGCGCAGTATCCCTTCGAGTTCGATCTGAAGCTGCGCTATCAGCTGGAAGGCAGCAGCGTTAAGACCACTTTCCTGGTCTCCAACAAGGGCAGCGAGCCTATGATTTTCGCCGTCGGCGGGCACCCGGGCTTCAACGTCCCGCTCTGCGAGGGAGAGGCGTTCGAGGATTACTACCTGGAGTTCGACTGCGAAAAGCCCGCAAGAGCCATCACCATGAGCCCCACCTGCTATACCACCCGCGCTTCCACGCCCTTCGCGCTGGAGGGCGGCAAGATTCTGGCCCTGCGGCACGATCTGTTCGATAACGACGCCATCGTGCTGGAGAAGATGTGCAAAGCCATCACGCTGAAAAGCAAAAAAAGCGATAAGAGCGTCCGTCTGGAATACCCGGATATGAACTACCTGGGGCTCTGGCATGCGCCCAAAACCCAGGCGCCCTATGTCTGCATCGAGCCCTGGTATAGCGTTCCGGCATACGACGGCGAGATCGACGAGCTGGAGACCAAGCGGGATATGATCCATCTGGGCGACGGCGAGAGCTATGAAAACAGCTACGTCATCTCCGTGAAATAGCGGGAGAAGGCCATGCCCGAAAACACCCCAGAGCTTTTCACAGAGCGGCTGATCCTGCGCCGGTTTACCCAGCAGGATATTCCCGCGCTTTTCGAGATTTACCGGGATGAGCAGGCCAATACGTTCCTGCCCTGGTTTCCCCTAAAAACGCTGGATGAGGCCGAGGAGCTGTTTTGGCGCCAGTATGCCGCGGCATACCAAAAGCCCCGGGGCTATCGCTACGCCATCTGCCAAAAGCAGGATAATGTTCCCATCGGGTATGTGCATGCGAGCATGGGAGAAGCGCACGATTTCGGCTACGGCCTGCGTTCGGATTTCTGGCATCAGGGCTTCGCCACCGAGGCGGGCGGCGCAGTCATCGCCCAGCTCCGGCAGGATGGGCTGCCCTTTCTCACCGCGACGCACGATATCGCCAATCCCCGCAGCGGGCAGGTGATGCAGCGGCTGGGCATGCGGTATGCCTATACCTATGAAGAGCAGTGGCAGCCCAAAAACCTGCTGGTGCATTTTCGGATGTATCAGTTAAATCTGGCCCAGCCGGATGCCCCAATCTATTCCGGATACTGGGCTCGGTATGCTGTGCACTTTGTGGAGCAGGATATATCGTAACAAAAAAGAGAGCCAATGGCTCTCTTTTTTTCTCTTTCTATTTAGTCGTACTCCGGCTCCAGCAGGCCATAGCCCCCGTCTTTCCTCTGATAGAGCACGCAAACCCGCCCCTGCTCGGATAAGAACACGAAGAAGCTGTGCCCCAGAAGCTGCATCTGCAAAATTGCCTCCTGCTCGCTCATCATCTGAAGCGGGAAGCTCTTGCGGCGGAGGATTTTGCCTTCTTCCTCCTGCTCATCCGGCAACTCCTGCTCCAAAAACAGCGGCTCCTGCTGATACGCGCCCTCATGCAGGCGCTGTTCCAGCTTCTTCCTATGCCTGCGGATCTGCTGTTCCAGCTTTTTGAGCGCTGCGTCCACCGAAGCATACATATCTCCGCTGCTCTCCTCTGCCCGCAGCATGACGCCGTCCTCCAGCTGAACCATCACCTCGGCGATATGCCTTGCCTTCTGAATGGAAAGCGTGATCAAAAGCTCTGTCTCTTCCCGGAAATAGCGGTCCATCTTGGCCGCCCGCTTTTCTACGTTTTCTCTCAGGTACTGCGAAATATCGATGCCTTTTCCCTTTACAACTGTGCGCATAAACACCCTCCTGCTTTCCGGAAACCAGCGTTTCCCCTGATAAATAATAGTTCCCTATCCCCTCCTCATTATCCTGCCCCATTTTTTCTTCCTTTACACTTCCTTCATTTTTGCAAAACAAAAAGCGCACATCCCGTGTGCGCTCTCTTTTCTTTTAAACCGCCCAATCGCGCCAGCTGACCTGGTTTTTGACCCCACACTCGCCGCCTGGAGGGTTCGCTCATAAGGCATCTGCGCCTCCCCACTACTGCCCCTCTCGGTTTCCCGGGCGGACTTACTTCTAAACCGCACCATGATCACCGGCATTTTGCCGGGTTACGTGGATCGCTTTGCCTGCGACTGGCATCGACTTTCAACCACAGACCTGGCGCGAACGGGCAATCTCTATTATACCCGCCCGGCGCGCAAAAGAAAAGAGTCATTTTGCCGCACCCTATGCCCGGGCAAAGACGATGGCCGTAACGCTGGCGCCGGCTTTCTGCAAAGGCTTTGCACATTGCAGAACGGTTGTTCCCGTCGTCGCGATATCGTCTACCAGCAGGATTGCCTGGCCGGAAAGCTCCTGCCCGGCATTTTCCAGGCCAAAAGCATCTTTGAGGTTTTCCACCCTTTTCTCCGCCGCCAGGCGCGACTGCACTTTTGTCTTTCTGGTTCGCCTGAGCAGCGGCAAAACGGGAATCCCAAGCTGTTTGCCGATTTCCCGCGCCAAAAACTCGGCCTGGTTATAGCCGCGCTGGAGCTGCCTTCCCTTGGCCAGCGGAACGAAGGTTACTGCGGAAAAGCCCAGCGCCCGGGAGCGCAGAAAAGATGCCATCTGCCCGCCGATGTCCTCTGCAAGCCATGGGCAATGATTCAGTTTAAAGCGAAGCAAAATTGTCCGGACGCAGGCATCATAGCGATAGCAGCTGTAAAGCGGAATGCCCGAAAGCCGCTCGGCCCGCAGGATCCGAGCCTCGGCAAGCTGCCGCGCGCAGTCTCTGCAAACCGCGCCCTCCCGAATATCCCTGCCGCAGACGGCGCAAGTGCGGGCATCCAAAGCCAGCAGTTCAGCGCCCGCTCCGCTTATCCTCTTCCAAAAGCCGGAATAATTCATCCCATTCATCTCCCTGCTTCTCCTTGCCCTGGGCCAGCTTTTCCACCATCTCGGCCTGCGCGCGGATCTCGTGATCCAGCGCCGTAAACCGCCGGGAAACCCTGGCATTGGAGATCATGTGCGCGACGGTGCGCTGGCTGCCGATGAGGATCATCTTGCGCTTTGCCCGGGTGATGGCCGTATAGAGCAGGTTGCGCGTCAAAAATTCGCTGTAGCCATAAAAGAGCGGCAGGATCACCGTGTCGAACTCGCTTCCCTGGCTCTTATGCACGGTAACGGCATAGGCATGTTCCAGCTCGGCAAGCTCGTTTTGGCTGTACTGCGCCAGGCGGTCGTCGTCGAACAGAATTTCCAGCGTGCGCTCAGCGGGATCGATGCTGTGGATGCGGCCAATATCGCCGTTGAACGCGCCGGTTCCAGCCGTCAGCGCGCGCATCGTCCCCTGCAGATACCATTCTTTGTTGTAGTTGTTGACGGTCTGCATGATTTTATCGCCCTCGCGGTAAACCGTGTCGCCGAACTCCAGCTCCTTTTTTTCCACCCGCCTGGGGTTGAGCCGCTCGCGGATCTCCTTGTTGATGTTGTAGACGCCAATCGTCCCCTTTTTCACCGGGCAGATGATCTGGATCTCGTCCATCGCGATGCCCTCTTCCAGCCGCTCCTGATAGACGCGCATGGTGCGCTCCAGCGCCTCTTCGGGCGTTTTGGTGGGCAGAAAGAGGAAGTCCCCGGCGGAGAAGAGATCGATGCTCTCCCCCAGGTTGACTTTATGCGCGTTCAGCGCAATGTTGCCCTGGCTTCGGAACACTTCGTTCAAGATCGCCACAGGCACCTGACCGCTGCCGATGATGTCTTTCAGCACATTGCCCGGGCCGACGGAGGGCAGCTGGTCGCTGTCTCCCGTCAAAATTAGCCGCGTGCCCGGCTCCAGCGCCGCCAGCAGGTTTTTGAGCAGGAAAATATCCACCATGGAAGTCTCGTCGATGATGACGGCATCCGCCTCCACGGGATTATCCTCATCCCGGGCAAATCGGCTGTATTCGGAAATATCCTCTCCGGGCTGTGCACCGAATTCCAGCAGCCGGTGGATGGTTTTGGCAGAACGCAGCGTCGCCTTTTCCATGCGTTTCGCCGCCCGGCCGGTGGGCGCCGCCAGCGCCGTAACGATGCCGCTCTTCTCGAAAATAGTGAGCACCTGGTTTAGGATGGTGGTCTTGCCCGTGCCCGGGCCGCCCGTGATGACGCAGACCGGGCAGGATGCCGCCAGCATCACCGCCCGCTCCTGCTCCTCCGAGAGCATCTCGTCGCTTTTCAAAATGCTCTCCACCAGCGCACCCGAAACCTCGATTTTTGGCGTCGCCTTGGAGAGCTGCACCAGCCGGTAGGCCGCATAGGATTCGGCCAGGTATGCCGTGGAGAGCGCCACTGCCCGCACGCCGTTATACGTATTTTCCGCAAGGGCGCCCCGGCCCGCCAGGCGCTCGGCCGCCTGCAAAACCTCCTGCTGCTCCGCCTGCAAAAATTCCGCTGCCGCTTTGACGACCGCATCCAGGGGAAAGCAGGTGTGCCCCGCCTCCATTTTGAGTTTTAAGATATGTACAAGCCCGCTCTCCAGCCGCAGGCTGGCATAGCCCTCCATGCCAATCTCGGCCGCGATGCGGTCTGCCTTCATAAAGCCGATGCCCGGCACATCCTCGATGAGCCGGTAGGGGTTTTTCTCGATGAGATAGGAGGCGCTTTGCCCATAAACCTCATAGGCCGCCATGGCCTCCTTGATGGAAAGCCCCATATTTTGCAGCGAGAGGATGACGCCCCGGATCGTCTGGAGCCCCATATACTGCTCGTGAATCTTATCCGCCATCTTGGGGCTGATGCCCTTGATCTGCGCCAATCGCCTGGGGTTATTTTCGATCACCGAAAAAGAGTCAGCATGGAACTGCTCCACAATGCGCCGGGCAATGATCTCCCCGACGCCTTTGATGAGCCCGCCCGATAAAAAGAGCACGATGCTCTCGTCGCTTTCGGGCATTTTGGATTCCATGCCGACTACTTTAAACTGCTCGCCGTATGTCCTATGCGTGGTATAGCCGCCGTAAAAACGGACGTATTCCCCGGGCTGAATCAGCGGAATATTGCCCACGCAAACCACAAGGTTGCCCTCGCAATCCAGATCCAGCACGGTGTATCCGTTTTCTTCGTTGCGGTAGACGATATCCGCAACCGTTCCCTCCACATAGGACAATGCTCTATTTCTCCTCTTTTAACTGCGCTACGCGGTCCAGCCGCTCCCAGGGCAAATCCAGCTCTGCCCGGCCAAAGTGGCCGTAGGCCGCCGTGGGGCAGAACTTTGTCTCTCTCAAATGCAAATCCTCGATGATGCTGCCCGGACGCAGATCGAAATTGCGCCGGATGATCTCCGCCAGCTTCTCATCGCTGAATTTGCCCGTGCCGTAAGTATCGGCCAGAACCGAAACCGGCTGCGCCACGCCGATGGCATAGGCCAGCTCTATTTCGCACTGCTCGGCCAGCCCTGCCGCCACGATGTTTTTGGCGACATACCGCGCCGCATAGGCCGCGCTTCTATCCACCTTCGTCGGGTCTTTGCCGGAAAACGCGCCGCCGCCATGCCGGGCATAGCCGCCGTAGGTATCCACGATGATCTTGCGTCCAGTCAGCCCCGAATCGCCTCTGGGCCCGCCGATGACGAACCGGCCCGTGGGGTTGACCAGAATTCTCGTTTTGCTGTCTATGAGCTTTGGATCGATGGTGGGCAGGATAACCTCCTCGATGATCCCCTCCCGCACGCGCTCCACGGGAATATCCAGATGCTGGGAAGAGACGACGATGGTATCGATGCGCTTTGGCCTGCCGTTCTCATATTCCACGCTGACCTGGCTCTTGCCGTCCGGCATGAGAAAATCCAGAATTTTTTCTTTGCGCACCTGCGCCAGACGCTTTGTCAGCGCATGCGCCGCGGCGATGGGCAGCGGCATATATTCCGCCGTCTCCCGGCAGGCATAGCCAAACATCATGCCCTGATCGCCCGCGCCCGTCTCCCGCGCGCCCGTTCCTCGGGTCTCCAGCGCCTCGTTGACGCCCATGGCAATATCCGCCGACTGCTCGTCGATGCTGGTGAGCACGGCGCAGGCATCTGCATCAAAGCCGGATGCCCCGCCAGTATAGCCGATTTTGCGGATGGTATCCCGGGCGATCTTGGGGATATCCACATATGCGCTCGTAGTAATCTCCCCCATGACGAGCACCAGCCCGGTGTTCACCGCCGTATCGCAGGCGACTCTGGCCTGCTTGTCCTGCTCCAGAATGGCATCCAGCACTGCATCCGAGATCTGGTCGCAGATTTTATCCGGATGCCCTTCGGTTACGGATTCCGATGTGAAAAGTCTGTTCATAAGAACCTCCAAAATAGAAAGAAACCCCGCCGCACTTTCGCGGCGAGGCACAAGCTGCTCTCTGGCCTCATCTCTCAGCTTGCGCCGCAGGATTTGGCACCGAATCTCCTCCGGTTGCCGGGCTTCACAGGGCCTGTCCCTCCGCCACTCTTGATGAGTGATCTGATTATATCACAGAGCGGCCGGCTTGCAAAGAGCAAACAGACATATTATACTAAAATTCAGCAAAAATGCGGCAGCAGGCATCTGTGTTTGCCTGAAACTCCCGCGAATGAAAGGAATTTCCATATGAAAAAAGTGCTTGGATGCCTGCGCCGGGCCTGCGAAGAATTTGATATGATAAAGAGCGGCGATAAAATTGCCGTGGGCGTCTCGGGCGGCAAGGATTCTATCCTCCTGCTCTATGCGCTGACGCTCTACCGCCGCTATATGAAGATAGACTACGAGCTCTTTGGCGTAACGGTCGATCTCGGCTTTGAGGGCTTTGATACCGCGCCCATCCGGGATTTCCTGCAAAGCATCGGCGTCGCCTACCATGTGGAAAAGACGGATATTGCCCAGGTGGTTTTTGATATCCGCAAAGAGCCAAACCCCTGCTCGCTCTGCGCCAAGATGCGCAAAGGCGCTTTTTATGAGGCGGCGGCACGCCTTGGCTGCAACAAGGCCGCCTTTGCCCATAACCAGGAGGATCTGCTGGAAACCCTGCTCATGAGCATGATCTACGAGGGCAAGCTCGGCGTATTTTCGCCGGTAACGTATATGAGCCGAGCGGATATCACCCTCATCCGCCCGTTCATCTATCTGCCCGAAAAGGAGATCGTCGGCCAGGTGCGCGCGCTCAAACTGCCGGTGGTCAAAAACCCCTGCCCAGTGGACGGCATTACCAAGCGCAAGGATGCCCGGAATCTGCTGGAGCACCTGCTGAACTATAACCCCAAGGTGAAGGAGAGTATGCTGGCCGCCATCCGCAATACGGGCAGCTACCATCTTTGGGATAAGCTGCCCCCCGGCCGCTGATTTCCCACATCAAAAAAGCGGGGTGCAAAACATCGGTTGCTTTGCACCCTGCTTTTTTGCGCCGTCATCTGGCATAAAGCTGATAAACCAGCCAGTTCAGCAATCTTGCGGGCAAGAGCCGCGCCAGCAGCGCAATCGCCTGATAATCCAGCCGGATGGCATAGAGCGGCTTCACCTTCCGCCTGCGCGCGATCCTCGCAATGATGCGCCCCGCGGCCGCAGGCTCCATGCCATCTCTCTCATCCCGCTCCATCTTGGCCACAGAGCGGCCAATCCGCCCGCCATAGGCTTCATCTCCGGCGCTCTGCTTTTTGCGCGCGGTAGTAAACCCGGTTTTAATATCCCCCGGCATCACCGCACAGACCGAAACCCCATAGGGCCGCACTTCGTTTGCCAGCGCCAGGCTATAGGCATTGACTGCCGCCTTGGAGGCCGAGTAAAACGCCTGGAACGGGATCGGGACTGCCGCCGCCACCGAGCTCAGGTTGAGAATCCTGCCCCGCCCGTTTTTTCGCATATGCGGCAAAACCGCCCGGCACATGCGCGCCATGCCCAAAAAGTTGACGTCCATCTGCCGCGCCGCGTCCTCCATATCCGTAAACTCCGCGGCGCCGGAAATGCCAAAACCGGCGTTATTGATGAGAATATCGATGCGCCCTTCCTTTTTTATCACATCGTCTACCGCTCTCTCCACATCCTGCCCCGAGGTTATATCTCCCTTAATATGAACGCGGTCTATAGGCGCGCTCTCCCCTCGGCTCATCTCGTAAACCCGGCAGCCGTCTGCCGCGAGTATGCGCGCCACGCTGTCGCCAATACCCGAACTGCCGCCCGTGATCAATACTACCTGCTCCATCGCACTACGCCGCCCATCTTCCTAATATCCCAAGCCCTTGATGGCGCTTTTGACCGCATCCTTATTTTGTTCGGGCACGTTTGCATAGACAAACGTCTGCCCCACCCGGCAAACATAGCTGTATTTTCCATTTGAAGTCTGCGCATAGACGCTGAAATTGAGGCCGTTGTTTTCGTATCTGGAAGAGGCCGGCCCGCTTTCGGATTCAAACGCCGCCTTATTCTGCTCAAAGGCTATTTTTGCCTGCTGCTCTGTTTCCACTTCGAAAAACTCGATCTGGTATGCCCCGCTCTGCTCTACCGCCAAAGTCGCGCTCACAACCTGCCCTTCGAACTGCTCTGTCGCGTCCAGTATGGCATACCCTTCCTGCTCCATATGCCGGGAAAACTCCGCGGCCGTAACCGGCTCCTTTTTTGCGGCACAGCCCACAGCCGCCGCCAAATAAAGAACGCCGCAAATCCCTGCCAAAATCTTTCCAAGTTTTTTCATCACTCATTCCTCGCTTTCTTTCTCCCCCAGTATATCAAAACTTACTTGGAAAATCACCAGCTTCTCGCGAAAAAGGCAGTTTCCCCCTTCCGCTTTTCCGGGGAAAATAGTATAATGGGAATATCCATTTCAAACTTCATAGGAGGTTTTTATGCCCAAGATTAAAAACGCCCGCATCTTTAACGGCGAGGATTTCATTCCCGTTACCGCCCTGCGCTATGAAAACGGCATCATCGCGGAGATGTACGATTCCTGCGACGATCCCGATGCGCTGGATGCCAAAGGCCAGATTCTCTGCCCCGGCTTTGTCGACCTGCATATCCACGGTAGTTTTGGCAGGGATGTGCTGGAGCCAGGCGGCACAGCGCATTTGCGCCGGCATCTGCCCTCCGTCGGGACGACTTCCTTCTGCCCCACCAACGCCACGGATACCTTCGAGCACATCCATTCCTTCCTTTCGGAAGTGAAGCAGGAGATGGCAGGGCAGAGCGGCACCCGCATTCTGGGCGCGCATATCGAGGGTCCCTTCTTCGCGCTGGATAACCGCGGCGCGCACGCCATCCCGCTTTTACAGGACCCAACCATGGAAAACTATCAGAAAATGGTGGGCGAGCATGAAGACGTCATCGCCAGAGTCTCGGTTGCCCCGGAAAAGCCGGGCGGCATGGAGCTGGTTTCCTATCTGGCGCAAAAGGGCGTCGTGGTCTCGGCGGCGCATACGGATTCCATGGCAAAGGAGATGGAGGAGGCTATCAGCAAGGGCGTCAGCATCGCGACGCACACTTTCAACGGCTTCTACCCCGTGCACCACCGCCAGGAGAACAGCATCGGCGTCGTCTTGACGGACGACCGCATCATCTGCGAGTTCATTCCGGATTTGCAGCATATCAACGTCTATGCCGCCCGGCTGATCATGAAGGCCAAGGGCTTTGAAAAAACCTTCATCTGCTCGGATGCGTTGGAGCCCTCCCAGATGGGCGACGGCATCTTCAGCCTGGCCGGCAGCAAAGTCATCGTCAAGGACTCTGTGGCGCGGCTGGAGGATGGCCGGCTGGCCGGCTCCACCATCTGCGTGCTGCAAGGCGTGCGCAATCTGGTCAATATCATGAAAATTCCGCTCTGCAAAGCGCTTCGCCTGGGCACCTTCAACCCTGCGAACGCCATCGGCAACGCGCATATCGGCAGAATCGCCGTGGGCGCGGCGGCAGACTTTTTGCTGCTTACGGATGATTTGCAGCTCAGCCAGACGTATATCCGCGGCAAGCTGGAATACAGCCGGGCGTAAACCGGCCTTGCAGCAATGCCAAAAGAGCAGGAGAGTTCGCTCCTGCTCTTTTTATGCCTCTTCCAAAGCAACGAAAAAAAGGATGCGAATGCCCGCATCCTTTTTTGTTTATCTGGTTAGTTCTTGGCCTGCTCTGCGACTTTGCTCATCGCTTCCAGAACCTCTGCCGGCAGTTTATCATAGCCGCCCTTGGCCTCGTCTCTGGATTTGATGAACTCGACTCTGTCGTTCATGCGGGCCGCGACCTGCTCTGCATAGGAAGCATCCGAGAAATCCGGCTCCATGCCTTCCACAGGCAGATACGAGAAGCCCTCAATCTTGCCGAAAGGCTTGAAGGAAGCCGTTCCCTCTACAACCTGCTCCAGGCTGCCCAGCGTCATCTCTTTGGTTACCTTCTTATCCATGAAGGAGCCCGTGTTGAAGATATAGCAGGCGACGTTCTTCTCCTCAAACAGCTTCTTGAAGTTGAGGTAATCCATCTCCAGCGGATAGGTGCGGAACGGGTTTGCATACGGCTCGACGACCAGCGCGTTGGGGTCTACGCCCGGGGCCAGACGCTCTGCCGTCGTTCTCTTGGTGGCCAGCGTTGCGCCCATGGCCGAAGCGACGACCGGATCTTCGATCTTGATAACCGGCGGGAGCGTCGGGTCTTTCATCAGCCAGATGATCGCGTTCACCGGCTCCTCGAAGAGGTCTACGCGGTTGGGGCTCCAGAGGCGGCTCTTGACGGCGCGGCCATTGCCGTTTCTGATATCCTCCGGAACGATGACGATTTTGCCGTCTTTATCCACGGTAATGCCGTTGTTCTGAACGGTCATCAGGAATTTATTGTCCTCGCAGCCTGCGGGGTAATCCTGCGTCTTGTCGAAGTAAGCCGGCTCCAGCGCGACGGAGACCGTCTTGTCGCCCGTATCGATGACGAACGCGTCGTCGTGCAGAACGGTAACGTCATATTTATTGTCGTGCTTGGCGTGGGTGATGGTGGATTTGCCAGAGCCCGAAAGGCCAAACACAGCCGAGACGAACTTCTTTCCGCCAGGCAGGTTGTAGCGCTTCTGGCCGCCATGGCAGGAGCACCAGCCGTGTCTGCCGGCAATGCCCCAGGCCAGCGTCAGCGTGCCCTTCTTGAGCTCGCCGAAGTAGCGCATGCCCAGCACGCAGGCGACGTTATGCTGCGGGTCGAAGAGCGAGAGGCCCAGCGGGAAATCCGGGTGAGACCACTCCGGGTCTGCAAACACATAGATATCCGGCTCGCCCTCGATGACCTTGGACTGCTCATACATCTGGTTATAAACTTCGTTGCAGTACTGGAAGTTGAGCATCCAGGAAAGCAGGGAGTTTGCAAAGGTATCCGGGATCATCAGGTGCGCTTTGACCATGAATTCGGGGGAAAGGCCAACATATGCGGATGTTTTGAGCATATTCTTGTCTTTCGTATCGAAAATGGCATCGCGGATGATCTTCTGCAGGGAATCTGCATCTACGCCCGGCTCGCCGATGATGCGGCGCGCTGCTGCGCAGCGGCCCTGAACGCTGCCGTCGTTGAAAACCAGAACCGTCGCATCCTTGGGCAGGCCGACTTTGTCTGCGCCAAAAATGGGCATATCCGTTACAACCGTGCCAGGTGCGTTTGCGGCCAGCTTATAAGCCTCCGCAGGAGTCTCTACTTCGTAGACATTGTTGCCGTAAAAAGGCGTCTCAATGATCGTCTTAAAGTTGTTAAAATAGGAGCCTGCCTTAATCTCGGAGAGATCATAGAATTGTTTTGTTGACATTTCAAACCTCCAAATTTGTAGTGAAACTAGTTCATTTGGCAAAATTATGCCAAACTTGGCTAATTATAAAGATTCGCCGCGCTTTCCTTTTTTCCTCTTTTTTTCAAAAAAATATTTTATTTGTTTTTGCAAATTATTTCTGCCAATTTTGCAAAATCTTGCGGTGACAGGTTTTCTGCTCTGGAATTTGCTGGGATTTCAGCCTTTTCTAACGCAAGTTGAATTTCGTCATTTTTCATTTGCAGGGAATTTTTCATGTTGTTCTGCAATGTTTTTCTTCGCTGGGCAAACAGCCCGCGGACGATTTTCGTGTAATCCTCCCGCGGCACGCCAAACTGCGCCTTTGGCTCTATGCCAATCACCGCCGAATCCACATCCGGCGCAGGCAAAAAGCAATTGCGCGAAACCGTGAACAGCTGCTGAACGCGCCCATAGTATGCCACAGAGGCCGTAATCGCGCCGTAGTTCGCGTCGCCGGGCCCTGCCATCAGCCGCTCTGCCACTTCCTTCTGCACCATGGCCGTAAACCGCAGAACCGGCGCTTGCGCCTCCAGCACAGCCAGCAGGCATTTGCTGGTAATATAATATGGAAGGTTTCCCACCACGGCAAACGGCTCGCCGCCAAAATGTTCCCGGGCGATCTCCTGCAAATCCGCCTTGAGGAAATCCTGCCAGAGCACCTGGGTATTCCCCAGCCCCTCCAGCGTCTGGGAAAGCACCTGCACCATGCCTTTATCGATTTCCACCGCCACGACTTTCTTTGCCCGCCGCGCCAGCGCCTGGGTCAGCACGCCCAGCCCCGGCCCAATTTCCAGCGCATTCTCCCCCGGCCGCACAGCCGCTTCCGCAATTTTACTTACGATATTTTCATCCCGCAAAAAATTCTGCCCCAGCTTTTTGAGCGGAGCCAGCTGATATTTTTTCAGCAATTCGCTGATCACTTTGGGGGAATAGAGCTCTTCCATGCTTCCTCCTGCGGCCATGCCGCGTTTTTCTGATAGAAAAGCCCCGGAAAATCCGGGGCCGCATTTTGCTTAATAGTTATCGTAGTAATCGCCGCGCTTATAGTCGTAAACCGAGTTGCCGGCATACATATCGATATGCTCCAGCGCCTTGCCCGCGCCGATGGCGACGCAGGAGACCGCATCGTCTGCCACATAGCAGGGAATTTTGCAGCGCTCTGCCAGCAGCCGATCCAGCCCATAGAGCATCGAGCCGCCGCCCGTCATGCAGATGCCGTTCTCCGCGATATCCGCCGCGAGCTCCGGGGGCGTCCGCTCCAGAATGCTGTGCACCTTTTCCATAATCAGGTTGAGCGGTTCGCGGAAAGCTTCAATCGTCTCATTGGAGCTGATGGTTACCGTCTTGGGCAGGCCGGAGATCAGGTTGCGGCCGGTAATCTCCATATACGCTTCTTCTTTTCTCGGGAACGCCGAGCCGATGTTGATTTTGACATCCTCCGCCGTGCGCTCACCGATGATCATGTTGTATTTTTTCTTGACATAGCGGATCATCGCCTCGTCGAACTTATCGCCCGCGCACTTGATGGAGCCGCTGATAACCGCGCCGCCCAGGGAGATGACGGCGATATCCGTCGTGCCGCCGCCCACGTCCACAACCATCTGGCCCACAGGCTGGCCGATATCCAGCCCCGCGCCGATAGCCGCGGCAATCGGCTCTTCCATCAGGCAGACGTGCCGCGCGCCGGCATCTTCCGTCGCCTCGATGATGGAGCGCTTTTCCACTTCCGTAACGCCGCTGGGCACGCAGACAATGACCTTTGGCTTGAAGAACAGCCTGCGCCCCAGCACCTTGCGCAGAAAATAGCGCAGCATGCGCTCGGTATCGTGGAAATTGGAGATGACGCCGTCTCTCAGCGGGCGGACTGCCACGATATTGCCCGGCGTTCTGCCCAGCATAACCCGCGCCTCTTCGCCGATGGCGACCATCTGGCCGTTGGTCCGGTCTACCGCGACAACCGAGGGCTCCCGCAGCACAATTCCTTTTCCTTTTACATATACGAGCACGGTTGCCGTGCCCAAATCGATACCGACATCGTTATATTCAAACAAACCCATGTGTTACTCTCCTAAATCTCATCTGCGAGCCGCGCAAAGACTGTATCGTGCTCCTTTTTAATGATAATATATCGCGCGATAATTTTCAAGCGTATTTCTGCCCGGAGCTGTGTCTAACTTGTAGATTTTTTCGCATGTTCTCCATTTCTTTACAAAGCCGTTACATATCACTAAAAGCTTTACCAACACTATGTTGACATTTATATATTAGCGGAGTATGAAAGTAAAGAAGGAGGCATACAAAATGGCAGAACTGACATACAGGAAA
>CAMSSU010000020.1 GCA_947063485.1 uncultured Clostridia bacterium | reverse complement strand
CATATTCTACTTTTTCAGTATCTTAGATTTCTCCGCACACTGTCAACTAAGCCGGCCTTCCTGCCCTATCTGTAACGACGTTTGCTGTTTTATTATACTATCTACCCCCGCTTTTGTCCAGTTTCATTTTGCCTCCTCTCCCGCAGGAGTTGACATTCCTCTCTTTTTTCCTTATGATCGCTTTATAGTTTCAGCCTATCCGGGAGGGCACCTCATGGAAAAAATCACAAGTAAAAAACTATGGAAAGCCGGGCTCATTCTTGGCGCTATCTATCTTTGCATCACGTATCTGCACGGGATCGGCGCCTTTATCGGAACGCTTCTTGGCGTGCTTTCCCCGCTGATCACAGGCTGTATCATCGCCTTTGTGCTCAACCTTCTGATGAAGCGGCTGGAGAGCTGGTATTTTCCGCACAGCCAAAATCAGTTTGTCATCAAATCCCGCCGGCCAGTCTGCATCTTTCTTTCCATGCTCACCTGGGCGCTCATCTTAGCGCTCATCTGCACGCTGGTCATCCCCGAGTTGGTCTCCAGCTTCGCGCTCATCGGCAAGGAAATCCCGCCGACGCTGGAGTGGCTGTATCATTTTGTCTCGGATAACCTGGATGGCATCCCCTCTTTGCAGCAGCTGCTGCTCAACCTCAATTTAAACTGGTCCGTGCTGGTGCAGAAACTGATCAGCTATATCTCCCTTGGGGTGGGCGATGTCATCAATACTGCCCTGGCCGTGATCACCGGCGTATTCGGCCTGCTCACCAATCTGCTCATCGGCATCATCTTCGCGCTCTATCTGCTGCTGGATAAAGAGCGGCTGCTCCGCCAGTTTTCCCGGCTGTTTGAGGCGCATTTAAAGCCAAAAAAATATCAGCAGTTCCTGCGGCTGATGCGCACCGCCAACGAATCCTTTTCCAGCTTTATCGTCGGCCAGTTTACAGAGGCCATCATTCTGGGCTTGCTGTGCACGGCCGGGATGTTCCTGCTCCGGCTGCCCTATGCCGCCATGACGGGCGCTGTCGTCGGGGCGACGGCCCTGATCCCCATCGTCGGCGCATACATCGGCGCGGGCATCGGCGCCTTCATGATCCTCACGGTAGACCCCATGAAAGCGCTCTTTTTCCTGATCTTCCTCATCATTCTTCAGCAAATCGAGGGCAATTTTATCTACCCCAAAGTCGTGGGCACTTCCGTCGGCCTGCCCGGCATCTGGGTGCTGGCGGCGGTGATCGTGGGCGGCGGGCTGTTTGGCATTTTTGGCATGGTGCTGGGCGTTCCGCTGGCGGCAACCATCTATAAGGTTCTAAAAAACCGCGTCTCCCGCAAGCTGGATCACCCTGCGAAACAGGGCGCCGCTCCGCCGGAAAACTCCGCAGGAGAATCCTAGCATCCAAAAGCGCTCAGCAAACCCTGAGTGCTTTTTTATCTTGCACAGCCCGGCAGTGGCGTCAACCTTCCGGATGCGTTTTGCCCCATCCTGTGGTAAAATGAAAGAAAACGCGCGCAAAGGAGCTGCCATGCCAAACTATTCCATCCTTCTCTTCGATCTCGATGATACTCTGCTGGATTTCCGCGCCAATGAGGCTTGCGCGCTCCCCGCGCTGTTTGCCCTGCATGGCTATCACTTCACCGCGCCCATCGCCCAGGTCTATCACAGCATCAACGACCATCTCTGGTCCTCCTATGAGCGCGGCCTGCTGCCGCTGCGGGATGTGCTGGACGTCCGCTTTGCCCGCACCATGGCACATTTCGGGGTGGAGATCGACGGCGCAGCCTGGGAGGCGGAATACCGGCATCTGCTCTCCCTGGGGCATCAGAAGATGGAAGGCGCGCTGGAAATCTGCCAGACGCTCTGCAAGACGCACCGGCTGTTCATCGTCACCAACGGCGTTACGGGCACGCAGGAGCGCCGTCTGCGCGAAGCCGGACTGTTCGATTTCTTCGAGGATATTTTCTATTCCGAACTCATCGGCCATCAAAAGCCCGCCCGGGCATTTTTTGAATACGTCGCCGCGCATATCTCCGAGTTCGACGCCCAGCGCGCCTTGCTCATCGGCAATTCGCCCGCCACGGATATTCTGGGCGGCCTGAATTTTGGCATCGATACCTGCCTCTATTCCCCCTCCGGCGCGCCCGCCCCGGCCGAAATTCCTGCGACCTATACCATCCGCAGTCTTTATGAGCTGCCCGCGCTCTGCTAAAAGGCTCAATTCTCCCTTTTCCCGCTTTCCTTGCAGAATATCGCTTGACTTCAACCCTGCTTTAAGTAGTATGATAGGGATATACCGAGCAAAACTTCATATTGTCTCAGGGGTGAAAACGCGGCATCCGTATCCGGGCGGCGCATTTTTGCCAAACAGCTCACCGCGCTTGGAAGGCGCGAAAAGAAACCATGGAGGATTCTAGTATGGAAAAAGCAAAGGTCTATTTCACCAAAAAGATCGCCCCGGAAAGCCTGCTTGCGCTTTATGAAAAGATGGGCGTCGCTCTGCCCGGCAAAGTGGCCGTCAAGCTCTCGACGGGCGAAGCTGGCAACCCCAACTATCTGAACCCGGATCTCATCAAAGATCTCGTCCAGAAAGTGAATGGAACCATCGTCGAGTGCAATACGGCCTATCAGGGCAAGCGCTACTGCGCCCAGGATCACTATAAAGTGGCCGAGGATCATGGCTTCACCAAAATCGCGCCGGTAGATATTATGGATGAGGACGGCGAAATTTCCCTGCCCGTCGTCGGCGGCAGGCATATGAAGGAAAACTTCGTGGGCAAAAACCTGGAGAACTACGATTCCGTGCTGGTGCTTTCGCACTTTAAGGGCCACCCCAGCGGCGGCTTTGGCGGCGCGCTCAAGAACATCTCCATCGGCATCGCCTCCCGCCATGGCAAAGAGTGGATCCACAGCGCGGGCGTCGAGCGGGAGAACTTCTGGCATAGCCCTCAAGATGATTTTATCGAATCCATGGCCGAGGCCGCAAAATCTGTCATCGATTATTTCTCCCCGGAGAACATGGTCTATATCAGCGTAGCCAACAACCTCTCGGTGGACTGCGACTGCGTCGCGACGCCAGAGCCCTGCTGCATGGCTGATATCGGCGTTTTCGCTTCGACCAATCCCGTCGCGCTGGATCAGGCCTGCATGGATGCCATCTATCAGTCCGAAGATTCGGGCAGAGACCACATGATCGAGCGGATGGAATCCCGCCATGCCGCGCTCATTTTGTCGCACTCCGAGGAAATGGGCGTCGCCTCCCGGGAATACGACCTCATCTGCCTGGATTAAACGGCAAATAAAAAAGCTCTCCTTCGGGAGAGTTTTTTATTATCCAAAATCGTGCCTTATGAAAATAAAGATCTTCCCCACTCTCCGCTTACGTTTATATGACGTACTTTCTTGCAGCCGCCATGCTAAAATTAAGGAAGAATCATATCTACAATGGAGAAAACAAGTGAGCCCAATCTTGCAGCGTATCACAGAGCTGAGAACCCAGCGCGGCTGGAGCGAATATCGCCTGGCGGAATATTCCGGCGTGGCACAATCCACCATTTCCTCCTGGTACCAAAAATCCTATATCCCCTCTGTTTCTTCCCTGGAGAAAATCTGCGCGGCGTTTGGCATTTCTCTTTCTCAATTTTTTGCGGAAGTCAGCAGCGAGCCAGTTTCGCTCACCGTGGAACAGTGCAGGCTTCTGGAAAAATGGAACACATTATCAGAGAATGGCAAGCAAGCCCTCTTTCATCTGCTAGCCGAACTTTAAGGTGAATTCATGGAAGCTCGCCGCCTTTTTGCCGCTATCCTTTCGGATGAAAACACACTGCCGCATGGTTTTGCTTGCCGCCGCGATGCCTAACCGCGCCTGCAAGCAGACGCTCTCCAGCCATAAAAAGAGGAGCGGCCTTTGCCGCTCCTCTTTTTTCTCCCTTTAGGAGTTTTTCATAATGACGCTCTCGACGGCATCCACAACATGCTCGCAGGCGTCCATGCAATCTTCCAGGCTGTCGTAGACTTTTCTCCAGCCGATCACTTCCAGCGGGTCTCCCCCTGCCGCAAAGAGATCGTGCACCGCCGAGACATGCAGGCGATCGCCCTCTTCTTCCAGCATATTGACTTCCACAATATAATCCTTGATGCTGGAGGATTTGCGGAAATGCGTGAACTTCTCCATCGCCGATTTCATCGAGCCGACGCACTTGCCCAGCAGCCGGGAAAACTCCACTGCCTCCGGGCGCATGCTCGTGATGTTGTGCATATACATATTGCGCAAAACATCCTCGATGGTATCCACCGCCGTATCCAGCTGCTGAACCAGATTAAAAATATCCTCCCGATCGATGGGGGTGATAAACTCGTGAATCAGATGAGAAGTGATCTCGTGGCGCTTGCCGTCTGCCGCATTTTCGATTTCATGCAGGCCGGTTACGCGCTCTTCCATCTCGTGCACATCAAAGTTGTTCAGCGTCTCCACCAAATAATTTGCCGCGTCGCAGGCGTATTGCGCCATATCCACAAACGCATCAAAATAGTTATATCCTTTTTTTGCCATTTCAAATACCCTTTCTCTGTATTAGAACCATAGCATAAACAGTTTTGCCATAAAGTAGCCGACCAGCCCGCAGCCCGGGAACGTCAGCACCCAGGCCCACGTCATCTCTTTGACGACGCCCCAGTTGACTGCCGAAAGCCGCTTTGCCGCGCCCACGCCCATGATGGAGGTGGTCTTGGTGTGCGTCGTAGAGACAGGAATGCCCGTCGTCGAGGCCAAAAAGAGGCAGATTGCCGCGGCAACATCCGATGCAAACCCCTGGTAAACTTCCAGTTTGGTCATATTCTGCCCAACCTCTTTGATGATTTTGTATCCGCCAATAGAGGTTCCGATGCACATGATAGCCGAGCACATGATCATCAGCCAAATCGGGATCTGGAATTCACTGGTGCTCTGCCCGTTGACCAACGCAATTCCCAGCAGGAACACGCTCATAAACTTCTGGCCATCCTGGGCGCCATGCATGAACGCCGTGCCCGCACTGGCGCAAATCTCGCCAACCCGGAAAAACTTGGTCGTCTTCTGCCTGTCCATATTGCGGCAGGTCAGCTCGGTAATCTTGGCTGAGAGCCATCCAAGGCCAAAGCCCAGCGCCGAGGAGAGCACAAGCCCCCAGAGGACGTTGATCCATTCCTGCATATTGATGCCGTTAATGTTGCCATGCAGTGCAATAGCCGCGCCCGAAAGGCCGGCAATCAGCGCATGGCTTTCGCTGGTCGGGATGCCAAAAACCGAGGCTGCCGAGGCCCAGATCACGATGGCCACCAACGCCGCGCAGAGTGCAACCGTCGCCTCATGCGTGTTGCCGGAAAAATCCACCATGTTGTAGATAGACATCGCCACCGAGCTGTTGAACATTGTCATCACGAGCACGCCCAAAAAGTTGAACACAGCCGCCATCAGGACGGCCATCTTGGGGCTCATACAGCGCGTGGTTACGCAAGTCGCAATGGCGTTGGGTGCATCCGTCCAGCCGTTGACCAGGATGACGCCCATCGTCAGCAGCGCCGTGATGGCAAGCGCGGGGTTGCTGAAGACCTGCGAGAAAAATTCGCCGAAACTAATCATATTTTTCCTTTCAAAATTTTTCAGACATTTTCAGTTTTATTTACGCTCTCATTATAACATACGCATTTTATAATTACTATCATTTTGTGCATATTTTGCTTTTTCAGCCATGCCAAGAAATTCTCCGCTTTCCATTCTTTCTCCTGCCTGCCGCAGATTCCCTGCGAAAATTTCACTTTTTCATTGAAGCGATTTTAGCGCTGTGCTATACTAAAAAATTGAAACAAGCTTTAGTGAGGGCATTTACATGCGGCAAAAACGAATTCGCGACTACGGCGTTTTATTGGATACGCTTCCTACCGGCCCGCTCAACAAGATTACGGATGTTCCCGGCGTGCTGGTCGGGCACTGCACCATCGATACGCCCCAGCATAAGACCGGCGTAACCATGCTTTTGCCCCGGCCGGAAAATCCTTTTACACATCAGTATCCTGCCGCGAGCTTCGTGCTCAACGGCTTTGGAAAGAGCATCGGGCTGCTGCAAATCGACGAGCTGGGCGCTTTGGAGACGCCCATCGCGCTGACCAATACCCTAAACGTCGGCCTGGTGCACGATGCGCTGGTCGAATATATGGTGCAGCGCTGCCAGAGTGAGGGCGTGCCGCTGACTTCCGTCAACCCCGTCGTCTGCGAATGCAACGACAGCACGCTCAACAATATCCGCCAGAGGGCTGTTCAAAGCGAGCATGTCTTTTCAGCCATCGCCTCGGCCTCCCGGGATTTCGAGGAGGGCACCGTCGGCGGCGGATGCGGCATGGTCTGCCACGGGCTCAAGGGCGGCATCGGCTCGGCCTCCCGCATCATCGAACTGCCCGAAGGGCGCTTCACGCTGGGCGTTCTCGTTCAGGCCAATCACGGCCGCCTGCCCGATCTTCTGCTGGAGGGAAAGCCCATCGGCGCCCACATCGACAGTCAAAATTTCGAGCCGGATAAGGGCTCTATCATCGTCTTGCTGGCGACGGATCTGCCCGCTTCCGATCGGCAGCTTAAGCGCATTTTAAAGCGCACCAGCGTCGGCCTGGCGCGGCTGGGATCTTTCATCGGGCATGGCAGCGGCGAAGTGATGATCGGCTTTTCCACCGCCAATACCATTCCCCGGGATGCCCAGCAAGGCATCCTGACCCAGCGCGTGCTCAACGAGGAAAAAATCGATCTCGCCTTCCAGGCGGCGGCTTATGCCTGCCAGGAGGCCGTGCTCAATGCGCTGGTTACCTCCAAAACGACAGTCGGCTACCAGGGCGATATCCGCAAAAGCCTGGCAGAGTTTTTGCCCGGCCTGGGCTGGAGCGGCGAGCAGGAGGCTTTATGAAAACCATCGGCATTCTCGGCGGCATGGGGCCGCTGGCCTCCGCAGATCTCTACCAAAAAATCACAAAAAACACCTGTGCCAGCAAGGATCAGGAGCACCTGCATATTCTCATCGACAGCAATCCTGCCATCCCGGATCGGACGGGCTACCTGCTCTCGGGCGGCGAAGATCCTCTGCCTGAACTTCTGCGCACTCTGCACCGGCTGGAACAGGCGGGCGCAGAGCTCATCCTGCTCCCCTGCAATACGGCGCATTTCTTCTACCCGCAGCTGCAGGGAGCCGCCGGCGTCCGCATCCTCAATATGCTGGAGGAGACGGCCAGCTATCTGGCCGCGCAGATGCCGGGCGAGGTGTTCGGCATCCTCTCTACGGACGGCACGCTGCAAACCGGCATCCTCTCCCGCTATCTGGATGCCCATGGCCTGGCGCATTGCTGCCCCGATCAGACGCAGCCGCTGGTCATGCAGTTTATCTACGAGGGCATCAAGAAAAACAACTTCTCTCTGGGCACGGCCGGCCTGATGCAGGCCGCAGCTGAGCTTCGCCAAAAAGGCGCAACCAAGTTTATTCTTGGCTGCACAGAGCTGTCTGTCGCAGCCAGTATTTATCCATTTTCTAACGATTTTGTAGACCCGCTCCTGATCCTCGCGCGCCGCGCAATCCAGGAAGCGGGCGGAAAGGTGATTCCATGAAGCAGCCATTTGTTACGCTCGAGCAAGTCAAAGAAATTGTCAAGACTCATCCAACCCCCTTTCATCTCTACGATGAAAAAGGCATTTTGGAAAATATCCGCCGCACCAAGCAGGCTTTTTCCTGGAACCCAGGCTTTCAGGAGTATTTCGCCGTCAAAGCCGCGCCGACGCCCGGCCTGCTGAACCTGTTTTTGCAGGAAGGCATGGGGCTGGATTGCTCTTCCTATACCGAGCTCATGCTGGCAGAGGCGCTTGGCGCATCCGGAGATCGGATCGTCTTTTCCTCCAATTGCACGCCCAAAGAGGATTTCGCCTATGCGCACCGGCTGGGCGCCATCATCAATCTGGACGACTATTCGGATATCGATACCATCGCGCAGATGTTTTCCCCCATTCCCGAAACCATCTGCTGCCGGTTTAACCCGGGCGGCTATTTCTCCATCGGCAACGATATTATGGACAACCCCAAGGATTCCAAATACGGCTTTACCAAGCAGCAGCTTTTCGATGGCTTCCGGCGCCTGAGCGCCCTTGGCGTCAAGCATTTTGGCCTGCACGCATTTTTGGCCAGCAATACCGTTACCAACGATTACTACCCGGTTTTGGCGGGCCAGCTTTTCCAGCTGGCGGTCGAGCTGCATCAGGAGCTGGGCGTGCATATCAGCTTTATCGATCTCTCCGGCGGCATCGGCATCCCCTATCTCCCGGAAGAGCAGGCCAACGATATCTTCAAAATCGGCGAAGGCGTGCGCCAGGTCTATGAGCAGGTGCTCATTCCCGCCGGCATGGGCGATATCTCGCTGATGGCCGAGCTTGGCCGCTTTATGACCGGCCCCTATGGCTGCCTCATCGCCCAGGCCATGCACGAAAAGAAGATCTATAAAAACTATGTCGGGCTGGATGCCTGCGCTGTAGATCTCATGCGGCCTGCCATGTATGGCGCGTATCACCATATTACCGTTCTGGGCAAGGAAAACGCGCCGGCCGATCATCTCTACGATGTTACGGGCGGGCTGTGCGAAAACAACGATAAATTCGCCGTGGATCGCCTGCTGCCCAAAGTCGAGATGGGCGACTACCTCTGCATCCACGATACCGGCGCCCATGGCTATTCCATGGGATATAACTACAACGGCAAGCTGAGAAGCGCCGAGCTGCTGCTCAAAGAAGACGGCAGTGTTCAGCTGCTGCGCCGGGCCGAAACGCCCAGAGACTATTTTTCCACGCTGGATTTCCTGCATCTGTTCAAATAGCTCCAGCAGGCCAAAGCCCGGGAAACAACCCCGGGCTTTTCTCTAATCAGGAGGCACTTTATGCCAAAATCCGTTTATCAGGCTGTTTTCCCCTATCCAGCCGATGTAGTCTATTATGCCATGGCCGATCTATCCTGCTGGCAGTGGCGCAGCGATCTGGCCGGGCTTGAAATTTTGGAAAACGGCAATGCCTTTATGGAAATCTCCAAAAATGGCAGCCGCACGCATTTTACCATCACAGAGAAGCAGATAGGAAGCCGCTATGCTTTTGAGATGGAGGGCGAGGGGTTTACCGGCCAATGGCTGGGCGAATTTTCCGCTGTTCCCGGCGGCACGCGCGTGGTATTTACAGAGAAAATCCGCATGAAGCGCTGGCCTCTGCGCCTGATTGCGCCGCTCTGCCTGCCGCTCAAAAAGATGCAGAAAACCTATGCCATCGATTTGATGATCCATCTCTCGGAGCACGCCCGGGAGATCGCTGCCCGCTGTCAAACGAATAGCCCCAAGGCGCCCGAGCTGATGCTGGCCGTTCCGTCCGAGGCGCACGAAGCCCGGGTCATGGCCTATCGGCAGGAGTTTGCCCAAAACGGCGAAACACTGCATGGCGGTGCGCGCCTGGAAGAACTCGCGGATTATGCCTCCTGGCTGCAATTCATCCGCCAAAACGCCAGCGAAGAGACGGTCCCTCCCAATCTGGTTCCGGCAACGACGCTGGTCTGCCTGCGCAAGGAGGATGGCAAAATGGTCGGCATCATCGATATCCGCCATCGGCTCAACGATTATCTCCTGCAATTCGGCGGCAATATCGGCTACAGCGTCCGCAAAAGTGAGCGCAGAAAGGGATATGCCAAAGCCATGCTCGCCCTCGGCCTGGAAGAATGCCGCAAACTCGGCCTGGAAAGGGTGCTGATCACCTGCGATAAAGAGAATATCGCCTCCGCCAAAACCATTCTGGCTTGCGGCGGCGTGCTGGAAAACGAAATCCCAGAGGAGCGCCGCATCACCCAGCGCTATTGGATCGCGCTTTAGCGTCTGCCGCACCATCGCAAAAAGAGAGCGCTTTTGGCGCTCTCTTTTTGATTTTACTTTGCCATCCTGCCACGCTATCTCTTCTTCCGGTAAATCCCCCGGATATTCCGATACATAGGGCGCATTTTCCCATACATTCCCCGGTAGACCTTCTGATAAATTTCATCATAGAGCGCATGGTTTTTCGCGTCCGGCAGAAATACCTTTTTGCGGTGCACCATCTTCTGGGTCGCCTCCTGCACAGAGCTGTATTCCCCCAGGCCGAAAAAGCCGACCGCCGCCGCGCCCAGCGCCGAAGTCTCATGCGTCTGCACCCGGTAAACCGGCAGGCCAAAAACATCCGCCGCAATCTGGCAAACCGCATCGCTCTTTGCCCCGCCGCCGTTGGCCGTCAGCGCCTCCGGCCGCATTCCAGCCCGCTGGCTCATCCCATCCAGGCCGTCTCTTAGGGCATAGCAAAGCCCCTCGATGATCGCCCGGTAAATATGCTCCCGGGTATGAGCGCTGTGAAAGCCTATCATCGCTCCCCTGGCTTCGGGCGTCTTGAGCCCTGGCCCCCAGTATGGCTGTATCAGCAGCCCATCTGCGCCTGGCGGCATCAACCGCAGGCTCTCATCCAGCATCTGCTCTGCCGTTCCGGCAAACTCCGCGGCCGCCTGCGTCTCCATCCGGGCAAACTGCTCCTTAAACCAGGTTATCATCCAAAATCCGCGGTAAATCTGAATCTCCGGGTTATATTTCCCCGGGAGCACCGCCGGATATGCCGGCAAAAACCGCTGCGGCTCCACATATTTTTCCGTCGTGAGCTGCACCGTGCAGGTTGTCCCAAAGCTGAGGCTGGCCGTGCTGCCATCGACGCAGCCGCTGCCCAGCCCCTCGCAGCCCTTGTCCGAGCCGACGGCAATCAGCCGCAGCCCTGCCGGAAGCCCGCTGTCCCGGCTGGCCTCCTGCGTGATGTGCCCCAAAATCTCTCCCGGCATAGCCAGCGCCGGGAATTTTTCTGCCGGAACATTGAATACCGCGTATTTGATGTTCCACTTGCTCATCCACTTCTTTTTCTTATAGTTGAGCGGCAAATGCCCAATCTGCGAAGCGATGGAATCGGCCAGCACGCCTGTGAGCCGATAAATTAAATAACCCGAAATCTGGATGAACTTATAGGTCTGCTCCCAAATCTCCGGCTGGTTTTGCTGAATCCAGTTGCAGACCGAATGCTCTCTGGAATAGGCGGCGCATTCGCCCATGCCCGCAACCGCAAACCCCGCCCGGTATAAAAAGGGCATGGGCCTTTTGCATTCTGCCAGGCGTTCATCCAGCCAGAGAATGCAGGGCGTGATGGGCCGCATGCCGCTGTCCAGGCAAAGCACGCTGTCTCGTATTCCCGTGAGCACCAGCGCCTCCACTTTCGCAAACAGCTCCGGCTGTTTTTCCTTCAACGCCCTGGTCGCCCGGCACAGCGCCTGATAGTAAAACTCCGGGCTCTGCTCCGCATATCCCGGCTGAGGCGAGAGATACGGCGTCTCATATGCCAGCGTCTCCTGCGCCAATATCCGCCCATCCTTAGAAAAAATCAGCGCGCGAAGGCTCTGTGTCCCGCAGTCCACCGCAAGCACCAACGGCTCGCTTTTTTCCATCTTCCTCTATCCTTCCTCTCAGGCCAAAGCCTGTTTTTCTCCCTGCCGCGCCAGCCCCGGCGGCAGGCACTCTCCCTTTGCATCATGAAAAAACGGCAGAGCGCATCCCCGTTGGCCGCGCTCTGCCGTCATTTTTAAAACTCTGCCGATTTTGGCGTCCGCGGGAAGGGCAAAACATCGCGGATGTTGGTCATTCCCGTCAGATACATGATCATGCGCTCAAAGCCGAGGCCATATCCCGCGTGTTTGACGCCGCCAAACCTGCGGGTATCCAGGTACCACCAGTAGTCCTCTTTTTGCATGCCCAGCTCCTCGATGCGCGCCTCCAAAATATCCAGGCGCTCCTCTCTCTGGCTGCCGCCGATGATCTCGCCCACGCCGGGCACCAGCAGATCCATCGCCGCGACGGTCCTGCCGTCGTCGTTCAGCCGCATATAAAACGCCTTGATCTCCTTGGGGTATCCCGTAACGAAAACCGGCTTTTTGAACACCTGCTCGGTGATATAGCGCTCATGTTCGCTCTGCAAATCCACGCCCCATTTGACGGGATATTCAAACTTCTGGCCGGATTTCTCCAAGATCTCCACGGCTTCGGTATAGGTAATGCGGGCAAAATCCGAGTTCACGATGTTGTCCAGCCGCTCCATCAGGCCCTTATCGATGAAGTTTCCGAAGAACTCCATCTCCTCCGGGTAATTCTCGCGGACGTATGTGATGATATATTTTACCATCTCCTCCGCCAGATCCATGTTATCCGCCAGATCCGCAAAGGCAATCTCGGGCTCGATCATCCAGAACTCCGAAGCGTGCCTGGGCGTATTGCTGTTTTCCGCCCGGAAAGTCGGCCCGAAGGTGTAGATCTTGCGGAAAGCCATGGCGAACGTCTCGCCCTCCAGCTGGCCGGAAACCGTCAGGTTCGCCGGTTTGGCGAAGAAATCCTTGGAGTAATCCACGGCGCCTTGCTCGGTTTTCGGCGGATTTTCCATATCCAGCGTCGTTACGTGGAACATCTGGCCTGCGCCTTCACAGTCGCTGGCCGTGATGAGCGGCGTATGCACATAGACAAAGCCTCTCTCATTGAAGAATTTATGAATCGCATAGGCCACCGCACTGCGCACCCGGAACACCGCAGAGAACGTGTTGGTTCTGGGCCGAAGATGCGCGATGGTGCGCAAATACTCCATGGAATGCCGCTTCTTTTGCAGGGGATAATCGCCGGGGCAGCCGCCCTCCAGCACGATCTCCGCCGCCTTCAGCTCGAACGGCTGGCGCGCCTGGGGCGTCTCTACCAGCGTTCCCCGGCAGGTGATCGAGGAGCCCACGCCAATTTTGCAGACCTCTTTAAAATTGTCGATAGCGCCGTCCTCAAACACAATCTGCAAATTTTTGAAGAATGTGCCGTCGTTCAGCTCGATAAAGCCCAGCGCCTTGCTGTCTCTTATGGTGCGCACCCATCCGCCCACCTCAATTTCCTTGCCCAGGAACTCCTCCGGGCCTCGGAATAGCTGTTTTATCGTGATCATTGCTTCCCTCCTATTTTTTAGCCGCGCCCTAACCGCCGCTCTCCTATCCTAGTATGCACAAATTCTGGAAGTTTAACCTTGCCGCGCTTGTCCTGCCCGGCCATAGCGCAGAAACGCGTTTCTGCGCTCCGCCCCTCTGCCCTATAGCAGCCAAATACCATCCTGCTCACAGCGCTCCCGCATCTCTCTTGGCCAGATGGATGCCTGCACTTCGCCGATATGCGCCTTGCCCAGCAGCAGCATGCAGAGCCGGGATTGCCCGATTCCGCCGCCGGCTGTGAGCGGCAGCTTGCCCTCCAGCAGTTCCCGGTGGAAACGCAGCTGCGCCCGCTCGGGGCAGCCCGCCAGCTCGAGCTGTTTTCTCATCGCCTTTTCATCCACCCGAATGCCCATGGAAGAAATCTCAAACGCACGGCCCAAAACGGGATAGTAGACGAGAATATCCCCGTTCAGGCTCCAGTCGTCATAATCCGGCGCGCGGCCATCGTGCTTTTGGCCGCTTTTCAGCGCGCCGCCAATCTGCATCAGGAAAACGGCGCCCAATTCCTTTGTGATGGCATCTTCCCTCTCCTTGGGGGAAAGGGCGGGATAGCGGTCTTCCAGCTCCTGCGTCGTCATAAAATGCAGTTTTTCCGGGACATACCGATCCAGGCAGGGGTATTTCTCCATCACGGCATCCTCCGTGCGCCGCAGCGCCTCGTAGATTCTGCCGACCAGATCCCGCAAAAACTCCTGATTGCGCTCTTCCCGGCTGATGGTCAGCTCCCAGTCCCACTGATCCACATAGAGGGAATGCAGGTTATCCATCTCCTCATCTCGCCGGATGGCGTTCATATCTGTGTAAATCCCCTCGTCTACACCATAGCCATAGCGCCGCAGTGCCATGCGCTTCCATTTGGCCAGGGAATGGATGATCTCGATCTGCTCGCCCGTGTCTTTGATATCAAACTGCACCGGCCGCTCCACGCCGTTCAAATTGTCGTTCAGCCCGCTGTCCGGCCGCACAAAAAGCGGCGCAGAAATGCGGTGCAGATTCAGCGCCGCCGCCAGCTCGCGCTCGAATCTGTCTTTGATCAGTTTAATTGCCTCTTCCGTCTGGCGAATATTCAGCTTCGCATCATAATTTTCGGGAAGAATCAGCTTATTCTCCTGCTGCATGTGCATCTTTTCTCCAATTTTCCAAACTTTTCATATAGAGCCATTGTATCATTGTATGCCGCTTCTTTCAAGAGTTATGCCCCGCTCATTTTGCCGGCGCCAAAAAAAGGGCATTTCCAAAGAAATGCCCTTTCATCTTGCTCTGCCCACTAGAAGATCACCTTCTGCGCGACTTCTTCCAGCACCATTTGATTGAACTGCTCTGCCGGCATGCTGCCAATCTCGCCGGCGCCCCGCTTGCGGACGGCAAACGTGCCCTCCTGCGCTTCCTTCTCGCCGACGACCAGCATATACGGGATGCGCTCGCCCCGGGCTTCCCGGATCTTGTAGCCGATCTTCTCATTTCGGTCGTCTACGCTCACCCGCAGGCCCATAGCCTCCAGCTTGGCCGCCTGGGCTCTGGCATATTCGTTTGCGCTCTCTGCAACCGTCATGATGCGCACCTGCTCGGGCGCCATCCAAAGGGGCAGCGCGCCTGCGTATTTCTCGATGAGCAGCGCCAGCGTCCGCTCGTAGCAGCCCAGCGAAGTTCTGTGGATGATATACGGCCGCTTTTTCTTGCCGTCCCGGTCCACATATTCCATGCCAAACTGCTCTGCCAGCATCTGGTCAATCTGGACGGTGATGATGGTATCCTCCTTGCCGTGGACGTTCTTCATCTGGATATCCAGCTTGGGCCCGTAGAAGGCGGCCTCGCCCACGCCAATGCTATACTTGATGCCAATGTGATCCAGGATTCTGCCCATCATGCTCTGGGCTTCTTCCCACTGCTCGGGCGTTCCGATATATTTCTCCCTGTCGTTCGGGTCCCACTGGGAGAAGCGGTAGCTGACGTCTTCCGAGAAGCCCAGCGTATCCATTATGAATTTTGCCAGCTCGACGCAGCCCTTGAACTCCTCTTCCAGCTGCTCGGGCGTGCAGACCAGGTGTCCCTCCGAGATGGTGAACTGCCGCACGCGGATCAGCCCGTGCATCTCGCCCGAATCCTCGTTGCGGAACAATGTGGAAGTCTCCCCCATGCGCATGGGCAAATCCCGGTAGGAGCGCATGCGGTTCATATAGACATAATACTGGAAGGGGCAGGTCATGGGGCGCAGCGCCAAAACTTCCGCGTTGGGATCGTCCTTATCGCCCAGGACAAACATGCCGTCTGTATAGTGATCCCAGTGCCCGGAAATCTGGTAAAGCTCCCGCTTGGCCATATAGGGCGTCTTGGTGAGCACATAGCCCCGTCTCGCCTCCTCGTCCTCCACGAACCGCTGCAAAACCTGAATGACTTTGGCGCCCTTGGGCAGCAGCAGCGGCAGACCCTGACCGATGACGTCCACCGTGGTGAAGTATTCCAGCTCGCGGCCCAGCTTGTTGTGGTCGCGCTTCTTGGCCTCCTCGATGCGCGCCAGATGCTCATCTAACAGCGCCTTTTTCTCGAATGCCGTGCCGTAAATGCGGCTGAGCATCTTGTTCTTCTCGTTGCCCCGCCAGTATGCCCCGGCCAGGCTGGTCAGCTTAAACGCCTTCACTTTGCCTGTGGAGGGCGCGTGCGGGCCGGCGCAGAGGTCCACGAACTCCCCCTGATAATAGAGCGAGATCTCCGCATCCTCTGGCAAATCCCGGATGAGCTCCAGCTTATAGTCCTCGCCGCGGCTGTTCATCAGGTCAATCGCCTCCTGCCGAGAGACGTTTTTGCGCACCATCGGCTTGTTCTCCGCGACGATCCTGCTCATTTCCTTCTCAATTTTGGCGAGATCTTCATTGGAGAATCCCCCTTCGACGTCGAAATCATAATAGAAGCCGTCGTCAATAGCCGGTCCGATGGCCAGCTTTGCCTGGGGATACAGGCGCTTTACCGCCTCAGCCAGAACGTGGCTGGCCGTATGGCGCAGTGCGCGCAGCCCTTCCGGGTCCTCCGCCGTCAGAATCTCCAGCGTGCATCCATCCGTCAATACGGTATCAAAATCCGCCGTCTCTCCGTTTATCCTAGCCGCCAGCGCAGCCTTTGCCAGCTTGCTTGAAATCTGCTCTGCCGCCTGTCTTGCCGAAGCGCCATCCGCCAGAGCAAGCATGCTCCCGTCTTTGAGTCGAATCTCCATCTGCTCTCTCCTTTTCTTGTGTTTCGCCGTATTCTCCAGCCGCCTGCAAAGCAAGCACCCGAAATCCAATAAAAAATCCCTTAACAATATCGTTAAGGGACGAGCCACCACGGCCCGCGGTTCCACCCTGATAAGCTCTCTTTTCCAGAAAGCCCGCTCAAGTTTGCGTTATCGCCGCCAACGGATGCCCGCTTCCCGGCTGGTCTTCGCGTTCTGCCCGCCCAGCGCCCTTCCAGCCCAGGGGCGCCTCTCTTGGGAGCGGATTGCATTTGCTACTATCCGGATCATCGCTGCATCATCTTTTATTTTCTTTCATTATACACCCTTTGCGCCGCTTGTCAACGCCAAATCAAAACGGCGAGCCCTCTGCCCGCCGCCCTCTATCCGCGGATGCGCCCCACGAAGATATCTGCCAGCAGCCCCTTGAGATCGTCATCACAAACCTGCGCCAGGTCGATCACCTCCGGCGCGAGGTCGATGAGCCCGGAAAGCAGCAAATCCTCCTTGGTCGCATCCGGCTCTTCGTCGATATAGACGTCTATCCGGTTGCCGCGCTCATCCAGCATCTCATACTCTTCGCCTATGGGCAAAACCTCGACGTAGTGCACCATAGGATCGCGCATGCACACAAAATAGCGCAGCAGCTTGATAAATTCCTTTTGCTCGTTTTTGGCCGTATACTGCTCCACGCATTTTTGCATGGTCTGCTGCCACTGCGCGGTGCAGTCCTTCATGCGGAAGCGCAGAACGCCGTCCAGCGCCAGCCTTCCCTCGCATTCCAAAAGGCAGATGAGAACCCGGCCGGCAATATCCTTTTTCTTTTGCTCCAGCTTCTCCTTGCCGCCGCCATACCAGAGCTGGCGCACCGTGCTCACCAGAATCTCGCTTTTGCCCCGCTCAGAAAGATAGTCGTATTTTCTCGTCAGCTCCGCCATCAGATAGCGAATCTGCAAATGCTCGATGATGATATCTGCCAGAATATCCGCCAGCGCAAATAAAGCTTGCCGTCCGCAGATCTCCACGGGCAGATAGCGGCCCGCCTGCTTTCCCAGCTGAATTTCCCCTGTGATTTTGCCCTGCACGGGCAGGCGTTTTTCCATGAGAGGGCGCAGCGCCACATCCATATTCGATACGCCAATGCTGTATTTCAAAGGTTGCCCTCCTTAATCAATTCCCGCGTGTTTGCATAATTTAAAATATGCCGTCTGCCGGGAAAGTTTCCTTCATTTTATTATCTCAATCGCGCCCCGGGATATTCAGTTTCCCGGCTATATCGTCCGGCGCGCTCATACCACGCGCGCCTCTTTTTCATGCAGGCGCCGCGGAATGCAAAACAGCGCTTTATTTGCGCAAAATCGCCCTTTTTCCCAATATTTCACCTAAAAAATATCAGTTTTGCGACAGACACCCCAGCAAAAACATGATATAATATCACTCAAATGACTTTGGGGCCTAATAAAAATGATACGTCTTGGAATAGCGGCAAGGCAATGGGGCATTCCCGCCCAAAAACTGTCTTTGCTCTGCGCACAACAGAAAATTCCCGGTGCAATTTTGGCAGGCGATACCTGGTTTCTCCCTGATGCCGCCCAAAAGCCTTTGTTTGCGCGCCCATTTCTCAAATGGGCCGGGGGCAAAAGCCGTTTGCTTGCGGAAATTGCCGCCCGCTATCCCAGGCACCTGGGCGGCGGCATCACGCGCTATGCGGAGCCGTTCGTGGGCGGCGGCGCTGTTTTGTTCGATGTCCTCTCGCATTATCATATCGAGGAAGCTTATCTCAGCGATACCAACCCGGAGCTGATCAACGTCTATCGCGTGGTGCAAAGCCACGTGCAGCAGCTCATCGGGCGGTTAGAGCAGTTTTCTGCGCAGTACCTCCCCTTGGATGGGGATGCGCGCAAGGCCTTCTATTATGAGAAGCGCGATCAGTTCAATGCCGGCTCATTCTGCACCCCCGTCTCCCCTCCCAATTTGGAGCGGGCGGCGCTTTTCCTGTTTTTAAATAAGACTTGCTTCAATGGGCTGTACCGCGTCAACCGAGACGGGCGCTTCAACGTCCCCATCGGGCGCTACCGTTCGCCGGAAATCGTCAACGCGCCGCTTCTGCGCGCCGCTTCTGCGGCGCTGGAGCATGTGACGCTGGTCTGCGGCAGCTATGCCCAGTCTGCGGATTTTATCGATGCCAACACTTTCGTCTACCTGGATCCGCCCTATCGTCCGCTTTCCGCCACATCCAGCTTTACCGCGTATACGCAGGATGCGTTCGGCGACGACGAGCAGCGCGCCCTGGCCCACTTCTTTGCGGCCATGGCTGATCGCGGGGCAAGCCTGCTGCTCAGCAACTCGGATCCCAGAAATACCGACCCGCACGACGACTTTTTCGACGACCTCTATGCCCCCTTCCATATCCGCCGGCTGCGCGTGGGGCGTGCCATCAGTGCCAAGGGAACAGGGCGCGGCAAAATCAGCGAACTGCTCATCTCCAATTACCGTTAAAACAAAGCGAGTTTTCTCTCCTTTGAGGGCGTACGATGGGGAGGCTAAAACTCTCTGAAAAAAAGTTATTTTCAGAGAGTTTTTTATCATGAGCGAAATTTGAATCTTCCCGAGGTGCTTTTTGTGGCAAGATATGAAATGAAATTGATGTTTGATTGGGGCAGTGATTCTTGTATATGGAGCACAAACGATGCCGCCCTACAATTATATGGCACTTCTGTTTTACTAGATCAGCTTCCCCTTTCCTATCAGCTGAAGGCTACGCTTAATCGCTTGATCATCAAGCATGACCAAGCTCTGGATTGGGAATGCCCACAAAATGATTTGCTGTGGAATGAAAAACAGATAAAATCCTTCGAGAAAGAAGTAATTGCCGCATATAAACAGCTTTGCGTAGAATTAGGGAAAAATTATGAGATTGCCCTTGGGGAAATCATGTAAAACAAAGCGAGGCTCTTCTTTTTTAGAAAAGCCTCGCTTTTTCATTTTCCCTCTTGGCGCGCAAACCGCCGTTGTTTCAGCTCTTTTTCTTTTTGATCAAAAACCCAATGCCCATTCCCGCACACATGCCAATGCTGACGCCAAAACTCATGCAGCTTGCGAGATTATGCACGATCGTGCCAACGACGGCCCCTGCCGCCATGCCAAAGCACATCCCCAGCGCCATGCCCTGCATCATATAGTTCTGTTCCCTTTTGTGCCCGCTCCCCTGCATTGCCGCTCCTCCCCTTTGTTTCATCGCAAAGCAATGAAAAGAACGCTCCCTATGCGCCCTATGCCTGCTCTTTGGCCTTTTTCTGCGCCTGCTCCAGCTGCAGCTGCTTATGCGTCGAGCGCACATGATCGGGCAGCGGAATTTTGAACACCTTCTTGCCCAGCACAAACGTCAGCATATAGAGCAGCAGCGCCCCGCCAATCATCAATCCCGTCACCAGATAATAGCTGCGCACGCCCATCAAGTCTACAAAGAACCCGCCAAACAGGCTACCCAGCATATTCGCCAGATAAGCCATGGCATAGCTCATCAGGTGCGCCGTGCTCTTAAGCTCATCCGGCGCCAGAGCAAAGATATACGCCGAGCCCAGGCCGACATCGATGCCCGAAGCAAGGCCCTGCAGCATTGTAACGATGATAAACAGCGCCGCGCCCTGAATGCAGGAATAGGATAAAAACATGATGACATACATTAAGCCCTGAATCAGGATAAAAACAGGCAGTGCAATGCGCTTTCTCAGCTTGACTGCCGTATACAAAATGGGCAGCTCCAGCAGGGAGCGGATGGAATAGAGCATGCCAAGGCGGTCGGTATCCATGCCAATCTCTTCCATCAGATAAGGCAGAAACGCTTCCGAGCCGCAATACATGATGACGGTAAAGAGCATATACGACATCAGGTAGTAATTCTTAAAAATCCGGCCCAGCTGCAAATCCTTGAGCGAGCTGCTCTGCTTCTGCCCCTTATCCAGCGTCTCTTCGCCCACAAACAGCGCCATGACAAAAACCAGCAGGACCAGGCCTGAATAGATATAGAACGTCGCCTGCACGCCGACAAACGGCATGATCGCCGTCAAGACCAGCCCCAGCGCCACATATCCTATCGTCCCCCACAGGCGGATGCGCCCATAGTTCGCGCCGAACTTGCTGGAAAACTGCAAAACCCAGTTATCCGTGAGCCCGCCGATAGGCATGCGCACAAAGGCCGAGAGCGGGATCGTCAGAATCGCCAGAGAATATCCCTTGATTTTCAGCGGAACCGTCGCCGGAATAAACGGCCAGATGATGGCGGCCGCCAGCAGGCAAATCATATAGACCTTGCGCACCGACCTGATCTTATCGCTGATGACGCCCCAAAAGAGCGTCGCGCAGATGCTCACCAGGCTGTTGAGCGAATAGATGATGCCAATTTGCGAGCTCTCCATGCCGGTGCTCTGCAAATAGACAGAGAGATACCCCATCGCCGCCAGATAGACAGACGCGCCGATGAACTCGATCGCGGAAAACCGCAAGCAGTATTCTTTTTTCGATTTCAACTTCTTTTCTGCCATGAAAACCCTTTCACCTTTGAAACATCAGGCCAAATTAGGCCCGTAAAAAAGCGGCGTCGCCTTTGCCATCGGCATGTCTCCGCCGCTCAACTTTCCATTTTTGCCAGGCGCCTTATCTGCGCTCGGTTTTGCCCACACTTTTTGGCAGCTGGACTCCAAAATGCTTTCTGCCAATGGGGAAACTGGCCGCAAAAAACAGCGTAGTGACCAGCCCAATGATGCCCATGGCGATATAGTAGGTGCGAATCCCACTATACTGCACGATATAGCCGCCGACGAAGTTGGCCAGAAAGCCGGAAAGCGCCCACATGGCGTTGCCCAGCATGACTGCCGTGCTCTTGAGCTCATCCGGCGCCAGGGCGTAGACATAGTTATTCGCACACCCGATTTCAATGCCGCTGGACATGCCCTGAATGCACATGATAATAATGAATAAAACTTTGCTTTTGATCACAGTGAGCGAGAAGTAGATCATCATATAGCACGCGCATTGGAATGTGAGCAGCGTGGGCAGCGAAAACTTCGCGCGGAATTTATGGAAACCCAGCAAAATCGGGATCTCCATCGCCGAACGCACGGCCATGATAACACCGACGAGCTTGGGCGTAATGCCAATCTCCTCCATCAGATAGGGCAAAAAGGTATCGCCGGAATTGAGGGGAATGCAGTATAAAATCAGATAGATGAAATAGGTTACCAGGCTGTAATTCTTGAACAGCTTGCCAAAATGCATCTCTTTCAGCGAAATCTGCTCCGCCTTGGCCTCGGCGCCCCGCCTATCCTCGTTTTTCATCATCAGGCAGACGACAATCGCCGCCGCCAGCATCATGGTGTGCACATAAAATGCCCAATTGACGCCGAATTTCGCCGTCAGCCAGCTTAAAAAGACGCCCGTCGCCGAATAGCCAACCGTGCCGAACATGCGCATGGTATTGAAGTTTAATCTGTGCTCATTGGCGCTGCGCACCGTCCAGCTATCCACCAGCGAAGACATGGGCGCGCGGAAAAAGTTGGTAACGGGCAGCAGGATAGACATCACCGGCATACCCCATAACAGCCACTGGCTGCTGGCCGGGACAAAAAACCAGAGCACCATGGCCACGCTCATACAGATAAGCAGCGTTTTTCGCATGGAGCGCATCTTATCGCTGACGATGCCCCAGAAAGGCGAAGCTACCATGCCGACCACAGAGTTAATCGCCGTTACCATGCCAACCTGCGCGGCATCCAGCCCCACTTCCTGCAGGAAGACCGTCAGATACCCCAGCGCGGCGATGGATGTGCCGTATCCGATAAACTCCATGAAGGAGAGTGTAAAAAGATAGGGATGTTTGCTCTTTAGGCGCGAAAGCATAAAGACTCCTTTTCCACGAAAAATTTGAGCGTATTCTCCTGTCATGGGATAACGTCTATTTCTATGATATTCCTCCATCCCCCTTTCGTCAAGGGAGGCCTGCCCCGTTTTAACCGCGTTCTTTTGGTTTTTCAAAGCGTTTTTGGCTCTAAATCGCCCAAAACACCGCTAAAGTTTCCCAAGCAAAAAAAATTTTGCTTTTCCGCCTGTTTCCTGTTGTTTTCTCACTCTCCTTATTCTCTCAAACTGCCCCTCCCGCCCTACATCAAAAAACGGCAGCGAACGCCTCGCTGCCGTCTGTATTCTTCCTTAAAGCTCCAGCCGCCGCCTTAAGATATTCAGATACGCTGTGGAAATCTCTTCCCATTCGCGCCCCTCTTCCAGCTCTGCCAAAACCAGCGGGATGACATAGTTGATGCTGCGGTGAATCACCGCCATGCCCTGCTCGCAAAGGTATTCCACTTTGCCCTTTTCCCGCACCATCTCGGAAATGGCGTTGAGAATATCGAAGCGGATGCGCCGGGCCTTGGCATAGCCGCCCTGGTCCAGCAGCGCAAAAGAACGGTTGGACAAAATAGCTTTGCGGTAGAAGCGGATGAAGGATTCCAGATCCTCGACGTTATCCCCCTTTTCCAGGCTGAACAGGATGAGAAACAGCATGTGCCATTTATAGCTGCTGTTGATGAGCTGCTCCACCGTCTCCAGAATATTGGCCGAAAAAATATCCTCATAATAGAGCTTGCGCTCCAGCTCTATTTGCTCATCCACCCGCACCTGCTGCTCCTTGATCTGATCCAGCGCATCGACGGTTTTGAGCAGAACTCTGCCGTAGTCCTCCATATCGGCGACCTTGTTGATCTCCATGATATAGCGCACCACAGCCTCGCAGCTGGCCTTGAAATCAATGGTAAAGCCAATCTGCTGCTGCATGAGCTCGGCAAACGTATCGCAGACCAGCTTGGCCAGAAACCGCTCCACCTGCCGGGCCGTCCCCTCTTTTTCAAACTCCGAAGCCTCCCGCTCTTCCGTGCGCTGAAAGCGGTTATACAGCACAAAGAGCTGCCCGTCTATCATGTTCAGGCTCTTTTTAATCGAAACCATCAGGTCCGTTACAAGCCCGTCTGCCAGCAGATAGGCGTTGTTTTTATAGACGATTTTATGCTCAATCTCGCCCCAGAAGGTATTGACCAGCGCTTTGATCTGAAGCTCAAAATGCAGGCTTTCCTTGCCCAGAAGGTATAGCCCGTCAATTTTATAGATATCAAAGCCATTTTTCTGCTTTTGTGGCTGCTCATCGTCCAGCTTGAGGCGCACCTTGGGCATGGAGGCGCAGTAGTAGTACTCCCCATCCTCCGTCTGGTTGAAGAGTTTCTTCAAAAGCTCGTAGACGACTTCCTCATCGTCGATGAATTTGCATTCGATGCGAAAGCCGATGATATCCTGGAAGCGCGCCAAGAGCTCTTCCGGCGTGTCGTATTGATCCGTATAGCCATTGCGGATGAGCTTCTCCCGCATGCTCTTCTCGCTTTTGATGCGGTAGACCATGCTCAGCGCATAATCACTGCCTGCCAGAAGCTCTCCCTCGAAAAATTCCTTGACTTCCTCTGCGATGAGCTTATAGACGTCTTTCTTCTTGCGGTAAAGCTCGAGCACAGAGTCGATATATTCAAAAATCTCTAAATCCATAGAGCCGCCTCTCCCGTTCTCTCTTGTCTCTATTATATACTGCCCCGCGCGGCTTTGTAAACGGCGCCGCCCTCCTGCCGCCATGCAGAAAAACCGCAAAAATGCGCGAAACGCCGCCTTTCCCTCCATAGCAGGCCAGAAAAAGCTGCTTCTCCTGCGTCTTTTTGCGCGCTTGCCGCGAATTGTATCCGCTTTGTTAAATATGTGAAAAGAAATACCGCGCCAGATTTGCGCACCCGCCTTCGCCATTTTTTACAGTGTACTGCCTCTCCGCCTTGCCTGCTTCAAAATAAAAACCGGCAGCTTTGAGCTACCGGTTTTTCTGCATGCCGCACTGTTTCTTTTTGTGCGGCAATACAATCCGCATCCCTTTTGCAAAATCCTGCGGGCGCAGATTTGGGTTTGCCCGCAGCAGCTCAGCCGGCGAAAAGCCGGTTTTTTCGCATAGGGAGAGCAGCGTCTCACCGGCTTTCAGGGTGTAACCCCCCTCTGCCTCCGATGCCGGCGCATATTCCATCACGACAATCTCCTGCCCCTCCCGCAGTGAAAAAATATCCAGGCCCGGGTTTAATTTGCGCAGCGCGGGCACGCTCATCTCGAATTTGCGCAGAATATCCCACAGGTGATCTGTGCGGCAAATGCGGTAAGTGCGCGTCGCTCGCTCCCGCTCGGGCAAAATCACCGTCTGCCCCGGCAAAGTCCGCCCCGGCACCAGCCCCGGGTTTGCCGCCAGAATGTCCTCTGCCGTGCTCCCGATCCCAACGGCCAGATGAAACAGCCCCTCCCCCTCTTTTAAGGTATGGAAAGCTCCGTTTGGGCATTCCGCAATCGGGATCTTTAGTTCAATCCCCGGGCGCACCTGCCGAATCTTCGGATTCATTGCGCGCAAAACCATTTCGCTCAGCTGGAATTCTTCCGCTATTTCTAAAAAGCTTTTCTCGCTTTGCACTTTATAAAGAAAGCTATACTCGCATCCCGCCATAT
>CAMSSU010000019.1 GCA_947063485.1 uncultured Clostridia bacterium | reverse complement strand
CGCTTGAATCGTATCCCCCGGGATGCTATTCTTCGAATGGGAAAATTATGGAGGAAACAAAATGGAATTTATCAAAACCTTCAATATGATTATTTTTATTCTCATCACGGCGATGTACGCATATCAGATGTTTTATATCGTCGTCGCCCTGGTTGGCAAGCATCGGGATAAAAAGAGATTGAAGTCTGGAAACGCCCCTCAGGCAGAGGCAAAGCAGCACCGCTACGGCGTTCTCATTTCGGCGCGCAATGAAAGCTCTGTCATCGGCCAGCTGATCGATACAATCAAGGGGCAGAAATACCCCAAAGAGCTTGTGGAGGTTTTTGTCGTCGCAGATAACTGCACGGACAACACGGCGCAGGTCGCCAGCGAGCATGGCGCCATCGTCTACCGCCGGTTCAATAAAGCACGCGTGGGCAAGGGCTATGCCCTGGATTACGCATTCCATAAAATCGCAGCCGAATACGGCGATTCCTATTTCGACGGCTACTTCGTGTTCGACGCGGATAACCTGCTGGATGAGCACTACATCGAGGAGATGAACAAAGTCTTCAGCCAGGGCTATCGCGTCATCACCAGCTACCGCAACTCCAAAAACTTTGGGACCAACTGGCTCTCTGCCGGCTATGGCCTGTGGTTCCTTCGGGAAGCCAAATACCTCAATAACCCCAGAATGCGGCTGGGCACCAGCTGCGCCATCTCGGGCACGGGCTTCCTTCTCTCCAGCGCGATCATCCGCGAGCAGGGCGGCTGGATTCACCACCTGCTGACCGAGGATATCGAGTTCACCGTGGACAATGTTTTAAAGGGCGAGACCATCGGCTACTGCGAAACGGCTGTGCTCTACGACGAACAGCCCGAGGATTTTGCGCAGTCCTGGCATCAGCGGATGCGGTGGTGCAAAGGGTTCTACCAGATCATCTGCAAATACGGCAAGCGCCTCATCTGCGGCATCTTCCGCAAAGATGCCAACAACTTCGCCTGCTATGATATGACCATGACCGTCATGCCGGCGACGTTCGTCTCGCTGCTTTCCATGGTCGTCAATGCGGTTTTCCTGTGCGCCGCGGCGTTCGGCTCCCGCATCAACCCGATTTTGATCCAGCTGACCAGTCAATCCCTGCTCATGTCTTTGCTCAACTACTACATGACGCTGTTTGTCGTCGGCGTGCTCACGACCATCACCGAGTGGAAGGCCATCAAGTGTCCTGCGTATAAGAAAGTTCTGTATACGTTTACCTTCCCTCTCTTCCTGTTCACCTATATTCCCATCTCTCTGGCCGCGCTGTTCCAGAAGGTGGAATGGAAGCCCATCGAGCACCGCGTGGCAAAAACGCTGGATGAAGTCCGATAAGAAAAAAGAGCTGCCTTCGGGCGCTCTTTTTTTATTGCCGGCTTGAATTTAAAGTATCTTATTATATAATAGAGAGTAAAAATTAAAAGGAGACACAGCTTATGCAGATCCGCCCGCTCTTATCGGCCCAAATGGAGCAGTGCCTCTCTCTTGTGCGCAGTGTATTCGATCGCTTTGAGGCGCCAGATTACAGCCGGGAGGGCATCGCTTCTTTCTATGCCTTTCTGGATTCTGTTCCCGGGCAGTTCAGCTCCGGGGCGCTCAAAATCTGGGCGGCTCTCAGGGAAGATCGCCTGGTTGGCGTGCTCGCCATGCGGGATGGGCGCCATATCTGCCTCCTGTTCGTGGATCCCTGTTTTCATAGGCAGGGGATCGCCCGCTCGCTGGTTCAAACGGCGGCGGCTTTCGCCCGGGAAAACGGACAAGAGCAGCTCACCGTAAACTCCTCGCCCTATGCCGTGCCCGCCTACCACCGCCTGGGCTTCTCGGATCTGAGCGCCGAGCAAACGGCAGACGGCATCCGCTTTACGCCCATGCGCTGCCCGCTTTAGCTGGGCGCTTTTGCATGTTTCATGCCGGATTTTTGCTGTTTTCCCCGGATGCCGCGCTCTCCCTTTTCCGGCATTGACACAGCCTTTTTTTGGATCTATAATACTCCTATTGATTAGATAATCTAACTAATTAAAAAGGAGGGAAATCGTGCAAAAAGGTATGTTTTCGGAGATCAACCATTTGCTGGTGGATATTTTCCGCAGCATTCTCTCGGTAGAGGAACAGACGCTGCGCACCACCCGGCTGGATTTGAACATTGGCGAGCTTCATATTTTAGAGACCATCGGCCAGCACTGCCGAAAAGATAATGCCGGCTGTTCCATGAGCCAGATTGCGCAGGATCAGGAGATCACGCTTCCCTCTGCGACAGTCGCGATTCAAAAGCTGGAAAAAAAGGGATTTGTGCAAAAAGTGCGCTCCAAAAAGGATGCCAGGGTCGTCCGCGTTACGCTGACCCGTTCAGGCCGCCGCGCGGATGCGGCGCACCGCTATTTTCACGAGCAGATGGTGCGCTCGCTGCTGCGCGAGGCAAGCGATGAGCAGGCTCCTATCTTATTGAGTGCGCTGAAAAATCTCAATGAATTTGTGCATAAGCAGGCGGCAGAGGCCATGGCGCTCAACCAAGGCATCTACCCCGCCGGAAAGAAGGCATTATCTTGAAAATTATCGGAACTGGCAGCGCGGCCCCTAAGCTGCGCATCACAAACGACGATCTTTCCGCTTTCCTGGATACTTCCGATGAATGGATCCGCACGCGCACGGGCATTGTGGAGCGGCGCATCCTGACGGATGAGGCCCTGGAAGATTTGGCGGCAGAGGCGGCGGAAAAGGCGCTGGCCCAGGCTGGGCTCGGCGCTGGGCAAATAGACTATATCTTCTGCTCCAACGTTCTAAGCCCCTATCTGACCCCGGCGCTCTCCTGCGTCATCCAGGGAAAAATCGGCGCGGCCTGCCCGTGCATCGATTTAAACGGCGCTTGCGCAGGTTTTCTCTATGCTCTGGAGATGGCCGAGGCTTATCTGAAAAGCGGGAAATGCAAAAACATCCTCATCGTGGCCGCAGAGTGCCCCAGCCGCATGGTCGACTGGACGGATCGCGCGACCTGCGTGCTCTTTGGCGATGGCGCGGCGGCGGCAGTCGTCTCTGCCGGGGGCGAGGACGCCAGCTTTTTGATGCACACCTCCTGCGATGCCAGCGTTTTGCACGCATATCACGCTTCGGGAAACTGCCCTTATATTGCGCCGGCTCCCTCTTCCCCGCTCTTTATGAACGGCCAGGAGGTCTATAAATTCGCCGTTTCCAGATCGACGGAAGATCTGCGCACGCTTTGCGCGGGTCGCGGCATGGAGCTCTCGCAGGTCGGCCATTTTCTGCTGCATCAGGCCAACCTGCGCATTCTGGAAGCAGTGCGCACCCGGCTCAAACAGCCAAAAGAGAAATTCCCGCACAATGTCGAGCTGCACGGCAACACATCTTCCGCCGGCATCGCCATTCTGCTGGATGAGCTGAACCGCGGCGGCGCACTGCAAAAAGGCGAATACCTGGCCATGAGCGCTTTTGGCGCTGGGCTGACCAGCGGCGCCTGCATCCTGAAATGGGAGCTATAGTATGATTGTAACGGCAAAGGCCGCTGCAAATAGATGAATTTATTATTTATTTTGGAGGAAATGAACATGACATTTGAGAAAGTTGCACAGATTCTGGCGGATTACAAGGATATGGATGCCAGCGAGATCAAGATGGAGAGCACGTTTGCAGACCTCGGCCTGGATTCTCTGGATACCGTTGAGATCATCATGAACCTGGAAGATGAGTTTGGCATCAGCATCGAGATGAGCGAGGCCCTCAAAACCGTCGCGGATGTCGTCGCGCTGATTGACGAGGCAAAATAGCCATGGTGAGAACTCCCATCTGTGATCTTTTTGGAATCGAATATCCCATTTTTCAGGGCGGCATGGCATGGGTTTCGGATGCCAGCCTGGCTTCGGCCGTCTCGAACGGCGGCGGGCTGGGCATCATCTCGGCCATGAACGCAGATGGTGAATACCTGCGCGGCGAAATCCGCAAATGCCGGGAGCAGACAGAGAAGCCCTTTGGCGTCAACATCATGCTCATGAGCCCCTTTGCCGATGAAGTCGCAAAGGTTGTGGCGGAAGAGAAGGTTCCCGTCGTTACGACAGGCGCGGGAATGCCCGGCAAATACATGAAAGACTGGCTTGCCGCGGGCATCAAAATCGTCCCGGTCGTCCCCTCTACGGCGATTGCCCGGATGGTCGAGCGGCAGGGCGCCTGCGCCGTCATCGCTGAGGGCGGCGAATCCGGCGGGCACATCGGCGAGATCAACACCATGGCGCTGGTGCCCCAGATCTGCGATGCGGTGAGCATCCCGGTTTTGGCGGCAGGCGGCATTGCAGACGGCCGGGGCGTCGCGGCGGCATTCATGCTGGGGGCTGTTGGCGTGCAGTGCGGAACGCGGTTTCTGACCGCCAATGAGTGCACGATTCACGAGAACTATAAAAAGCGCGTGCTCAAGGCCAAGGATATCGATACCATCACCACGGGCAAGCGCCTGGGGCACCCGGTGCGCTCGCTGAAAAACCAGTTCTCGCGGAAATTCTTCGAGCTGGAATATTCCGACGTCTCCAACGAGGAGATCGAGAAGTTCGGCACCGGCGCACTGCGCAAGGCTGCCCGGGAGGGCGACGAGGTGAACGGCTGCTTTATGGCAGGCCAGTGCGCCGCGCTGGTCAAGGATGAGCTGCCTGCCGCCGAGATCATCTCCCGCATGTTTTCCGAGGCAGAGCAATGCCTGAAAGGAGCGCAGCAATGGCTCAAATAGCCTTTCTGTTTGCCGGCCAGGGCGCGCAGTACCCGGGCATGGGCAAGGCGCTCTATGCCGCCTCCCCCGCCGCACGCCGGGTATTCGATGCCTGCGAGGCACTGCGGGCGGGGACACTGGCGCAGTGCTTTGAGGGAAGCGCGGAAGAGCTCTCTTCCACCATCAACACCCAGCCCTGCCTTTTCGCCATGGATTATGCCTGCGCGGCCGCTTTGGAAGAAGCGGGCATCTGCGCGGATTATGCCGCGGGGTTCTCCCTGGGCGAGATTGCCGCAGTCGCGTTCTGCGGCCTGCTCTCCCTGGAAGATGCGTTTGGCCTGGTCTGCCGCAGAGCAGAGCTGATGGCCGCCGCCGGAGCAAAGCATCCGGGGGCGATGTCTGCCATCCTGAAACTCTCGGCCGAGCAGGTGCAGGAGCTTTGCGGCACATACAGCGACGTGTTCCCCGTCAACTATAACTGCCCCGGACAGACGGTCGTCTCGGGCAAGGAAGAGCAGCTGGCGGCGCTGGAGCAGGAGGCTTCCGCGGCCGGCGGCCGGGCCATGCGCCTGAAAGTCAGCGGTTCCTTCCACTCTCCCTATATGCAGGAGGCTTCGGAAGGCCTCGCGGAATATATGGTTGGCCTATCCTTCTCCGCTCCGCGCATTCCCCTATACGCTAACGCTACCGCCGAGCCCTATACGGCAGAGAGCGCGGCCGATCTTTTGGCCCAGCAGGTCAAAAGCCCGGTGCTCTGGCAGAAGAGCATGGAAGCGCTGAGAAAAGAAGGATGCGGGGCCTTTGCAGAGGTGGGCGCAGGCAAGACGCTGACTGGCCTCATGCGCAAAATCGACGGGAGCGCGGCGGCCTGCAACATCGAATCTCCCGAAACGCTGCAAAAAGCGGTTTTCATGCTGAAAGGAGAAGAAAATGGCAAATAAAGTCGCCCTGGTTACCGGGGCATCCCGAGGGATTGGCAAGGCCATCGCCCTGAAACTGGCGGAGGCCGGCATGGATATTGCCATCGTCTATGCGGGCAATACCGCCGCCGCAGAGCAGTGCCAAAAGGAAGTTGAGGCGCTGGGCGTCCGGGCGAAAACCTATCAGTGCGACGTCTCTGATTTTTCCGCTGCGAGGGAGCTCGTCTCCTCGGTAACTGCGGATTTGGGGCCCATCTGGGCGCTGGTCAACAACGCCGGTATCACCAAAGACACCCTCTGCATGCGCATGAAGGAAGAGGAGTTTGACCGCGTCATCGCCGTCAACCTCAAAGGCGCATTCAACCTCATCCGGCAGGCCTGCGGCGGCATGATGCGCAGCCGGGCCGGCCGCATCATCAATCTGACCTCCGTCGTCGGCCTGATGGGCAACGCCGGGCAGGCAAACTACGCGGCCGCAAAAGCCGGCCTCATCGGCCTGACCAAGAGCGTCGCCAAAGAGCTGGCCAGCCGCGGCGTAACCTGCAACGCCATCGCCCCCGGCTTTATCGAGACGGATATGACGGCCGCCATGCCCGCCGCCGCGCAGGAGGCCGTTCTCTCGGCCATTCCCATGAAGCGCTGCGGCCAGGCTGAGGATGTCGCAAATCTGGCTGCCTTCCTGGCCTGCGAGCAGGCAGGCTATCTAACCGGGGCAGTCATCCCGGTAGACGGCGGCATGAGCATGTGAGCTCCTGCCCCACGCAATTATTTTTTCTTATTTTATTTTTTATCTTGCTTTAGGAGGATTTGTTATGAGACGCGTTGTCATTACTGGTCTTGGGATCATCTCTCCCGTTGGCAACAATATCCCCGATTATTTTGAAAATCTCTGCCAGGGCGTCTGCGGGATTGGCCCGATTACGCATTTTGATACCGAGGGCTATAAAGTGCATCTGGCGGCAGAAGTGAAGGATTTTAACCCGGCCGATTACGGCCTGGAAAACACCCGCCGCATGGATCTCTATACGCAGTATGCCATGGCCGCGGCGAGGCAGGCCGCAGAGGACAGCGGCATCGTCGGCGCAGTCGAGCCGGATCGGCTGGGCGTATACGTGGGCTCGGGCATCGGCGGCATCCATACGTTCGCCGCTGAAACCGAGAAGCTTTTAAACCGCGGCCCGGGGCGGGTTTCCCCGCTGTTCATCCCCATGATGATCGCCAACATTGCGGCAGGCAACATCGCCATGGCAATGGATGCCCAGGGGCCCTGCCTGCCTGTGGTTACCGCCTGCGCCACCTCGACGCACACCATCGGCGAGGCGTTCCATGCCATTGCGCACGGCTATGCGGATGCCATTTTTGCTGGCGGCAGTGAGGCGGCGGTTGAGCCTTTGGCCATTGCCGGCTTCACCAACTGCCAGGCGCTTTCGCTCAGCGAGGACGCCGACGCCGCTTCCCTCCCCTTCGACGCCCGCCGCAAGGGCTTCGTCATCGGAGAAGGCGCGGGCATTCTGGTGCTGGAAGAATATGAACACGCCAAAGCCCGCGGCGCCAAGATTTACGCGGAGATCTGCGGCTATGGCAACACCTGCGATGCGCACCACATCACCGCGCCCCGGCCGGACGGCCAGTGCGCCAGCCGGGCGATTCAGCTGGCCGCGCAGGAAGCCGGGCTGAGCGATGCAGACAGCATCTATATCAACGCGCACGGCACGGGTACGCCCCTGAACGATTCTTCCGAAACCACTGCCATCAAGCTGGCTCTGGGCGAGCAGGCGGCGAAGAAGGCCGCCATCAGCTCCACCAAATCCATGACCGGCCATATGCTGGGCGCAGCGGGCGCGGCGGAAGCCATCGTCTGCGCGTTGGCGCTCAAAGAGGGCATTTTGCCGCCCACCATCCACTATGAACAGCCGGACCCCGCCTGCGATCTCGACTATGTCCCCAACGAGGCGCGCAAAGCCCAGGCGAGCCTGGCGCTCTCCACTTCCCTGGGGTTTGGCGGGCATAACGCCTGCCTGGCATTCCGCCCCTGCCCGGAGGTGAGCAAATGAACATCAAGACCATCCGCGAACTGGCGGGGATTTTGCAGGATGCCAACCTGACGGCTCTGGAGCTGGAAGAGGGCGAAACGCGCATCCGCCTGGAAAAAAGTGCGCCTGCGCAGATCGTTCAGAGCTCTGTTCCTGCGCCGCTTCCCATGGCTTCCATGCCGGAGCAGGCGCCGGCATCCGGCGAGCCTCTGGATGATCCCGGCCTGGATTTTAACGCCATCAGCCTGGTAACTTCCCCGATGGTGGGCGTGTTCTATGCCACCCCCGCCCCGGATCAGGAGCCCTTTGTCAAAGTGGGCAGCAAGGTCAAAAAGGGCGATGTGCTCTGCATCATCGAGGCCATGAAGCTGATGAACGAGATCACTGCCGAGCAGGACGGCGAAGTGGTGGATATCTGCGTAAAAAGCGGCGATGTCGTGGAATTTGGCCAGCCGCTCTTTAAAATCTTCTAGGAGGGCAGGATGAACAGAGAAGAAATCAAAACCTTCCTCCCGCATCGGGAGCCCATGCTGCTGGTAGACCAAGTGGAAGTGGATGAAAATAAGGTTGCCCACGGAATTTACCGCGTTCGGGGAGACGAATGGTTCCTGCAGGGGCATTTTCCCGGAAATCCCGTGGTTCCCGGCGTTGTGCTCTGCGAAATTATGGCGCAAACCTGCTGTATTCTTTTAAAGGATGAGCTTGTGGGCAAGACGCCCTACTATACCGGCATCGACAAAGCCCGCTTCAAAAACAAGGTTTTCCCCGGGGATACGCTGGAGATCTCCGCCTATATCGCAAGGCAGAAAGGGCCGTTTTTCTTTACTAGGTGCGAAGCATCCGTCGGCGGAAAACTCTGCTCCTCGGGCGAGCTTTCCTTCGCCCTAATCGAAGGGCGGTAGGCCGATGTTTTCAAAAATACTCATTGCAAACCGCGGGGAGATCGCCGTGCGCATCATCCGCGCCTGCAAGGAAATGGGCATCACGACGGTGGCCGTCTTTTCCGAGGCAGACCGGGACGCACTGCACGTCAGCCTGGCGGATGAGAGCATCTGCATCGGGCCGGCGCCCGTCGCCCAGAGCTATCTGAATATGACGGCGCTGCTTTCCACGGCTGTCGCCTGCGGCGCACAGGCCATCCATCCCGGATACGGCCTGCTCTCGGAAAACGCGCACTTCGCCCAGCTCTGCGAAGAGTGCCATATCAGCTTTATCGGCCCGCCCAGCGAGGTCATCACCCGCATGGGCGATAAGGATGAGGCCAAGCGCACCATGCGGGCGGCGGGCGTTCCCGTCATCCCAGGCGGCGGCATCATCCCCTCCGTAGCGGAGGCGCTTGCGGAGGGCGACGCCATTGGTTATCCCCTGCTGGTCAAAGCACGCTCGGGCGGCGGCGGGCGCGGCATCCGCAAAGTGGAGAAAAAAGAGGATTTAGAGCGCGCTTTTCTGGCGGCAACTGCCGAAGCGGAGAGCGCTTTTGGCGACGGCGCCGTCTACATGGAAAAATTTCTGGCGCCCTCCAAGCATATCGAGATGCAGCTGCTCTGCGATAACTACGGCGGAGTCGTCTGCCTGGGAGAGCGGGAATGCTCCATGCAGCGCAAAAACCAAAAGCTCATCGAGGAGAGCCCGTCTCCTGCCATTTCGGAGGAAACGCGCGCCCAGATGATCGACGCTTCCATCAAAGCCGCCAAAGCAGTCGGCTACCGCGGCCTTGGAACCATCGAATTCCTGCTTGGGCCGGATGGGCATTTCTATTTCATGGAGATGAACACCCGCCTGCAGGTCGAGCACCCGGTAACCGAGATGGTGACGGGGCTAGACCTCGTCAAATGGCAGATCCGCGTCGCCGCGGGCATGGAGCTGGATTTTTGCCAGCAGGATGTGCATCTATCCGGCCATGCCATCGAATGCCGCATCAATGCCGAAGATCCGCTGCATAATTTCCGCCCCAGCTGCGGGACCATCAACCTATTGCATATCCCGGGCGGCCCAAACGTGCGCTTTGATACCGCGCTCTATCAGGGCTATGCCATCCCTCCCTTCTATGATTCCATGGTCGGCAAGCTCATCGTCCATGCGGGCACGCGCCAGGAGGCCATCCGCAAAATGAAGGCGGCGCTCTGTGAGACCATCGTGGAGGGGATCGAAAACAACCGGGAGCTTCAGGTGGATCTCATCTCCGAGCCGGAGTTTTTGGACGGCTCTTATACGACAGATTTTCTCGCAAGGCGGGAGCAGAAATAACCTATCACCAAACAACCTCAAACCAGGAGGAGTTCTATGCTCAAAAAAAGCATGTTTCTCAACCCCAATGTAGATCTCGAGGGGCAGGAGAAGGGCCGGCAGGAGGCGCCGCAGGTGCCCGACGAGCTTTGCCGCTCCTGCCCTTCCTGCAAAAAGCTCTGCTTTCTCTCGGATTTGCAGGCCAGTTGCTTTGTCTGCCCGGATTGCGGGCATCATTTCCGCCTCTCTGCCCGGGAGCGCATCGCGCTCATTGCAGACGCGGATAGTTTTACCGAAATCAACCAGGATCTCACTTCCACTGCCGGCAGCACGTTCCCCGGCTATGCCAAAAAGCTGGAGGGCGCGATGAAAAACAGCGGCGAGAACGAGGGCGTCGTTACCGGGTTCTGCCAGGTCGGCGGACACGACTGCGCGCTGTTCGTCATGGATTCGCTGTTCTTCATGGGCAGCATGGGCACGGCTGTGGGCGAAAAAATCACGCTGCTTTTCGAGGCTGCTCTGGCCAAAAAGCTTCCGGTTCTGGGCTACACGGTCTCGGGCGGTGCGCGCATTCAGGAGGGTATTTTATCCCTGATGCAGATGGCCAAAACCAGCGCCGCAGTTCAGCGCCACAGCCAGGCCGGCCTGCTCTATCTCACCGTGCTGACCGACCCGACTACCGGCGGCGTCACGGCCAGCTTTGCCATGGAGGGCGATATCATTCTGGCCGAGCCAGGCGCGCTCATCGGGTTTGCCGGGCCCAGAGTCATCGAGCAGACCATTCGCCAAAAGCTTCCCGAAGGCTTTCAGCGTTCGGAGTTTCTCATGCAAAAGGGCTTTGTGGACAGCATCGTGGATCGCCGGGAGCAAAAACAGGCCATCAGTCTGTTGCTCGGCCTGCATGAAGGAGGTGCGGCATGAGGGCTTACGAACGCTTGTGCGCGGCCCGCGCTAAGGGCCGCCCCACCGCCGCCAGCTACATCTCTGCCCTGTTTACGGATTTCTTCGAGCTGCACGGCGATCGCCTTTACAGCGACGACCATGCCATTTTGGCCGGCATTGCCCGGCTGGATGGCCAGCCCGTTACCGTCATCGCGATAGAAAAGGGCGCGGATACCAAGGAGAAGGTGGATCGCAATTTCGGCTCCGTACACCCGGAAGGCTACCGCAAGGCGCTTCGGCTCATGCGGCAGGCGGAGAAGTTTGGCCGCCCGGTCATCTGCCTGGTGGATACCTCCGGCGCATACTGCGGCATTAGCGCAGAAGAGCGCGGCCAGGGCAGTGCAATCGCCCAGAACCTCTTAGAGCTTTCTGCCCTGAAAACGCCCTGTATCAGCATTTTAATCGGCGAGGGAGGCAGCGGAGGCGCGCTGGCGCTGGCCGTCTGCGATGAAGTCTGGATGCTGGAAAACGCAGTCTACTCCGTCATCTCGCCCGAAGGGGCCGCCAGCATCATCTGGAAGGATGCTTCCAAAGTGCAGGAGGCCTGCGAGGCGCTCAAAATTACCGCAGAGGATCTGCTGGAAATGGGCGTCATCGAGCGCGTCTTTGCCGAACCTAAGCCGGGGGCAGATTTCGCCCCGGTCTATGCCGAGCTAAAGCAGGCGCTGAAAGAGCGCCTGGCACACTACGGCTCGCTGGATGCGCAGCAGCTGCTGGATCACAGATACGAAAAATTCCGCAAAATTGGGAGGCCAAAACAATGATCGCAATCGTAACCGACAGCACCGCCGGGCTCACCCGGCAAGAGGCCAAAGACCTCGGCGTCGTTTGCATTCCTATGACGTATACCGTCGCCGGGACGGTATACGCAGAAAATTTCCTCAATGAAAACGGCGATTTCGAGCGTTTTATCGCTGCCGGAGGGAACGAACTGCATACTTCCCAGGCCTCCATCGGCTCTTATATGAAGGCGTTCGCCAGCCTGCGCAGCGCGGATGTTCAGGTGCTCTGCCTGACCATCTCTTCCCGGCTCTCGGGAACTTTCTCCAACGCTTCCGTCTGCGCGCGGGAGCTGGGCGGGGGCGGCATCCGGGTCGTGGATTCGCATACGACGGCCGGCGGCCTGCTCATCCTCATCCGCCAGGCACGCCGGATGCTGGATCAGGGCTATTCTTTAGATCAGACTGCGCAGGCCATCCTGGCTATGCGCAGCCAAATCGAGACCTGGTTCTCTGTCGCGGATATGGCGCCATTGCGGCGCAGCGGCAGGCTGGGGCCCGTCCGCCAGTCTGTGGGCACGATTTTAAACCTGCGCCCGCTTCTCTCCTGCCGGGAAGGGGCGGTCGTCTCCTGCGGCATGGCGCACGGCAAGGCCGAGCAGCTGCGCGGACTGGCAAAGAACGTCCCGCCCCATGCCCAGGACGTTTTAGTGGAATATATCAGCGAGAAGGATTCCGCCCTGCGCCTGGCCAAAATGCTGGAGGAAAAATGCGGGTGCGCAGTTCCCATCCGCCGGGTCGGGCCCGTGCTGGGCATTCACCTGGGGCTGGACGTCATCAGCGCCATCTGGCGGGATCCGGAAAAATAATTTTTTGCACCATAAAAGCGAGCGGGCAGCCCTGCCCGCTTTTTTGATTCTTTTCTTTGCGTTCCGCCCTAAAATAGGGTACAATCCCCTTAGGAGAGAAGTATGGATTTTATCGCAATCGATTTTGAGACGGCCAATAACCACCCGACCAGCGCTTGCAGCATTGGCCTTGCTTTCGTGCGGGATGGAGCGCTCGCGAGCCATACTAGCTATCTCATCCGCCCAGAGCCTTTCTATTTCGATCCGTTTACCACGGCAATCCACGGCCTGACCGAGCGGGACGTGCGCCAGGCGCCGACTTTCGCACAGCTTTGGCCAGAGATATCCGCGCATTTTGAGAATGCTGTCGTCGCCGCACACAACGCCCCCTTTGATATTGGCGTGCTCAGAAGCACACTGGCCTTTTACGGCCTTCCGCTTCCCGATATGCGCCTGCTCTGCACCGTCCTGCTCTCCCGCCGAGCCTTTCCTGCCCTACCATCGCATCGGCTGAATGTCGTCTCAGATGCCCTGGGCATCTCGCTGACGCACCACCAAGCCGAATCTGATGCCATTGCCTGCGCCGGGATTCTCTGCCATCTCATGCAGCAAAATCATCTTCAAACGCTTGGGGATGTGAAAAGGCATTTCCGCGTGTTTCCAGGCTCCTGCTCTGCCTCCGGCGGTTATCGCCCCTGCCGCCTCCAGCCCTCCTACGCGCTGCCCGGCTCACTGCTGGAAGCCTGGGAGAACGGCGAAGTTTTTTGCGATTCGCTCTATGAAAAGAGCTTTGTCTTTTCCGGAAAACTGCAAATGCCCCGGGCAAAAGCGATGGAGGCTGTCATCCGGGGCGGCGGGATGGTGCAGAATTGCGTTTCCAGCTATACGGATTACCTCGTGCTGGGCGCCCCCGGCAGGCAAAGCAGCCAGAAAAGCAAGGCTCTGGCCTTGCGGCAAAGGGGAGGCGCCATCCAAATCATCGATGAGCCGGCCTTTCTCTCGCTCATGGATGCAAGGCTATTGCAGCTTTGCTTCCCCTCAAAATAAAGAAAACGGAGTTGTTTATGAATACAAAACCTTATCAAATTCAGCCACTTTTGGAATCCGATCTCACGCCGGACTGCCTGAATACTTTTGCGCGCCGGCAGATTGTGCAGAACGTCTGGCGCAAAAAGAACGGGCAGTGGGCAATCGTCCCCGAACCCTTTATTGACGATTGGGATGCGCAGGAGCGCCGGAAAATAGCAGAGCATCTGCGCCAATACACCGCAGAGGGCGGCGCCGTTTTTGCCGCACTGGGCGGGCAGGGCGAGATCATCGCTTTTGCCGCCGTCTCGGGCGGCCGCATTGGCCCGCGGCAGGAGTATGCCGATCTTCTGGAGCTGCACACGGATAACCGCTACCGGCGCAAGGGTTTGGGCCGGGCGCTCTTTTTGCGGTGCGCCGCCTGGGCGCGGGAGCATGGCGCGCAAAAGCTCTATATTTCCGCCCATTCAGCCGAGGAATCCCAGGCCTTCTATCGCTCTGTCGGGTGCGTTGACGCCCTGTGGATCAGCCGGGAACACGCCGAAAAGGAGCCTTACGATTGCCAGATGGAATATGCGCTTTTGCAGGATTAGCTCTTTTTTCTGCAAAATATTTTCTCCTGGTCTTTTGAGGATAAACCCAGGGGCATCCTGTTTTCTGCGGCATTTCTCCGCGCTATAGTCTTTTTACTGTTTTGCAAACTAAAAGCTATTTTGCAATTTCTATAAATTAAAATTGCAAAATAGCTTGTTTTTTATGATAATTCAGAGTAAAATAAAGCGCATAAAGAAAGATGGCTTTTAAATTTATTTATAAAGGAGTTTGCAATGCTATCCGAAAAATATCTCAGAATGACGCAGTTAAGCTCCAGCATCGGGCTTGCCTATCGGGCCGCTCAGCAGCGCGCGGCGGAAATTGGCAGTGAAAATGTGTTCGATTACAGCATGGGCAACCCCAGCGTGCCCGCCCCAGAGCAGTTTGCAGATGCCGTCGTGGAGATTGTGCGCAGTGTGCCGCATATAGAGCTTCACAGCTACTGCCACAGCGGCGGTGCGCCTGCCCTGCGCGAGGCTATCGTAGCCGACCTCAATGCCCGCTTCGCCATGCAGTACTGCCCAGAGGATATTTTCATTGCCAGCGGCGCGGCCGGAGCAATGGCGCACGCTCTGCGCGCTGTGGTGAGCCCCGGCGAGGAAGTCATCACCTTTGCCCCGTTTTTCCCCGAATACGCCCCGTATGTGGATGGCGCCGGCGGTATCTTGAAGGTTGTCCCGGCCAATATCGATACGTTCCAGATCAATTTTGAGGCTTTTGAGCAGCTGATCTGCGAAAAGACGGCGGCCGTCATCATCGATTCGCCCAATAACCCCACGGGCGTCGTCTATACCGAGCAGACTCTGCGCCGCCTGGCCGAGATTTTGGAGGCAAAGCAAAAGCAGTTTTGCCACCCCATTTACCTGCTTTCGGACGAGCCGTACCGGGAAATCGTCTTTTCCGGCTTTGCAGTTCCGTGCGTCCCCAAGTATTACGCGAATACGCTGGTCTGCTATTCCTTCAGCAAATCCCTCTCGATTCCGGGCCAGCGCCTTGGCTATATCGCCGTGGCAAAAGAGTGCGCCGGCCGCGAGCATCTGCTGCCCATGTTTTCGCAGATCTCCCGCTTTATCGGCCACGACAGCACTTCCGTGCTCATTCAGCTGGCCGCGGCCAAAACCATCGGGCAAATGGCGGATCTCTCGGTCTACGAGCGCAATAAGAACCTGCTCTACCCCGCTCTGCTCCAGATGGGCTATGAGTGTGTCGAGCCGGGGGGCACGTTCTACCTGTTTCCGCGCAGCCTGGAGCCGGATGCCAACGCATTCTGCGCAAAAGCACAGGAGGAAAACCTCTTTCTCGTCCCGGGCGACACCTTTGGCTGCAAAGGCCATTTCCGCCTTTCCTACTGCGTCCCAACGGAAAAAGTGGAGCGCTCGCTGGATGCTTTTTGCCGGCTCATCCGGCATTACTAACGCCGAAAGTAGCGCTTAATTGCTATTTTCATCTTTCCTATTTTCTCCGGCCGCTGTGTTTTTCACAGCGGCTATTTTTATTATAAATTTATGTTATAATTTCAACTATTTTAGCTCCTAATTTTCCTAAAAATAGGGCGGCGCCGCGCGTGTCTATGCCCGCTTTTTCCCGCCCGATGGCTTGACTTAAAGTGCACTTCATGGTTTAAACTATAATTGAAATATTTTTGCAGCATCAGGAGGAACCAATGGAAAAATCAAAAGTCTATTTCACAGACATGCACACACATAACAGCATCAGCCTGCCGGATAAGCTGAAAAAGCTCATCAAAAAAGCCGGCATCGGCACCATCGATATGGAGGATAAATTCGTCGCCATTAAGATTCACTTTGGCGAGCCGGGCAACCTGGCATTTCTGCGCCCCAATTTCGCCAAGGCTGTGGCCGACGTCGTCAAAGAGCAGAAGGGCCTGCCCTTCCTGACAGACTGCAATACGCTCTATGTCGGCCGCCGCAAGCACGCCCTGGAGCATATTGACGCTGCCTATGAGAACGGCTTCTCCCCCTTCTCCACCGGCTGCAACGTCATCATCGCAGACGGGCTCAAGGGCACGGATGAGGTGGACGTCCCGGTTGTGGGCGGTGAGCTGGTCAAAGAGGCGAAAATTGGCCGCGCCATCATGGATGCGGATGTTTTCCTCTCTCTTTCGCATTTCAAGGGGCACGAGTGCACGGGCTTTGGCGGCGCCATCAAGAATATCGGCATGGGCTGCGGCTCCAGAGCCGGCAAGATGGAACAGCACAACAGCGGCAAGCCGGAAATCGATCCGGATCTTTGCCGGGGCTGCGGTGCCTGCACCAAGCAGTGCGCGCACAGCGCCATCTCCTTCGACGACAAGCGCAAAGCCAGCATCGACCATAACAAGTGCGTCGGCTGCGGGCGCTGCATCGGGCACTGCAACTTCAACGCCATTTCCAACAGCACAGACAGTTCCTGCAAGGAGCTGAACATGAAGATGGCGGAGTATACCAAAGCCGTCGTGGATGGCCGCCCCTGCTTCCATATCAACATCGTCATGGACGTCTCGCCCTACTGCGACTGCCACGCCGAGAACGACATGCCCATCATCCCCAACGTCGGCATGTTTGCCTCCTTCGACCCTGTCGCGCTGGATAAGGCCTGCGCAGACGCCTGCAACGCACAGATTCCCATCCCCGGCAGCAAGCTGGACGAGGGCCTGCGGGACCACCACTGCGAGGGCAAAGATCATTTCTACCATGTCAGCCCCAACGTCGAGTGGAAATCCTGCCTGGAGCACGCGGAAAAGCTGGGCATCGGCACGCAGGAGTATGAGCTCATCACGGTAAAATAGGAAAACAGCCAAAACAGAGCGGAATTCTCCGCTCTGTTTTTATTTGCAGGCATTTTCTTGCTTCTCTTTCCCAGCGCCCCTTTGCCGGAACTTTTGGAGCAGCCTCTGCTTATACCATTTTCGCACCCGCAGAGCCGCGCGGTAGCAGGCGTAGGCCACCGGATGAACTGCAAGTTCAAACTCGCCAAGCAGCTCTTGTATATACCCCACCCCCCCCAGGTATCCAAAACCCTTCTTGAAGCGGTACAGGCCATAGAGCGGGTTGTCCTCACGAAGATCGCCCGAGATGCCTCTCATATCATAAATCCCGCACCCCTTTTCCCTGGCCCAGAGCATCATCTGATACTGCATCAGGTAATTGGGCATGGCCTCCCGGTGCGTCTTGCTGGAAGCGCCATATAAATACCAGGCGTGTTTGCCAAACCAGACGGCAATCGCCCCGGCGATAGGTTTGCCCTCATATTCGGCCAAAAAAAGTTGGGCATATTCGCCCATCTGATCGAGCAGGTTGCGGTAATACTGCATCTGCCGCACCACGAATCCATCCCGCTGCCCGGTCTCGATCAGCAGCGGGTAAAATTCCGAGACGCGCTCGCTCCCTCCGCGCCAAATCCGCACGCCCTTTCGCCCTGCCACCCGGACGTTGTAGCGCGTTTTGGGGGCAAAGCTCTGCAAAATCTGCTCGGCATCCCGATGGGCGATTTTGATCTGGTAGACAAATTTGGGCTGTGTATTGCCCATGGCGCCGGCCGGAATCTGCACAAACCCCATCGCCTGCAAGCGGGCGGCATACTCCGCCTGCCCTGCTGGGACATGCGGGTCTATTTTCAGGCAGCAGGCGCGGCGCTTTTTGGCATAGCGCAGCACGTCCTTCATCAGCGCCTCCAGATGCTCCAAATCACAGACCGGGCCCCTTGGCGCATAGATCAGGCAAAACGGCCCAATCTTTCTGCGGAGCAGAAGCACTCCTGCGCAGATCTCGCCCGCCTCACGCCGCACGAGGATCTCGCTCTCCCACCCGGGCTTTACTTTGCTCCAGTTTGGGATCTGCATAAAGTGCGCGCCCATTTTCCGGCAAAACGCGAGATATTCCGGATATTGTCCGCCCTGCAAAATCTCCATCATGCTTCTCTCCAAAGGCGCGGCATCTGCTCTGGGCAAAAGACGGGGTTGCAGGCGGCATAGGCAAACTCCCCGGCGCGGCAGGCAACTTTCGAAAGATCTACCGCAATATGGTTGAGCCCTACCATCCCGAGCACAGGAGCCTTTTGCCCGCGGATGCTGACATAGTGCCGCTTTTTCCCGAAAAATGCCCGAGCCGCCCGGGCGAGATAGCGGGCCGTGCCAATGCCCGCTTCCTGCCGGCCGACAAAAAAGCCGGCCTGCGCACCGGCCTGGACAATTCCCACCTTGCACGGCTTTTTTAGCCGGGCGTGTTTGCCATAGCCCACATTCCAGCCCTCCGGCAGTTCCTTGACCTCCACAATCTGCGCCCCTATTTTGCCCACTCTGCAAAGCCCCAGCTTTTCCGCATCCGGCGTTCTGCCCAGCAGGCCAGAGCCGATGCGCACCAGATCCATCTGCATCTTGGGAAAGCGGAGCGCGCCTGCCGTGGCACAGCAATGCAGCATCGGCGGGTGTACGCCCAGCCCCCGCAGCTGTTCCACCTGCTCCAAAAAGCGGGCATATTGTTTTTTGGTGAAAGCCGCATCGCGGTAGGGCTCTGCGAAATGAGTATAGATGCCTTTCAGGCGAAAATAGAGCGCGGCATCCGCCGCCTGCTCGGTCTGCTCAGGCAAAAAGCCATATCTGCCAAGGCCGGTGTCCAGCGCAATCTGGGCGGCTGGCGTCTGCCCGGCCAGGTATCCGGCGCGCCTGGCACATCCCGCCGCCATCGCGCTGTCAATACTCAAGATCACATCTGCCCGAATCAGGCGCACCAACTCGGGAATATCCAACACCGGCGCCAGCAGATAAATCTCGCCCGAGATGCCCGCCGCCCGCAGTTCCATCGCTTCCCTGGCATCCTTGACACCGAATTTGCTCACACCCTGCCGCTGTAAAAACAGCGCATATTCCTTAAGCCCCAGCCCATAGCCGTTGTTTTTGACCACCGCCATGATCGGAACCCGAATCCGCTCTTTTAATATTTTCAGATTATCCGCAATTTGCCGCGCTTCGATCAAAACAATCCCTTCCTGCGCGGTAGATGCGGCCTGCTTTCTCTTTTCCGCCTGCATCGCCCTCTTCCTCCTGCTTGGTTTGCTTACTCCTACCTTAACAGCGGATTGCGGCAGAATTTTCATGGATTTGCCACAAAGTTTTCATCAAATTGCGGCAAAGATGTAAAATGCTGTGGGCAAAAAAAGAGCAGGCCATCTGCCTGCTCTTTTGCCTTCCCGTTATTCCAAAATATCCATCAGCTTCTGATAGAGCGCTTCCGCCAGTTTGGCGTGGTTTTCCGCATCCAGGTGCACGCCGTCTGCCAGCCCTGGCTGCGCATACGCCGCCGCATCCAGAAAGTGGCACCCAAGCTCCCGGGCACGCTCTGCAAAGTGGCCGGAGAAATCCACAGATCGCTCCGCCGATGCCTGGCTGAAATTCTGATCGTCGTTTTCTGCTAAAATCCCGCCGTTGATCTCGATGGGCGAGACGATGAGCAGCTCCGGCGCTTTATAAGGCGCGTAATCCCTGCGTAGCACAATCTCCCCCAGCCGCTTGACGCTTTGGGAAATCTGGTAGGCATTGCAGCCAAAGCGGTCTTTTGCGTCATTCGTCCCCAGCATGATCACCACCGCCTGCAAGGGATTCGCCGTCTCCAGGCAGGGCTCCAGATAGGCCATGCCGCTTTTGCTCCCCTCGACGGGATCGGCAAAGACCGTCGTCCGGCCGTTCTGCCCTTCTTCGAGCACCGCATATTCCGGCCCCAGCAGGCCTTGGAGCAGCGACGTCCACCGCGTATCCTCATCAAAGCGCAGGCCCGTCTGGCCGTCGTACCCCCAGGTGTTGGAATCCCCGAAGCATAAAATCCTCTTTTTCATCTTGCGTCCTCCTACATAAATAAACAGAGCACAATGGGGATGAAAATGGCCGGCACAAAGTTCATCACTTTGAACTTGCTGATGCCCAGCATATTCAGCCCAAGACCAATGATGATGACCGAACCGGCGCATGTCATCTCGGCAACCGCCGCATCCGATAACAGCGGCGCGACCCACGCCGCCAGCAGGGCGATGCTCCCCTGATAGACCAGCACAAAGGCCGCGGCAAACAGCACGCCTACGCCCAGCGAGGAGGCAAAGATGATGGCCGCGACAAAATCCAGCAGAGACTTAGTGTAGAGCATCTGGTGATCGCCGCTCAGCCCGCTTTGCAGTGCGCCGACAATCGTCATCGCGCCCACACAGAACAGCAGGCTTGCCGTAACAAACCCTTCTGCGATGGAATGCCCGCCTTCTTTTTTCTGGAACTTGCTCTCCAGCCATTCGCCCAGGCGGTTGATGCGTTTATCCAAATCCAGCGCCTCGCCCAGCAGTGTACCCAGCACCATGGAAAGGATGAGGATCAGCGTATTTTCCCCTTTGAGCGAGCCGGAAATTCCGATATACAGCGTGCAAAGCCCCAGCGCCTTAAAGACGGCATCCGAAAGGCGCTCCGGCAGCCCTTTTTTCGCCACCAGGCCAATCAACCCGCCCAGGATCACCGCGACTGTGTTGACAATCGTCCCCAGCATGTTCCCACCTCCTGCGATACCGCTATTTTACCACACCTTTTCCTTTGCGCATAGCAAAAAATCGCGCCGTGCAAATTGACACTCCCATTCAAACGCGATATGATAAACCTATCTAGGGCACATCAGAATATGGAAAAGGAGTATCTCACGATGGGGAAATTAGAGGGGAGAGTTGCAATTATCACAGGCGCTGGCCGCGGGCTGGGCAAGCAGGTTGCCATTCGCTTCGCCGAGGAGGGCGCGAAAATCTCCATTTGCGCGCGCAGTCTGGATCGCCTGGCGGATACAGAAGAGAAATGCCGGCAGGCAGGCGCAGAGGTGTTCTGCTACGTCTGTGATGTTACCAAAATTTCGGATATGGAGGCGTATGTCGCCGCGACAGCCGCTCATTTTGGCGGCATCGATATTCTCTATAACAACGCCATGGCCACAACCTGCGGCCGCAAGCCCTTTGAATCGCATACCCAGGAGGATTTCGACGCCTTCTACCAGAGCGGGCTGATGGGCAGCTTCCATATGATGCGGCTCTGTTTCCCCTGGCTGAAAAAGAGCGGGCATGGCAAGGTGATCTGCATCGGCTCGGGCGCAGGCGTGGAAGGGCAGGACGGCCTCGCGGCTTACGGCGCGATCAAGGAAGCGACCCGCGCCATGGCCAGAACGGCCGCCAGAGAATGGGGCAAATACAACATCAACGTCAATACCATCAACCCCGGCGCCATCACGGATTTCTACTACGAAGAGCTGGCGCAGCTGCCCGAAGAGGAGCGTGATCCCGTAAAGCTCGGCTTTAACCCCACGACCATTGGGCGCTTTGGCGATGCCTATGAAGATATTGCCCCGGTCGCCGTCTTCCTTGCCAGCGAAGACTCCCGGCATATCACCGGGCAGACCATCATGGCCGAGGGTGGCGTTACCATGATTCCCTAAAGCTTTGCATCAGGGCGCTTTCTCTGGTAAAATAGAAAGCGCCTTTTTTTGCCGCCGCATCCGCGCTTGGCACAGCAAAAGCCGCCCCATCCATTCATTAGGAGGATTTCCATGATATCTTACTGCCGCTTTTCTGCTCCCCTTGGCCGCATTACCATCGTGCAAGAAGGCGACGCCATCACGCATCTGCATATCGGTGAACCGCCCGTTTTGCCCGCAGGCGCAGAGCAGAGGGACACCCCGCTTTTGCAGGAGGCCTGCCGCCAGCTATCCGAATATTTCGCCAAAACGCGGCAAACGTTCGACCTTCCGCTGAATCCCGCCGGAACCGAGTTTCAGAAAAAGGCCTGGGGCGCGCTTTGCACCATTCCATACGGCCAGACGCGCACCTATAAGGATATGGCCGAGGCCATCGGCTGCCCCAAAGGGTTCCGGGCAGTCGGCCTGGCCAACAACAAAAACCCCATCGCCATCCTGATCCCCTGCCACCGCGTCATTGGCGCCAACGGCAAGCTGGTCGGCTATGCGGGCGGCCTGCATTTGAAGAAATTTTTGCTGGAGCTGGAGGGCATTCCCGTAGCCGAAAAAGCCTAGCAACCCTTCCAGAGCGCAAAAAAGAAGCATCTTGCTCATGCAAGATGCTTCTTTTTGATGCCTTTTATGCCAGCGGGTTTCCCTCCGCATCGAACAGCGGCAAACGCTCCAGATAGAAAATATCTTCCCGATCCGCCGCATCGCCTTCGGCCAGCACGGCCATTCTGCCGGCGACGCTCCCGCCTGCCATCTCCACCAGCTTTTCCATCGCCAAAAGCGATTCGCCTGTGCTGATGACGTCGTCCACAATCAGCACGCGCTTTCCGCGCATGGCAAGGGCATCGTCCTCGCCCAGATAGAGCGTCTGCTTGCGCTCCGTGGTGATCGAGCGCACCTCCACAGCCAGAGGATTCGCCATATAGACCTTGGTGCCCTTGCGGGCGACGATATGCTTGGCTTCGCCCCGCTGCCTTGCGATCTCGTGGATCAACGGGATGCTCTTGGCCTCTGCCGTCAGCAAAATATCGTGCTCCGGCATGTGCGCCGCCAATTCCCTGGCGCAGGCTTCGGTCAGTTCCGCATCCCCCAGCAGGATAAACGCCGCAATCTGAAGCGCATCGCTGATCGGATAGAGCTTGAGCTGGCGCGTCAGCCCGGCAACGCGCAGTGTATATTCCCTTTTCATCTCTTCCTCCTTCGCCGCACAAGGCAACGCCGCCCTGTGCCCATTCCTATTTTAGCGCATCGCCGCGCTTTAGACAAGAACTCCGGCGGTCAAAATTCATGTGGTCTGCCAAGCGTTCAAAAGCGCCTCCCGCTCTTCTTCAACCCCTCACTGCCTAGCAGCGGCTCTTTTCCTCTTAGCATCGCCAGCGATCACTTAGGCGGCAGAATTTGAAGCGGCAAATACCCAAAACTTTTGGTGCGCCCTGGCTCGCAAAGCCCGCCGTTTTTTGCGTACTACGGATTTTCTGCACTCCGGCGCCTATGGCTATCCCCATTCAGCAGGATGCCTACAGCACATTTTCTCTCATAAAAATTGGCGGGACAGGAGATTCCCCTGCCCCGCCAATCCGTTCAGCCAGCTACTGCATGGTATGCTTCGAAATAAACGCCTCGATCTTGCCCTCTTCCTTCAGCTCTGCGATCACTTGATTCGCCTTTTTGAGCAAATCCGAATCTTTTGCGATGCCCAGCGCATACTGCTCTTCCGTCAGCTTTTCGCCCGCAACTTCCAGCTTATCCGCATTCTGCGCCGCGATGGCCCTTGCCGGCAGCTCGTCTACCACGACAGCCTCCAGCTTGCCGCTCATCAGAGCCGCAGATGCCTCGGTCAGCGTGGCATAGCGCTCGATGCTCTTGGCATTTCCCTGCTGCGTCGCGAAGTGATCACCCGTGGTGCCCACCTGTACGCCGACGACTTTGCCCTCCAGGTCTGCCGCCGTCTTGATGCCAGAACCAGCCGGAACCAGCAGATACTGCGCGGCAGGCAGATAGCTTTCTGTGAAATCCATGATCTGCCTGCGCTCCTCTGTAACCGTCATGCCCGCAGCGGCGATGTGCCCTTTACCAGCGGCAACGGCGGCCGGGATATCCGCAAAATCCATATCCACAACTTCCAGCTCTACGCCCAGCTCATCCGCGATGGCCTGGCAAATCTCCATATCTACGCCTATGGTGCCGCCCTCTTCGCCCTGATATTCGAAGGGCGGGAAGTCGGAGCTCGTCAGCACAACCAGCTTGCCGGATTTTTTAATTTCCGCAACCTCGGAACCCTTTCCGCAGGCCGCAAACATGCCGCATATCAAAAGCGCCGCCATCAGCGCCGTCAAAAGTCTTGTCCGCTTTTTCATTTCCCTGTTTCTCCTTCCAAACGCGAAAACCTAAGTGCAGTTTTGATTATACACCGTCTCCCACAAAGATGAAGCGGTTTGGCATATTTTTTACACGAAGGATACACCATCTCTTTGCGCAAAATGATGGAAGCTATTCACCCAAAGGCATCCGCTCCAGCATCCAGTAGTGCTGGTTATAGTAGGGGCTTGTGCGGGCGCGCTCCTTTTTGCTGCGCACCTGGTAGGGCAAACGCAGCTTTTCAAACAGCGTGTTCGCCATAGAAACGCTGATGCTCTTTCTGCCCAGCTTTTCGCACAGATACCGCCGGAAAAAGGCCAGCTCTTCTCCTGCCAGCTTTTTCCCGCTTTGCGCCTCGAGCCGCATCTGCAGTTCACCCCGGCTTTTCTCATCCAGCGCATATCTCGGCAGCTGCATCTGCTGCGCCCGGGAAGCTCCGCCCAGCGCCTGCACCATCCATTGCCGATACCCCTGTTTTCCAATGGCGTTTAACACAGCAATGGCGATTTCGCAGACCGCCCTCTGCCTGCTGTTCACCTGAAAACGGCAGTTCCCATATTCATCTGCCTGCCCGATAAAGAACATGGGGTTTTCTGCGAGAAAGCGCGGGCTCTGGCTGCGCCGCATAAATTCCGCCCCTTCGCCGCGCTCCATCTGTTCAAACCAAGATAAATTCTCCGCCTGAGCCTGGTAAATTCCGCGCAAATAGCGCAGCTGCGTGCCGTTATATTCGATGATGTAAAGGCAGATGCTCTCCCCCTGCTGGTCAAGCGCATTTAGGCAGTCCAGTATCTGATCAATGTCGAATAAATCGGCGATGATATGCCGCATACCCTGAACGCACAGCCCCCGCCCCATGTTTCTGCCATCTGCCACCAGAATATCCTGCCGGAAGAGGAGCTTTCCCTCCCGCACGCGGCAGGTGTTTTCAGGCAGATCCGCGCCATAGAAATAGCTGGCCTTTGAGCGAAAAGCCTTTGCCGCCAGCCGCATTTTTTCCTTGCTGCCGCAAAAATAGGCGATGCCTTCCCCGGGATACTGCGCCATCAGCTCCTGCGCAAGCCTGATACCCGTGGATTTTCCCCGCTCTTTTTGCACAAATACGATGTGCCCGGGGGTGCCCTGCCCGGCGAGCACAAAGAGGTTTTCCCGCTTTAGCTTTCCCGCGCTCAGCAGATACTCCTGAAGCCCTTTGGCGTTCGCGCCTATCAGGATGACAGCGCTGCGCTCTGCCTGCATGAGAAAATCGTAGACCAGAGCCGAATAGGCAGGCTCCCGCTGGGATTCCAGCAGCAGGCGGCAATCCTCTGCAAAGATATAGTCATACTGGCCGTCGTAGGCGACGTGGTATTGCACCATCTGCTCAAACTCGGCATAATCCATGATGCGCAGCACTCTTTCCGCATCCGCGCGATCCAGCCGCTCTTTTTCCGCCTGCATTCGGCCGGCGTTGGTCAGGTATAGGATTTCCTTGCCCGTGGCCGCTGCCATTGGGCAAACCTGCTCCAGCACAAAGGATTCCATGCCGCAATCTGGCCCGCAATCCAGAAACACTTTCTCGCCGTACCAATTTTCATATGCGCTGCCAACCAGCTCCGCAATGCTTTTTCCCATCCCAGTTCTCCATTCAGCCAATTTCACAAGTGATCGCGTCTCTTTTCTGCGGCTCCTGCCCTGCGCCCACAAACGCGTGCCCTAAAAGAAATCCTTGAGCGGCGGCTTTTCTGCCGGCGGCTGATAGGCCAGCGGATCGCGCGCATAATAGCTCGGCATCTGGGTAATCGCCTGGCGCATATCCTCATTGTCGTAATAGCGCCAGCGAATGCCATAAAGATTCAGATACCTGGGCTCTGTGTTCCACTGCACCGTTGCGCAGTAGGCCAGCATAAATCCGATCATTTCCTCCTCGGACTGCAAATTGCGGTAGCCACAACCGGCAAAAGAGAAAGAACCGCTGGCGCTGGTATACCCTTCCGAATCCGAAGTGCTCGGATAAGAGACGCCCCATGGCATGATCTGCCCGTTATAGAGGAAGTTTTTTTGCTGATATTTTTTGATCTCCTCCATCATGGGGTTGCCCGCAAACTTTTGGGCAATCTCCAGATACCCGCCTAGCCACCGGTAAATCTCCTGCACTCTTTTCATCAGCGCGCATTTTTTCAGCACTTCATAGCTTGGCGCGCAGATGGAGACCGAGACATATTTAGACCAATAATTAATTTTATAAGTCAGACTATTTTGGACGCAGTAGGTCCGCAGTTGCTCCTCCTCCACCGTGTTTTTATTTCGGAGCAAAAAGCCGGAGTAGTTGACATCGTAGGTACGCCGAAAACGGATCTGCGGAAGGCTGCTCGCATCCAGGGACGTATCAAACCCCTCTCCGCGATATTTCACTTTATAATCCCTTTTGGGGCTCCCATCCATCCACCACCAAGCCAGAATGTCCTCAAATTCCTTTATCATTCCCCGAAATCCGGGATAGGTGTCTCCTGTCATTTCTTTGCCGCACGGCATGGCCTGCCCATGCTCTCCTTCCTATATCCTATAATCTCTATTCTACAATATTTTTGCCAGAAATCCTATCCCGCTTTTATCAAATCTGTAATAAAAAACGGCAGAGCCTGATAGACTCTGCCGCAAATTTTTCTATCCTATTGAATCTGTCGCTTCATTTATTTCTCTACTGATAAAGCTCCATACTCATGCCATAATTTTCCCGCCCATCTGTCGATGAAAAGAGCTCGTCTGCGTCATACGCCGCAATTACAGCTTCCGCCTTATCTGTTCTTTGCATCGCTGAAAGAATACTTATAAACCCAAAAGGGACTC
>CAMSSU010000018.1 GCA_947063485.1 uncultured Clostridia bacterium | reverse complement strand
CGCGAAAACGGCAAGGCATTTATATGTTTAAAATGAAGGCTAGAATAAAAAATCCAAATCTCGTTCAAATATAATTATATGGTTTTTTTGTCAAATGTCAACGAAAACTTGAGCGCAATTCCTGCCAGGGCAGTAAATTCCTATTTGGCAAAAATAGACAGAGGCCATGCGCAATATGTGGACTTTCATGATTATTTATATTATAATAGGGAAAACTAGTTTCAAAACCAACTCTCCAATTAGCTAAAATTGAAGACAACAGAGGTGAGTGATATGGTAAAACAGCAGTTAGAAAAGTATCAGAAACCAAAGATCGGATTTCAGGTTCTGGGAATAATTCTGGCATCCGTCTTTATGATTTTATCGGCAGGGCTCATCTGGTTTGCCGCCTGCGATACCGAGCAGGGCGAGCTTCCGGATGTTTTTGGGTGGTCTGCGTGCTCCTCCAACGGCGGATATGCGGCGATTCCAAGGGATGCTATGATTTTGGTGCGCCTATCCCAGGCGGAAGAGGGCTATGAGCCGGGCAAGGTTGTGGCATTCTATTATCCCAATGCACCCACTTCCACGAAAATTTATCTGGGCAGCGTTGCATCGGTGAACGAGGGGACCGCGACGCTCTATCTGAACGAGGAAACCCCCGAGCTTTGCGTAGATCAAGGTCTGATTTTGGGACGAGCTGAATATTATATTGAGGATGTGGGATATCTGCTGGCGATTTTGGAAGGCGGATACGGCCTGATTCTGGCTATCTCAATCCTTGTGCTTTTCCTTGCTATTCTCATTATGTTCATTGGCAATATCGCGCTGCGGCGTCAGCGGGCGCGGGAAGCGGCTGAGCTGAATAAAGAGCTGGATATTCAGGAAGAAATTTTGGAACAGAAGCGCCAGGAGGCCGCGCAGCTGGATGCGCCTATGCAGGAGGAGCTCCAGGAGGATGAGACTTCCAAGCAAGCGGATGAGGCGGAACTGACAGAAGAAGAGACACAGAGCTCTGTTGAAGATGCACCTGCCAAAGAGCAGGAGGAGGACAAGGCGGCGCCCAAAATGCAAATAAGCGGAGCGATGGACGCTGATCTGGCCCGCATTTGCATTCAGGCCGAGCAGCAGCAGGCCGAGCTCCTGCAAAAGCTCATCCAAACCATGCAGCAGAAAAAGGGCCTGGATATGAGCGTGCAGCTCAATGCCGGTGAGCCTTGCGCATTGGAGATCGAATGCGCCTGGAAAGATGTTTCGGTGGTGTCGGCGATTTTGGTCGAGCTGCAAAAACGCGGCGAGGCCAGATAGCAGCAGAGGGCAGAGAGGAGTGCGGGAATGGAGAACACGCAGCTGGCAAATGGGCTGGTATTGCCCAAGGTGTTTTTTGGGACGTACCGGGTGACGGATCAGAACTCCATGAGAGAGGTGCTGGAAGATGCGTATGCATGCGGATACCGCTCCTTTGATTCTGCCTCTTTCTATAAAAATGAGCAGGAAATCGGAGAGGCATTTGCCTCTATGGGCGCCATGCAGGATGTTTTGCTGACGACAAAAGTCTGGAACGATGTAGAAGGCTATGATGCGGTGCTTCGGGCTTTTGAGGAGAGCGAAGCAAAGCTTGGGCGCATCGATATTTATCTGCTTCACTGGCCGGCCAGGGAGTTTGTTTCGCGCTGGAAGGCGCTGGAGACGCTTTACCGGGATGGAAGGGTGAAGGCGATTGGCGTCTCCAACTTTAAGAAACATCATTTGGAGGAGCTGGCCCAGCATGCAACGATTCAGCCGATGATCAACCAGATCGAGGCGCACGGCTATTTCATGGATGAGGAGACGATTGCCTATTGCCAGAGCCAGGGGATTGCCCTGCAGGCTTGGCGGCCTCTGATGCGCACGGGAAATATGCTGCAAAACCAGGAGATTGCCGAGATTGGCCGGCGGCACGGAAAAACTGCGGCGCAGGTTGCTCTGCGCTACCTGATTCAAAGAGGCTTTACCGTGATTCCGAAATCCGTGCACAAAGAGCGTATGCAGGAGAACATCGATATTTTTGATTTTTCTTTGACGGAGGAGGAGATGCGCTTTATGTGGGCGCTGAACACCGGCAGAAGGACGGCCGGCGATCCGGATACTTTTATATTGCCGTAAGAAAGCCTTAAAAATGGGGGAGAGGAAATGGCAAAGACGATTCTAATCGTAGACGACGAACCGAGTGTGATCAAGGGGCTGCGCTTCAACTTGGAGCAGCAGGAAGGCTATGTGGTGGATGCCGCGACGGACGGCGAGGCGGCTCTGGAGCTGTTTGAGCCGGAAAAGTACGATCTGGTTTTGCTGGACTTGATGCTGCCCAAGCTGGATGGCATGGAAGTCTGCCAGCGGATTCGGGCAGTTTCGGATGTGCCGATCATCATGCTGACGGCCAAAGGCGAGGATATCGATAAAATTATGGGGCTGGAATACGGCGCAGACGACTACATGACAAAGCCCTTCAACATGCTGGAGCTCAAAGCGCGCATCAAAAACATCTTCCGCCGCCTGGACAATGCGAAGGGGAAGGCGAATCTCACCGTCGCCAAGGTGGACGACATGACGGTGGACTTCATCAGCCGAAGCGTTACGATTGCGGGCAGGGAAGTGAACCTGACGGCAAAAGAATTCGATTTGCTGCAGCTGTTTATCAGCAATAAGGGCGTCGTATTTGAGCGGGAGAAGCTGCTGGAGCTGATCTGGAAGCAGAAGGGCGATCTGCGCACGGTAGACGTCCATATCCGCCGCCTGAGAGAGAAAATAGAAGAGGAACCGGCTCACCCGCAGTATATTTTGACCAAATGGGGCGTCGGCTACTATTTCTCCAACAAATAGCCTGCATCAAAAAAGAGAGCAAGTTTTTGGGCTTGCTCTCTTTTTCATTTGCCCGCGTGAAAGGGGGGAATCAGAGTTTGAGATCGGATTGGGCGGGATTATCGATGAGCGCTCCGTTTTCATCGAAACGTGAGCCGTGGCAGGAACAATCCCAGGTATGCTCGGCGGGATTCCATTTTAAAGCACAGCCCAGGTGCGGGCAGCGGGGGCGCGTGGGTGTCAGCAGGTTTTTCAGCGTTTCAAAGGCGTTGATGGCAAGCTGCGGATGCCAAACGCTCCGCTTCGGCGTGAAGACCGGGGTATATGGGTTTTCTACCCCGGTAACCAAATCGGCTAGAAGCTGGGAGCAAAGCATGGCAGTGCTCATGCCCCATTTCTGGAAGCCGGTGGCGACGTAGACGCCAGGCAGGCCGGAGGCATACGGGCCAATATAAGGCACGCTGTCTAACGGCATGCAATCCTGCGTCGCCCAGCGCAGTGCAATGCTCGCCTGGGGATAGTGCTGCGCCGCAAAGGATTCCAGCGCCGTCCAGCCGCCGGTGTTCTTTCCTGTGCGGTGTGAACCGCCGCCCAAAAGCAGCAGGCCGCTGGCATTGCGGAAAGAGAGGCCGCCTTTGGCCTCATCCAGATACATGCCGCCGACATCCTGAGCGCCTTCCAGCGCCAAGACATAGGAGCGCTCCTGATACAGCTTGATGGGATAGAGGCCGTGGCGGTTATAGATGGGAAAATGCGTGGCCACGATAATTTTCTTTGCCTGGATTTCCCCGCGGCTTGTCTGTACGCCGCGCCTGGTCAGCTCCAGCGCCTGGGTGTGCTCGTAGATATGCAGCGGGGCGGCAATGCCGGCGATGAATTTGAGCGGGTGGAACTGCGCCTGAGATGCAAAGCGGATCGCGCTTAAAATGGGGATGGGAAGCGGCAATTCATGCTCGATCTGCACAGGGTATCCCAGCAGCTGAAGCGCCGCGGCCTCCTCCTGAATTTTTTTGGGGGAGCGCTGGGTATAGACAAAAGCGTCTTTTCTCTCGAAATCACAGTCGATAGTTTGCGCAAGGGCTTCATAGGCCTCTATGGCCTGCAAATTGGCGCGCAGATAGAGCGCCGCCTTTTCTTTGCCCAGGCGATCAAAGAGCGAAGCATAGATCAGCCCGTGCTGAGCGGTGATCTTGGCTGTGGTGCATTTTGTGATGCCGCTGCAAATCTCAGATGCCTCGATGAGGGCGTAATCCACACCGCGCTTTTGCAGTTCATGGGCGCAGAGCACTCCGGCAATGCCGCCGCCGATAATGAGCACATCTGTTTTCAAACTGCCGGGCAGGGCAGGAAAGCTTGGCAAATTTGTTGTACTAGACCATAAAGACTCCATACAAATGAATTCCTCTCGTTGTTTTTTCTTAGTATAGCTTCTTTTTGCCATCTCATACGGAAAAGCGGGGCAATGCTGGGCGGGTGGTGAGGAGATTGAGTTTTTTTGCGGTTTATAGTATACTAAATCATCGCATGATGATTAGAGCGGGCATGGCCAAGGGCAGAAGAGAGCAGAGCTGGGGGAAGGTGATACTATTTTTCTGGTAAATAAATTTCTCACCTCCATTCGCTGGAGGTTTATTGTAATTTATGTCGTCGTCGTTTTGATGGCGTTTTCCCTGGTTACGGTGGTTACCTCCAATATTATTGAGAACAATCTGCTCAAAAGCCGAGCCAGCGCCAATTTGCAGGACGTCAGCGATTTTTCCGTCCGCGTGGCGGGGGAATTTGCCGCGCTGGATGCTCAGGCACTCTATGAGAAGGCGCTTCAAAAGGGGCAGGATATTTCCGGGCGCGTTTTGCTGCTGGATAGCTACGGAGTTGTCCAGATCGACAGCTATTCGCGGCTGAACGGCGTGCGCATAAAACTGCCGGAGATCATTGAAATACTGAGCGGACAAAGGGATACTTCCTATGGCTTCCATAAAATAGGAACAGACGGGGCGGATTTTTGGGCGGGATACTACGCCTCTGCCATTGTGGAAAATTCCGAGATCATCGGGGTTGCGGTGTTTTCCCAGAGCACGCAGGATGTCGTCTCGAATATCAACTCGATTAAGCAGAACTATACGATCATCTATTGGGTCGCAGTGCTGGCCGTTGCTATCATCTCTTATTTTCTCACCAGCCATCTCTCTCGCCCGCTGGAGCAGCTGAGGGAAGGCGCGATGGCCATCACGGTAGGGGATTTTAAAAAGCGCGTTCAGATAGAGGGCAAGGATGAAATCGCAGAGCTGGGCGAGGCGTTTAATACGATGACGGCCCGGCTGGAGGATGTGGATAAGCAGCGCAGTGAATTTGTGAGCAACGCATCGCACGAGCTTAAAACGCCGCTCACCTCGATGAAGATTTTGACGGAATCCATACTCTATCAGGAGCAGGTGCCCGAAGAGATCTACAAGGATTTCCTTTCGGATATCAATGGGCAGATCGACCGGATGACCAGCCTGATCAACGATCTGCTGCTTATGACGAAAATCGAGAGCGGCGATAACGGCGCAAAAATGGAGGAGGCGGAGCTGGGAGAGCTTGTCCAAAATGTTGTGGATACGCTGGGGCCCATTGCCGAGCAAAAGGATATTTTGCTGACCTATACCAGCAGGCAGGCTGTCTGTGCGAAGTGCTTCCCAAGGCGGCTTTCGCAGGCGATACGCAATCTGGTGGAAAATGCCATCAAGTATACGGGCGAGGGGGGCAGTGTGCAAGTCAGCCTGAAAAAAGACGCGCACTTCGCCTATATTGCCATTGCCGATACGGGAGAGGGCATTGCAAAGGAAGAGCTGGATCGCATTTTTGAGCGGTTTTACCGCGTGGATAAGGCGCGCGCCCGGGAGACGGGTGGCTCTGGGCTGGGGCTCTATTTGGTGCGAAGCATCGCGGTGATGCATGGCGGGCGTGTGGATGTTGAGAGCGAGAAGGGCAAGGGATCGGTTTTCACCCTGGTGCTCCCGCTTTAGGAGGTTGCTTTGAAAAAATTACTTTGTCTTTTTCTTGCGGCGGCACTGCTTTTTTGCGTTGCCTGCCAGGCGCAGGAGCCGGAGCAGGAAATCCAGATCGATCCGACCAGCGGCTCGGAAAACCGCAAGGATACCTATGTCGCGCTGTATTTTGCGGATACGGAATATAGTATGTTAGTTCGGGAAGTGCGCAAAACAAAGGTCTCGGTGGATGCCAACGTGGAAAAAAAGGTGCTGGAAGAGCTTCTGCTCGGGCCAAGCGTCCCCATCAGCATGGCGCAGATCATCAACCCGGATACACAGGTGGTGCGGCTCAAACAAGAGGGAAAAGTGCTCACAGTGGTTTTGAGCAAGGAGTTCTTGGATTGGAGCTTTATCGAAAATGCCCGGCCGATTGAGGAGAGCAATGCCGTCAAGCAGCTGGCGGTCTATTCTGTGATCAACACGCTGGTCGAGGCGACGGGCTGCCCGCAGGTGCAGATTCTGGTGGACCGGGAAAGCGACGGCACGGGGCAGCGCATCAATTTAAGCGAGATCGGCATGGGCAGCGCAGGCGTTTTGGAGCCAATGGGGCGCAATGCAGAGCTAGTCCTTTCAGCGCAGAAAACCATGGAGCAGATTTTAACCAATCTCAAGGAGCGCAATTATGCGGCGGTTTATAACTATCTCGCCTATGGGGATGAGGCAGAGCGCCCTTCTGAGAATGCGTTCGTCTCCTGGTGCCAGAACAGCGGCGTTGTGCTGGATTATTTCCAGGTGACGGAGATGCTGGAGCAGAGCAGCCAGGGCAGCGCGCTGCTTATGGTAAACTATTCCCTCAAGCAGGGCACTTCGCTGCGCAGCCAGTATGCTTATCCGCTGCGCCTGGTGCAGGAAAATTCTATCTGGAAAATTCGCTTTTCCGATCTGGAAAAGTTTATGGAGTATTGAGATGCGAACCGGAAGATGGATTTGTATGATCTTGGCATCCATGCTGCTGTGCGGCTGTTCCCCTTTAAGAGAGAAAAACGATATTTCCGGCCTGCCTTCGCTGGAGCCGCAGAATTCGCTCTCCTATGGAGAATATGAACCATACCGCGCGACGCTGTATTATCTCGATCCCCAGCGCAATACGCTCTCAACCGAGCTGAGGGAGATAGAAGTGGTATCCTCCGCGCCAAAAGGCAAACAGATTTTTGAGGAGCTGCTTGCCGGGCCAAGCGGGAGAGGCCTGGAGGGGTTTGGCAGCGAATATACCCTGAAGAATATCGATATCACAGGCGGCGTTGCCAATATCTATCTGCTGACCGATCAGAACTTAAGCGATCAGAAAAGGCTGGCGCTTTGCGCCGCGCTTTCCAACACGGCGGTGGATAATCTGGGCGTGCAGTATGCCAATCTGTTTTTTAATGAGGAGCCGGCTTATGTCGCGGGCAAGCCCTGCGGCCTGCTGGGCAAGACGGACCTCGATATGACCGCCTTCTATGAGAGCTACCTGGAAAAGGCGGCGGAGCCTGTTTGGAGCATTCCAGTGGCGCTGTATTTCCTGGATGAGAGCAAGAGCTATATTTTGCCCGAAGTGCGCATGCTTTCCTTTGAAGGGGAAAACTATTTGCAGGAGATCCTCTATCAGCTTTCGCTGGGGCCTGAGTATAAGAGCTATCTTCTCAGCCCTCTGCTCGCAAATTATGCGTTCACATATCAAGGTAATTTTGGAACCATAGGGGAGGATGGCCTGCTCTGCATCGATTCGCCTCAAAAGCTTTTGCAGGGCGGCGGCGATCAGCAGATGCGCCAGCATATGGCCTGCCTGTATCATTCTTTTCACGGGGTTGTCCAGGGGCTGAGGAGCATGGAGTTCACCCGCGGAATGGAAAAGCATACCGTTACTTTCAGCACTTCACAGCTCTACCTGGGCGAGGAGGTTTTGGTCTATTTTCCCGGCAAGGACTTGAAGCATCTGGAGCGCTTCCATCATGTAGTTCGCTCCGGGCGGGCGCATAACCTCAAAACCTACTTGGAGGAGCTGGCAGAGGGCCCGCTCAAGATAGAGCAAGCCCGCGCGCTGCCTTGCTTCCCGGCGGATATGGGCAGCGAGGGGCTGCTGGGCGCAGAGATGCGGGATAACATCGCTGTGGTGAATTTCAGCGCAGAGATGCTTTATAGCCTGGAAGGAATGCACAAAGATGAGCTGTATTTGTTCCTGTATGCCGTCGTCAATACGCTGTGCGAAGACGAAGCGGTTTGGGCCGTGCAGTTCTGCTTTGAGGGGGAGATCATCGATGAGCTGGGCATCTTCAGCCTGGCTATGCCGCTCTATCCCAATATCGGCCTGGCGCAATGAACGGTTGCCAGCCGCGCGGCAAACGGCTATAATGGATAAGAATCAACATACAGGAGCGATGCAATGCAAATTTTTCAACTGCTGTTTTCAGACCCCGCTCAGGGGCTTATCTATCTGCTTTCGCTGTTTCTGGCTATGTGCATTGCCATTTCGTTTCACGAATGCGCGCATGCCTTCATGGCCTATAAACTGGGCGATCCGACGGCAAAAAATCTCGGGAGAATGTCGCTGGATCCGATGCGGCATATGGATTGGCTTGGGTTTGCCTCGTTTTTGCTGTTTGGGCTGGGCTGGGCAAAGCCTGTTCTGGTCAACTCCAAAAACCTCAAGCATTTTCGCAGAGATGATGCGCTCATCTCCCTGGCCGGGCCGCTGGCAAACCTGCTGATTTCCTTTGTGTTCTACGGAATCACTTTTTTTGTCACCTATGCGGGCGTCCAAAACGATATTATTTTGCAGATTCTGAGCATCATCTGCTCGCTTAACCTAAACTTTGCTATTTTCAATATCCTCCCGCTCCCTGGGCTGGACGGGTACCATATTGTTACGAGCCTGTTTGTGCGCAAAGGCAACCAGTTTCTGGATTTCCTCAACCGCTATTCGACGCTGATTTTGTTTGCACTCATGTGGTCGGGTGTGTTTACGCTCTTTACAACCTGGGCAGGCAACGGGATTCTGGATTTATTCCAGTCGTTCTTCCTGTTATTCATATAGACTATGCAGTACGAGATTAAGCTTACCAACTTTGAAGGCCCGCTGGATTTGCTGCTGCACCTGATCAGCAAGGCGAAAATTGAGCCAAAGGATATTTTCGTTTCGGAGATCACGGAGCAGTATTTGGCCTATATGGAGCAGAGCGAACTGCTGGATTTGGAGCGCGCCAGCGATTTTTTGCAGATGGCGGCGACGCTCGTGTATATCAAATCCCGCTCTTTATTGCCGGCCGGCCGGGCGGATGCCGATTTGGATGAAAATGGCCTGACGCCGGAAGAGCAGCTGGTGGCCCGGCTCAGCGAATACCGGCGTTATAAGGCGGTTTCGGAAGAGCTGAAACAGCTGGAGGAAAAAGGCCAGGGGCAGTTTTTCCGCCTGCCCGAGGAGATTCTCGCGCCGGCTGGAGAGGAGATCAATTTTAAGAATGCTAGCGTGGATGCGCTGATGGCGGCATATCTGAAAGTGCTGCAAAAGACTAAGGAGCAGCAAAAGGAGGAGCCCAGGCATGTGCTTATCCAGCGCGATCATGTGAGCCTGCGCGCCCAGATTCGCACGATTCTTGCCCGGCTGACCATCAAGCCGCGGGTTTGCTTTGAAGAGCTGCTCTCTAAGGAGCCGTCGCGCATGGAAATCGCGGTAACCTTTTTGGGGCTGCTGGAGTTGCTGCATCAGGGGCAAATCTGCATTGCGCAGGCCCGGGCGTTTGGAGAAATCTACGTTACCAGAAATGAAAAGGCAGAATAGAAAAGAATGACACACGAACAAATCATCGGAACGCTGGAAAACATCCTGTTTGCCGCAGGAGATTCCATGGCGCTTTCGGAATTGGCGAATATTTTGAATCTCCCGCAGGAAGAGCTGGAGGCGATGCTGGAGGAAGAGGGGCGGCGCAGAGAAGGGACGTTCGGCTTGGTATTCCGCAGGCTGGAAGACCGCGTGCAGCTTGCCACCCGCACGGAGCACGCCCGCCTTTTGGTGGAGCTGTTTGGAAGCAAAAGCGGGGAGGAACTGACCAAGGCCATGCTGGAGACGCTCTCGATTATCGCCTATAAGCAGCCGGTTACCCGGGGAGAGATTGAGGATCTGCGCGGCGTCAATACCAGCCATATTTTAAGCGCGCTTCAGGAAAAGGGACTGGTGGTGGAGGCGGGCAGAAAAGAGGCCCTGGGCCGCCCGATTCTTTATGCGACCAGCGAAGAGTTCCTGCGCCATTTCGGCATCTCTTCCACCAAGGAGCTTCCCATACTGCCAGAGCAGTAGCCGCGCCACATAAAAACCGAAAAAATGGATAAAATACCCATAAATCTACCATTGCGGGGGAGAGATATGTGGGTATTTTTTTGTTTGCTCGCGCTGCTGGGGCTGATGCTTTTCGGAAAATTTGAAATCAGCCTGAAAAATCAAAAGGGGAGGGAAAAGTTTTTCTGGCTGACCGTCTCCTTTTGCGGCGTGAGAGTATACCGCAGGCTGTTCTTTTTGCACTTCAAGCATGTTGTGCGGCCGGAGATCATAGAAGTAAAAAAGGCGGGATTCCGCAAGATCTATATTGCGACGATACGCAAAGACGTGAAAAGGCGGGACTTCCGTTTTTTGCTGCGCAGCACGGATTTTCGCAAGATCGATCTGACGCTTTGGCTGGGCACGGGCGATGCGGCGCATACTGCGGTGCTGTGCGGAGCTCTTCAAACGGCGGCCAAATCTTTTGCGCGTGCCCTCGGCCTGGCCGGCGGGCAGATTGCCGTTCGGCCGGATTTTGAGAAAGCGCGCTGCCATCTTTGGCTGGACGGAATACTTTGTCTCTCTCTTGTCAATATTATCGGTAGATTGATAAAAGAAATGAGGCAGAGAAATTATGCATCCGATCGAACACGTATTAAACACTACCATGTCTGAGCTGGGCAAGATGGTCGACGTCAACACCATCGTGGGAAACCCGTTTGTAACACCGGATGGCTGCACGATCATCCCCATCTCCAAAGTCAGCTTTGGGTTTGTTACCGGAGGCGGCGAATATGGCGAGGGCGTCAAGGCGCCGATTGAGACGCGGTATCCCTTTGCCGGGGGCACGGCCAGCGGCGTTACGATTACGCCTGTGGCTTTTATGGTGGAGAAACAGGACCAGATTAAGCTGCTGACTGCCACGGAGCGGGATATTGTAGATAAAATTTTAGAGAGCATTCCCCAAATGGCGAGCGAGGTGCGCAAGATGTTTGAGCAGGGAAAGGCCAAAGGCGAGAACAGCGCGCAAAGCCAGGGGTAAGCTGAAAATGAGGGGGAAAAATGAAAAGGCTTGGGAAAATAACGGGCATTTTAGTCGCTGCATTTTTGGTGATTGGCCTGGCGATGCCGGCCAGGCGGGCAGAAGCCGCGCCGGCCGTCGGCGCTAAGGCATATGTGCTGATGGAAGCTTCCACAGGCAGAGTTCTTTTGGAGAACAACCGGGATGCGAAGCTTCCTATGGCCAGCACGACCAAAATCATGACCTGCCTTCTGGCTGTGGAAAACGGCAATATGGATGATATTGTTACGATTCCCAAAGAGGCTGTGGGCCAGGAGGGGACTTCCATCTATCTGCGGGAAGGCGAGAAGGTCGCTTTTTCGGATCTCGTCTACGGACTGATGCTGGCATCGGGCAATGACGCGGCGGTGGCCATTGCGATTCATCTGGCCGGAAGCGTGGAAGCGTTCGCACAGATGATGAACGAGAAAGCCAGGGAAATCGGGGCGAACAGCTCGAACTTTGTAACGCCCAACGGTTTGCCGGATGATAACCACTATACCACGGCCTACGACCTGGCGCTCATCTCCTCCTATGCGATGCAAAACGAAAAATTCTGCGAGATTGTGGGGACGTCCAAAAAAGATCTGGCAGAGGACGACGATTCCCCGGCGCGGTATCTGCGTAGCAAGAATAAAATCCTCTATCAATACGAGGGGGGGAACGGCATCAAGACGGGGTATACCAAGGCGGCGGGCAAATGCCTGTCTGCGGGCGCCAAGCGCGATAATATGCAGCTGGTGGCCGTCGTGCTCAACGACTATGATATGTTCATCGACTGCATGGCGCTGCTGGACTATGGATTTGAGCATTACGCCATGCGCCAAGTGGCCGAAGCAGGGCAGAGCTATGGAGATATTCCCGTGGAGGAGAGCCTGGAAGGCAGCGTTCAAACTGCGCTTTGCGACAACATTTACTTGCCTTTGACGCAAGAAGAGGTTACTATGGTAGAAGAAAAAGTAAATATGAGCAGCAGCTTGGCGGCGCCGGTGCAGGAGGGCGAGGTTGTCGGGGTGGTGGAATTCTCCTTTGGGGATATTAAGGCAAAGAGCAACATCATCACGATTTCGTCTGCCCAAAGAAAGACATACGAATTCTACCTCTCGCAGATTTTGCAGCGCTGGCTGGGCCTGGCAGAGCAAGCGGGATAGCGCGCTCTGCGCTGCGATGGAGGAAACGTGCGCATCGCGAAGTTTATGGCGGCGGCTGGAATAGCTTCCCGCAGAAAATCTGAGGAGATCTTGCAAAAAGGTCATGTAAAAGTCAATGGAAAAACCATCTACGATCCGGCAACGCAGGTTGAGCCGGCGGCGGATACAGTGGAGGTTTATGGCCGCAGGGTTGAAATTCCAGACGCAAAAATCTATATCATGCTCAACAAGCCGCTGGGATGCGTCTCTACATGCTCGGACGACAAGGGCAGAAAGACCGTGCTGGATTATGTGAGCGATATTGATTACCGCATTTATCCCATTGGCCGGCTGGATTTTACGACCGAAGGGCTTTTGCTGCTCACAAACGACGGCGATCTGGCCAATAAGCTGACGCACCCGAGTCATGAAGTCGCCAAGCGGTATTACTGCGTTGTCAGCAGCATGGTTTCGCCGGAAGACGTAGAAAAGCTCCAAAAGGGCGTTTTCATTGAGGGCGGAAAAACGGCGCCTGCGCGCATCAAGATCATGAAGGCATCTCCCGAGCGGACCGAGCTGACCATCACCATTCACGAGGGGCGCAACCGGCAGGTACGCCGCATGTTTGAAACGCTGGGAAAAGACGTCGTCTTTTTAAAGCGCATCAGCATTGGCGATCTCAATCTGGGAAACCTGAAAAAGGGGCAGTACCGTATGCTGGAGCAGAGTGAGATCGACTATCTGCTCAGCATTCAGTAAAGAGAAATATATTTTTGCCAAAGCAGGAATTAGGCTATTCTTTGTAGAATTACGAAGATAGCCTATTTTGCTAAAAACATAGGAAAATTTTTGGAGGTTATCTATGAGCGAAGGAAATGGAATCTCTGCAAAGAGCCCTGTTTACGAGCGCATCGAGGCGCTTTTTGATGCGGGCAGCTTTATAGAGATTGATAAATATCTGGAACGCTCGAATGCGGTGGAGCATTATCCGGATGTCTCGGCTCCCGGCGAAGGCGTCGTGGCGGGCTGGGGCACGGTAGATGGGCGCTCCGCCTATATTGCGGCTCAAAACTACGAGGTTTTGCGCGGGTCTTTCAGCGTTGCGCATGCCCAGAAGATTTGTAAAGTGATCGATATGGCGGCCCAAAATGGCCTGCCTGTTCTGTTTTTATGGGATTCGGGCGGCGCGCGGGTACAGGAAGGCGCGGCGGCTATGGGCGCTTACTCTGCGGTGATGAAAAAGCTCGCGGACGTCTCCGGCGTGATCCCGACGATCTCCGTCGTCCTGGGCGGTATGTATGGATGCGCGGCGCTGTTTGCGGCGCTGACGGATTTCTCCATCGCGGCGGAAGATTCGGGGCGGATTGGCCTGCTCAGCCCAATGGTGAGAGCGGCTGTGCATGGACAGGCCGTGGACGAGGAGAAGCTTTGCGGCGTACAGGCAGCGGCCGAAAAAGGAGATGTGCAGCTGACAGCACCAGATGCCGCAGCTGCTTTGGAGCTGGCCAAGGAACTGCTCAGCTATCTGCCGCTGAATAACCTGGAAGAGCCTCCGTTTGCTCTGAACGAAGATTCGATTGCGCGCCCCATTTTGTCGGATGGCAAGGATGTTCGTGCGCTTTTGAGAGAGATTGCCGATGAGCAGTGTTTCCTGGAGCTGGGCGCGGCATTTGCGCCGGAAATGGTAACCGGGCTGATCACGCTGGATGGCTTGACGGCGGGTGTTGTGGCGAATGTCCCGGGCGAATACCTGAGCGCCCATGGATGCAAGAAAGCGGCGCGGTTTGTGCGCCAGATGGATGCCTATGATATTCCCATCATCACGATGGTGGATAATGAGGGGATTGATCCTGCCTCTGAGAGCTGCTGCTTGCTGCGCTCTCTGGCACAGCTTGCCTATGCCTACGGCGAGGCGGGCTGCCCGATGGTCAGCATTTTGAATAAAGCGATTGGGGAAGGGTATGCTGCGCTCTCCAACAAGCAAAACGGCGCGGATTTGGTCTATGCCTATGAAGATGCGCAGATTGGCTGCCTGGATGCCAATGCGGGCAGCATTATCCTATATGACGGCGCGAAGGAGCGCGCGCAGGAGTATGCGGAGAAGTTTTTAAGCGCACGCTCGGCTGCCAGGCAGGGCGTCTTGGATGATATCATCCAAAGAGAACAACTGCGCGGCACGCTCATCCGGGCCATCCAGATGGTTTCCAATAAGCGCGGGCAAAAGCTCCAGAAAAAGCATGGCATCATGCCGATGTAAGAGGAGGAGCAAATGAATATTTTTGGGATACAGTTTACTGCGGCAGAGTTTGTCATCCTTTGCGGCGTTGCGCTGATTGTGCTTCTGGCGTGGGCAATTCTGGCTAAAATGCCCAGGAAAAAGCAAGAGGAAGAAGAGACGGCGCCTGTGAGCGGCAGGGCTTCGGGCTCGGACGAGGAGGAGCTGGTGGCAGTTCTGGCGGCCGCGGTTGCCGCTTCGACGGGCATGGATCAAAGCTCCTTCCGCATTGCCTCCTATCAGCAGGTAGGCGGGAGAAGAGGGCGCTCTGCATGGTCGAGGGCTGGCAGAAGAGAGCAAATGAGCAATTTGTATTAGAAATTTGGAGGATAGGAAAATGCGTAGATTTTTAATAAAAGTGAATGGAAAAGATTATGATGTTTGCGTCGAGGAGATTGGCGCAGGGGCTCTGGCTGCCCCGGCAGCAGTAGCAAGCGCCCCGGTTGCGGCACCTGCTCCGGCGCCCGCGCCTGCAGCGGCAGAAAGCGCCGCTCCCGCTCCCGCGGCGGCTCCGGCTGCGCCTGCGGCAATTCCGGCAGACGGAACCAAGACAGAAGCGCCCATGCCCGGTAATATCATTGAAGTGCGCGCAAATGTGGGAGACACGGTTGCCGAGGGCGATGTCGTCATCATTTTGGAGGCGATGAAGCTGGAGAATGAGATCATGGCTCCCTGCGCAGGAAAAATCCTGTCTGTCAATGTCAGCAAGGGCGATATGGTAAACTCCGGCGATATTCTGTTCGTCGTCGGTTAATGCCGAGGGCGAAGGAGGCATTTACATGGGCAAAGTATATATTACCGATACGATTTTAAGAGATGCGCACCAATCCCAGGCCGCGACGCGCATGTTTACGGACGAGATGCTGGCTGTTGCCCCGATTCTGGATGAGGCGGGATACTGGTCCATCGAATGCTGGGGCGGCGCGACTTTCGATACCTGCCTGCGCTTTCTCCATGAAGATCCCTGGGAACGGCTGAGAACCCTCAAAAAAGCCATGCCCAAAACAAAACTGCAAATGCTTCTGCGCGGGCAGAATCTGCTCGGGTATAAGCACTATGCAGACGATATGGTGGATCTCTTCATCAAAAAGGCCATAGAAAACGGCATCGACGTCATCCGCATTTTCGATGCGCTCAACGACCCGCGCAACTTCAAGGCGGCTATGGACGCCACGAACAAATACGGCGGCTGGGCAGAGGCGGCGATTTCCTATACCACCAGCCCAGTGCACAGCCTGGAATACTTCACGGATCTGGCCTGTGAGCTGGAGCAGATGGGCGCAAAATCCATCTGCATCAAGGATATGGCAAACCTGCTTTTGCCGTATGACGCTTATCAGCTTGTAAAAAGCATCAAGGCGCGCATCAGCGTGCCGCTGCACATTCATACGCATAACACCAGCGGGACGGGCGATATGACGTATTTAAAGGCTATAGAGGCCGGCGCAGATATTGTGGACTGCGCGCTTTCACCGCTGGCAAACGGAACATCCCAGCCCTGCACGGAGTCTCTGGTTGCGACGCTCCAGGGAACGGAATACGACACGGGGATCGATTTGACGCAGCTGACCAAAGCGGCAGAGCTCATGCGGCCGGTGGCACAGCGCCTGAAGAATGACGGCTTCCTCAGCCCCAAAGTGCTGGGCGTGGATATCAACACGCTGCTCTATCAGGTTCCCGGCGGGATGCTTTCCAACCTGATCAGCCAGCTGAAAAATGCGGGCGCGGAGGATAAGCTCATCCAGGTTTTGGAGGAAGTGCCGCGGGTGCGCAAGGATTTCGGATACCCGCCGCTGGTAACGCCGACCAGCCAAATCGTGGGCACGCAGGCCGTCATGAACGTCCTGGCAGGGGAGCGCTATAAGATGGTTTCCAAGGAATCCAAGGGTCTGCTGCGCGGGGAATACGGCAAGCTGCCCGGAGAGGTGAATGAAGACGTGCGCAGAAAGTGCATTGGCGATGTGCCGCTGATCACCTGCCGCCCTGCGGATAACATCGAGCCCGAGCTTCCCAGATACCGCGAGGAGATCAAAGATCTGATGGAGCAGGAGGAGGATATTCTCTCCTATGCCATGTTCCCGCAGGTTGCGCCCAAGTATTTCGAATACCGCCGGGCGAAATTATATGGGGTGGATGGCTCCAAGCTGGACAGCGAGAACCATATTCACCCGGTCTAAGAGCAAACAATGGGATTAAGAGGGATATCCCTCAGGAATGGAGGAAAATATGAAAATACTACTGGTAAACGACGATGGCATCCGCGGAGAGGGCCTGGTGGCTCTGGTGGCAGAACTGCACGATAAGCATGAGCTTCGGGTTGTAGCGCCCAAAGGGGAATGCAGCGGCAACTCGCACCACCTGACGTTCAACCGCCCGATTGCGGTAACCAAAACAACCATTCCCGGCTACGAGGATGTCCCCGCCTATTATGTGGACGGAACACCGGCCGACTGCTCCCGCATTGCGTTGACAGAGCTGTTCGACGATATGCCGGATCTCTGCGTCTCGGGCATCAATAAGGGGCCGAACCTGGGCGTGAATATCCATTGGTCGGGCACGCTGGGCGCAGCTGTTCAGGCGACAGAGCACGGCGTGCGGGCGATTGCGCTTTCGCATGTCTGCTTTGAGCCCAGAGGTTTTGAATATGCAGCCAAATTCGCTGCAAAACTCATCGACAAGATGGCAGAGCTCGATATTCCGCAGCGCACAGTTCTCAACGTCAACTTCCCCAACCTGAACGAAGTAACGCCTAAAAAAGTTGTCGTTACAAAGGTCAGCCGCACCAACTGGTTCTCGGGCTATAACGTGGTGCAGGTAGTGGATGAAAACACGACGGAATACCGTGTAGACGGCACTTACCGCGAAAACGACGGCCCGGGAGACGACGACTACGAGATTCGCCAGGGCAATATCTCCATTTCGCCGCTTTTGTATGACTATACGGACTATGGCAGCATGGAAAAAATCAAAAGTGTGGAAGGCATGATAGAATAAAATGCAAATTTGAGAATTTCAAATTGCATTTTTATCAAAGGTTTGGTATAATAGGGCGGGTGAATCTCGCCCTATTACTATTTTTGGAAGTGGAATATGGAAAACACGGATTTTGATTTATTGCACCGCATTGAAGAGGAATATCAATCTTTTAGCAAAGGGCAAAAGGCGATTGCCGCCTACATCCGCGATAACTATGATAAGGCCGCTTTCATGACGGCGGGGGCTCTGGGCAGGAAAGTCGGTGTCAGCGAATCGACGGTCGTCCGCTTTGCCTATGCGCTGGGCTATTCAGGATACCCCAAACTGCAGAAACACCTGCAGGAGATCATCAAAAATAAGCTCACGACAGTGCAGCGGTTGAACTTTATGGAGGGCCTGCCCGCGGATAAAATCATCGATACTGTGCTGAAAATGGAGATCACCAACCTGAAGGCGACGCGCGAAGAGCTGGATATTGAGAGCATCAAGGATGTCGTCCGCTATCTGGTGCATGCAAGAAAAATCTATGTCATCGGGTTCCGCAGCAGCGCGCCGCTGGCCCAGTTTTTGACGTATTATCTCAGCTATATTTTTGAAAACCCGCAGCTGATTACGCTGGGCACCTCGGATATTTATTCCCAGCTTCTGCATGTTACGAGCGAAGATGTGGTCATTGGCCTGGGTTTCCCGCGCTATTCCATGCAGACGGTGAAAGGGCTTCAGTTTGCGCGCAGCCGTCATGCCAAGATTGTAACGATCACGGATAACCGCATCTCGCCGCTCTATGAGCTGGCGGATCGCTGTATCCTGACAAAAAGTGATATGAACTCCTTTGTGGATTCGCTGGTTGCCCCGCTTTCCATCATCAACGCCATTATCATCATGGCGGGCCTGGAGAAAAAGCAGGCGCTGCTGGAGAATTTCAGTATGATGGAGCAGCTTTGGCGGGAAAACAACACCTATGCCAAGCATGATTACGATTTTGTGCACCGCGCGGAAGGCGAGGGAAAGATGTGAGAGTTGCTGTTGTCGGCGGTGGCCCTGCGGGGATGATGGCGGCCTATGCGGCTGCGCAGAATCACGAGGTCTGGCTGTTTGAGAAAAATGAAAAACTCGGAAAAAAGCTCTTTATCACAGGGAAGGGGCGGTGCAATCTGACCAATTCCGCTGAAATCGAGAGCTTTTTTTCGAGTGTTTGCAGAAACGCCAAATTTCTTTACAGCGCGTTTTATCAGTTTACCAATCAGGATCTGATGGATGCGCTGGAAAAGAACGGCCTGAAGCTCAAGGAGGAGCGGGGCGGGAGGGTGTTTCCTGCTTCGGATAAATCCAGCGATGTCATCAAAACGCTGGAGCGTATGCTGAGGGGTGCTGGAGTCGTCATCCGCCTGCATGCACATGTTGATGAAATTCTGATCCAGAGTGGGAGAATCGCAGGGCTTGCCGTAAACGGCGAAAAAATGCCCTTTGACAAAGTCGTTCTGGCGACAGGGGGATATTCCTATCCGCTGACAGGAAGCACGGGAGAAGGACACGAAATGGCTCAAAAACTGGGGCACACGATAGAGCAGATTCATCCCTCTCTGATTCCGCTGGTTTCGCCGGATCCCATCTGCAAGCAGTTGCAGGGATTGTCGCTGAAAAATGTATCGCTGGCGCTGCTAGAAGGAAAGAAACAGCGCTACTTTGAGCAGGGCGAGATGCTCTTCACGCATTTTGGCGTCTCCGGCCCGCTGGTGCTCTCGGCCAGCGCTCAAATTTGCGATTATGGCTTTGCAGATACCAAAATAGAGATTGATTTAAAGCCGGCATTGAGCAGAGAACAGCTGGATCGCCGCATTCTGAGGGATTTTGAAGAGCTCAAAGGCAAACAGCTGAAAAATGTGCTCCCAAAGCTTTATCCCAAGGCGCTGGGAATCGAGATTTTGAAAAAAATTGGGCTGAGCGGCGAAATTTCAGTCGGCGAAGTGAGCAGGGCGCAGAGGGAAAGCCTCGTTCAGGCAACGAAAGCGTTTTCGATCAAAATTACCGGTGTGCGCAGCATCAATGAGGCGATTATAACGCGGGGCGGCGTTCGGACTAGGGAAGTGAATCCTTCTACGATGGAGAGCAGAAAAATTTCCGGATTATTTTTTGCCGGCGAGCTGCTGGACCTGGATGCTTATACAGGCGGGTTTAACCTGCAAATCGCCTTCTCAACGGGCTATTTGGCCGGGATGAGCTAGCGGCATTGGCGATTGACAAAAATGCATATCCGTTTTACAATTATTAATAGTTTATGTACAAATCAATGGTATCATCTATAACAAGGAGATGTGCAATAAACATCAAGATTAACTTGCGGCGCGCAAGATATAGGAGGTGCGAGGGCTTACAGTGGACGGTTACATCTGGGCTATCATAATAGGCGTTGTTGCTCTGCTGGCCGGCTTGGCGGCAGGGTATGTGTATCGCAAAAACATCGCCGAGAAGAAGATAGGTCGTGCCGAAGAAACTGTCGTCAAGCTGATTGAAGATGCGCAGAAAAAAGCAGAGGCAATCCGCAAAGAGACGGTTTTGGAAGCGAAAGAAGAGGTCCATAAACTAAGAAACGAATTTGACAAAGAAACCAAAGAACGGCGAAACGAACAAGCGAAACTCGAACGCAGGCTTCTCCAAAGAGAAGAGAGCCTGGACAAAAAGAACGATGCTGTGGAGCAAAAAGAGCAGCAGCTGGATCGCAAGCTAAAGGATGTATCCAAAACAAAAGAGGATATTTCCAAACTGCGCGATCAGCAAATTGAGCAGCTGGAGCGCATCGCGGATCTCACTTCCGACCAGGCCAAAGGCCTGCTGCTGGAGAAAGTGGAGAGCGAAGCGCGCCATGATATGGCTGTGATGCTGCGGGATATTGAGATGAAAGCAAAGGATGAGGCCGAGAAAAAGGCGAGAAATATCCTTTCGCTGGCAATTCAAAGATGCGCAGCAGATCATGTTGCAGAAACGACGATTTCCGTTGTCGCGCTGCCAAATGATGAGATGAAAGGGCGCATTATCGGCAGAGAAGGCAGAAACATCCGGGCGCTGGAAACGGCGACTGGGATTGACCTGATCATCGACGATACGCCGGAGGCCGTCATTCTCTCGGGGTTTGATCCCGTCAGAAGAGAGGTCGCCAGAGTAGCGCTGGAAAAACTCATTATCGATGGCAGAATCCATCCTGCGCGCATCGAGGAGATGGTCAACAAGGCCAAAAAGGAAGTGGATAACCAGATCCGCGAGGCCGGCGATGCGGCAGTGTTCGATGTTGGGATCCATTCCCTGCATCCGGAGCTGGTGAAACTGCTCGGGCGCCTGCGTTACCGCACGAGCTATGGCCAGAATGTGCTCAAGCACTCCCTGGAAGTCGCTCATCTGGCGGCCATCATGGCAGAGGAGATTGGCGCGAACGCGAAACTTGCAAAGCGCGCTGGCCTGCTGCATGATATCGGCAAAGCGGTGGACCACGAAATGGAAGGTTCCCACGCGCAGCTGGGCGCAGATTTGGCGGCAAAGTACAAGGAAAACGCAGATGTTGTAAACGCCATTGCGGCGCATCATCAGGATGTGGAAGCAAAAACGGTGGAAGCTGTGCTGGTGCAGGCGGCAGACGCTGTCTCGGCAGCGCGTCCTGGTGCGAGAAGAGAATCGCTTGATAATTATGTAAAACGCTTGGAAGCTTTGGAAGAAATTGCAAATTCCTTCAACGGTGTAGAAAAGTCTTATGCAGTGCAGGCTGGCAGAGAAGTGCGCATCATCGTCAGACCCGAAGATGTGGACGAAGTCGGCACGACGCTGATGGCGAGAGACATCGTGAAGAAAATCGAAAAGGATCTCGATTACCCGGGGCAGATCAAAGTCAATGTCATCCGGGAGACACGAGCTGTCGATTACGCAAAATAGCAAACTAGGGCAACTAGCCGGTGCAGAAATGCGCCGGCTTTTTATTTTTGCTATGTGCATAAACCAAAGCACGCAAGACGGCGGGAAAGGACGGCCATTCTGCGGAAAATGCGCCCCCAGGCAGGCTTGCTATATGCAGGAAAATGTAATATAATAAATAAATCTCAAGATTTTATACAGGATAGTAGGAGAAAGCGGCAAATTATTCATGGAAAAAGAGCGCCTGGATATATTGATAGTAAAAAAGGGGCTGGCTCCCAGCAGGGAGAAGGCGAAAGCGCTGGTTCTATCGGGGCAGGTTCTGGCAGGAGGCCGCGTCGCAAGCAAAGTCGGCGAAACCTTTCCGTGCGATACGGAAATTTCCATTAAGGGCAATACCTGCCCATATGTGAGCCGCGGAGGGCTCAAGCTGGAAAAGGCCATGGCCGAGTTTGGCATCTCTCTGAAAGAGAAAACCTGCATGGATATTGGCGCATCCACAGGCGGCTTTACGGACTGTATGCTGCAAAACGGAGCGGCGCGGGTCTATGCCGTAGACGTTGGATACGGGCAGCTGGATTGGGCGCTGCGCAATAACGAAAAAGTCGTGGTGATGGAGCGGACGAATGCGCGCTATCTCGCCCAAGAGGATGTGCCGGAGCAGCCGGATTTTGCCTCTGTCGATGTTTCGTTTATCTCGCTTCGGCTGATATTGCCGGCCTTGGAGCGCCTGAAAGTGCGGGAAGTGGTAACGCTGATCAAGCCGCAGTTTGAGGCAGGAAGAGAGAATGTCGGCAAAAAAGGCGTGGTGCGCGATCCGGCGGTGCATTTGGAAGTGATTGCCGGCGTGCTGGATTTTGCGAATGAAATTGGATACGCCGTTCAGCACCTCTCTTATTCGCCTATCAAGGGTCCGAATGGCAATATCGAGTATTTGGCGCATTACCTGCTGGGGGCGGAGGCGGCCTTGGTAGAGCCAAATGCAGTTGTACAGCAGGCGCATGCCGCGCTGTAATGTTTCGCGATGAGGAAGGATGGCCTTACAATGCCGCACTTTGGGATTTATACCAATCTTCAAAAAGACCCGGAGCTTATTACCACAAAAGCTGTCATAGAGCAGCTGGAAAAGCGGGGATGCAGCTATTCTTTGGATGGCGAGGTTGCTGCCGCTTTGGGCAAAGAAGAAGCGGCGGAGAAAAAAATAGATATTTTATTTGTCCTTGGCGGTGATGGGACGATTCTGGCAGCGGCCCGCAAATATGCAAAAAAAGGCGCGCTGCTCTTTGGCATCAACTTGGGCCGCCTGGGGTTTTTGCTGGATACGCAGCTTGCGGATCTGGAAGGCGCTTTGGATCAAATCCTGTCAGGGGATTATAAAGTGCAGGAGCGCATCATGCTGGAGGCATCTGTGCTTAGCCAGGATGGGCGGGAAAAAAGATTTTTGGGATATGCCCTCAATGAAGCCGTCATTTCCAAGCGGGATATTCTGCGCATCATCGATGCGCGGGTGCTGGTGAACGAAAAAAAAGTTGGCGATTTCCGCTGCGATGGCGTAATTGTCTCGACGCCGACAGGCTCCACGGGCTATTCGCTCTCTGCGGGCGGGCCGGTTGTGGAGCCGACAGCGGATATGCTGCTCATCACGCCCATTTGCCCGCATTCCCTGCAAAGCAACAGTTATGTGGTCAGCGCAGAAGAGCGGGTATCCGTTTTGATTCGCCGCGGAGGAGAGCGGGGCGCGGTAACCCTGGATGGGCAGGAGCATTTTGAATTTTCACCCGATGAGTATATCTGCTTGACGCGCTCAGAAATCAAAGCGAAATTCCTCAAAACGGCAGATCAGAACTTTTTTGCTCTACTGGAAGAAAAATTTGCGGAGTGGAGCGCAAAATAAAAGCAAGGCAAGGGAAGGTAATGAAAGAAAAACGGCATCGGGCAATCCTGAAAATTATTGCGGAGCATAACGTAGATACCCAGGAGGAGCTTTCTGCGAGGCTGAAGGAAGTCGGCTTTCACGTTACGCAGGCGACGGTCTCACGGGATATTAAGGAACTGCATTTGATCAAGGTGCAGGCGGAAAAGGGCGTTTATAAATATGCGGTCAATGAATTTTCGACGGTAGTTAATACCGAAAGGCTGCTGCGCATCTTTAAGGAGACGGTTACTTCCATCAAAAGCGCCGGCAATATCGTCGTCGTAACGACGCTTTCCGGGGGCGGATCCAGCGCGGGTGAGGCGATCGATATCCTCAATTTGCCCGGGGTCGTGGGCAGTATCGCAGGAGATAATACAATTTTCCTGGCCGTTGAAGATGGAAAGACGGGCAGTGTCGTGCAGACGCTGATGGGGATGACAAGATAATTTGCCTTGGGGGCAACTTATGATTTTAGAGCTATATATCAAAAATATTGCAATTATCGGAGAACTGCGTGTGCGCTTTGGCGATGGCTTTAACGTGCTTTCCGGGGAAACTGGGGCCGGAAAATCCATCATCGTCGATTCCATGAACCTGATTTTGGGGAGCAGAGGAGATCGCGAGCTCATCAAATTTGGGGAACAAAGCGCCTATGTTGAGGCGCAGTTTTCCTGCGAGCCCGATCAGAAGGAGCTGCTGGAAGCGATGCAGGAATACGGCATCGAGCCGGAAGAGGAGTTGATCATCTCTAGAGAGCTGAGCGCCTCCGGAAAAAATATCTGCCGAATTGGCGGTAGGCTGGTCAGCCTTTCGGTTTTGAGGGAAGTCGCCTCGCATCTGGTCAATATCTATGGGCAAAACCAACAGCAGCAGCTTCTGGATGATAAATCGCACTTGGCGCTCATCGATGCTTTTGCCGATGAAGAGGCAGCTCAGCTGCGCGAACAGGTTGCCGCGGCTTTTGCACAATATGCACAGACCAGGGCAAAGCTTTCTTCTTTGCAGAAAGATGCCGCAGAAAAAGCCAGAATGCTGGATTTATTGAACTATCAGATCGATGAAATCGAGAGAGCCTCGCTCAAAAACGGCGAAGAGGAGGAGCTCTCTGCGGAAAAGACAAAGATGCTCCATGCGGAGAAAATCGCCCAGAATTTGAATGAGGCCAAGGATGCGCTGAGCGGCGCCGAGGGCGCAGTCTCTCAGCTTTATGCGGCAATTCATGCGCTTCAGGCCATTGCATCTTTGGATGAGCGCTATGAGAAGCTGGCCGCAGGGCTGAACGACGCATATTATGCCGTCGAAGAAGCATCCTACGATATTGGAGCGCTGGCGGAAGACGTGCTTTTTGATGAAGGGCGGCTGGCAGTGCTGGAAGAGCGGCTTGCGGCCATCTCTTCGCTCAAGCGCAAATATGGCGGGAGTATCGAGGAAATTCTGGCATTTTTGGAAAATGCCCAGCAGGATTATGAGGAGCTGGAGCATAGCGAAATTCGCATGGCAGAGCTGGAAAAACAGCTGGAGAGCGAGGAGAGCACGCTTGCCCTGCTCTGCGATCGCCTGTCGGCCCAGCGAAAGGCTTCGGGGCAAAAGCTGGCCGCGCAAATTGCCCAGGAGTTGGGCGATTTGGGCATGAACGGCGCCCAGATTGCGTGTGATTTCCGCAAAAAGGATTACAGCGCTAATGGCTGTGATGAAGTGAGCCTGCTGGTCTCGCTCAACCCGGGGCAGCCGCTGCGGCATCTTTCAAAAGTGGCATCCGGCGGCGAGGTTTCGCGCATCATGCTGGCGATCAAGAGCATCGTGGCTCGAAGAGAAGCGATTGGCACGATGATTTTCGACGAGATCGATACGGGAATCAGCGGGCGCATGGCGCAGATGGTGGCGCAGAAAATCGCAAAAATCTCTTCTGCAAGGCAGGTTATCTGCGTAACGCACCTGGCGCAGCTGGCCGCCATGGGAGATCGCAATTTTTTCATCGAAAAAGTACAGCAAGATGGCCAGACTTATACAACCCTGCGCCAGCTGCAGGGCGACGAGGTTGCAGAGGAGATCGCCCGGCTTTCGGGCGGCATCCACAGCGAGGCGGCGATTGCGCATGGCCGCGAGCTTTTGGCAAACGCAAAAGAGATAAAAAAGCAAATCCTGTAAAAGCATCAGATATCGCATAAAAAGACATCTCGGAAAAGATACTATTTTTAGTAAATATTTTTTTGAGGTGTCTTTTTATGCGAAAAATGAGTCGTTTTAAATATGCAGTTTTAGGCGTCTTTTTGCTGGTAGTTGCCCTGGCGGCAGCGGGAGTTGTCGTGGGCATTTCAGATGTCCCAGGGGAAATCTTCCTGGTAGGGGGGAATTCCCAGGTTCTGGATGTTGGATTCCCGTTTGAGCTGAAAATGGAGCAAAATGAGGAGAGCGTCGCGGCGGTAACACTGCAAGGGAACTCGCTCAAAAATGGGGGGAGCTATTCCCTCAGCCAGCCGCTGGTGATCTCTGGGCAAAACCAGGGGAATTGCAAGGCAAACCTCATGGTATTTGGCATCAAAGTAAAAGAGATCAGGATCACAGTGATGGAAGAGGCCATGCTGATCCCGGGCGGGCAAAGCATCGGCGTGCTTTTGCATACCAAAGGCGCACTGGTGGTGGGCAGCATGAACATCCGCTCAAAGTCTGGGGAACAGGTCAACCCAGCAAAAGTGGCAGGATTGCAGGCGGGCGACATTATCGAGAAATATAATGGAACTGAGATCAAAGACGCGGCGCATCTATCCGAGCTCATCAACCATGAGGAAGGGGAGGCGCGCCTGTCTGTGCGGCGGGGCGACCAGATTCTGGAGCTCACCATCTGCCCTGTTCAGGATGCAGATGATGGGCTATGGAAGCTGGGCGTCTGGGTCCGGGACAGCACGCTTGGCGTCGGGACGCTGACCTTTTACGATCCAGCCAGCAAAAAATTTGCGGGGCTGGGGCACGCCATCACAGACGTGGATACGGGCAAGCTGCTCACAGTGAAAGACGGAGAGATCGTGGAGTCCGAGATTTTGGAGGTTGTCAAAGGCGAAGAGGGCGAGCCGGGCGAACTGCGGGGAAGCTTTGGAAACGGCGATGAAGTGATCGGCTATATCAAAAAGAATACTGACTATGGACTGTATGGCAATGCAGCCGCAGAGATTGATAATAAGCTCTATCAAAGCGCGATCCCTGCTGCCAAAAGAGAGGAAGTGAAAGTAGGGGATGCGACACTGCTCTGCACGCTGGACGACGGCGGGATTCGGGAATATTCCTGCCAGATCGTCAAGGTAACGCCCCAAAACTCGCCTGCACAAAAGAGCTTTATCGTCAAAATTGACGACGAAGAGCTGCTGGGCATCACGGGTGGGATTGTGCAGGGCATGTCGGGCAGCCCTGTGATCCAGGATGGAAAACTGATCGGGGCGGTTACGCATGTGTTTGTCAACGATCCGACGCAGGGCTATGGCATCTATCTGGACTGGATGCTCAATGAGATGTATTCGGTTCAGGAATAAAGAGTATATTGGCAGAGCACAGCCAGCTTATGTATTGTCGAATATC
>CAMSSU010000017.1 GCA_947063485.1 uncultured Clostridia bacterium | reverse complement strand
AGAATCGGACAAGTGATCCGAAGCTATCGAAAATCAAAAGGGCTAACTTTGGAAGTTGTGAGCGGCCTTGCTGATTTGGATTCAGCACATCTTGCCAGGATTGAGCTTGGCGAATATGTTCCCAATATCAATACCTTTATTAAAATAGCAAAGGCACTTGGCCTTAAGCCTTCCGAGCTGATGGCGATGATAGAAGCATCAGAAATGTAGCAATAAAAAAGAAGCGGCAATTGCCGCTTCTTTTTTATTTTCTTCTTTAATGATTGGCCAGATAGCCGAAAATCTTGCCGGCCATGGGCGCGGCATAGCGCGAACCAAAGCCCGCGCCTTCAAAGATGACGGCGACGGCATAGGGCTTGCTGCTATCGTCGATAAAGCCCACGAACCAGGAATGGTTTTTGACCTGCCCATCCTCCATAAACTCGGCGGTGCCCGTCTTGCCGCAGATGGGAACGCCCGAAACCCCGGCGGAAGTGCCCGTGCCGCTCTGCACTACTTCGCGCATGTATTCCTTGAGCCGCCCGGCCATCTCGGCCGAAAGCACGCGCTTATACTGCGCCGGCGTAAACGAGAAGCCGGCATAGCCGCCCCGGGCTACGTCTCTGAGCAGTTTGGGCTCCATCATCACGCCGTCGTTGGCGATGCTGCCGGCGATCATCGCGGCATGCAGGGGCGTTACCAGATCGTTATACTGGCCGACGCCCGCCCAGCCAATATCCCCTTCGTTGCCCGTAACCTCGAAATTGCTGGGATAGAGCTCTATCTCGTCTCCGGCGAACTTGAATTGCTGGTTGAACCCAAATTTCTCCGCCTGTTTTTTCAGCCGGCTGCCGCCGATTTTGACGGAGAGGTTGGCAAAATAGGTATTGCAGGATTTGGTGAACGCGCTCTCCAGCGTCAGCGCGCCGTGCGCGCCGCCCGAGCAGGTAACCTTCTGCCCCTCGATGATGCACTCGCCCGTGCATTCGTAGGAGAGGTCAATTCCCTCCTCCATCGCCGCGGAAGCCGTGATGATCTTCATGATAGACCCCGGCGGATAGCGGCCCATGGTCGCCCGGTCTACCAGGCTGGTATCCACAGGCTCCTCCTGGCCCAGGGTTGTGGGATCGAAGGTCGGGATGGAAACGTTTGCCAGAATCTCCCCCGTCTTGTAGTTGAGGACGACGACGCACCCCGTCATCGCATCCATATTGTCGTAGATATATTCCGAAAGCTCGGCATCCACCGTCAGCGTAATATCGTTGCCCTGGCTTTCCTTGCCCGCCAGCAGATCCTCGATGCGCTCGACCAGATCCTTGTCCATGCCATAGAGATATTTGGCGAACCGCGTCTCCACGCCTTTGGCCGCGATGCCCGCAGGGTCGCCCATGATATGCGAGAGCGCCCGGCGCTTATCCACTTCCTCATGGTAGCGGCGCGTCGTCCCGTCAGACCAGGCCAGCCGGATGCCCTTTGCATCGTAGACCGTGCCGCCCGAGATGTTTTTATAGGCTTGCTGAATTCTGGGGTTATAGGGCGTGGCATACCACTGGTTGCCATAGACAACGACAGAATAGCCCAGATATATGATGAGCACGCTGAACAGCGTTACAAAAATGCCCAGCGAGATGCGCATATTTCGCTTGAATTTATCGACGTTTCTCAAAGCGCTTCCTCCTTTTCCCAATTTTTGCTTGGTTTCCTGCCTGGAAAGAGGCCCCGGCTAACTGCGCCGCTCCCCCGCGCCTCGCGCTCGCCTTTTCTGCGGCCTTGCAATCGCGTGAAGCTAAGCGATTTCGCCGCCCATTTCGGCCAGCTCTTCCTCATCCTTCTGCCCGTTTTTGATGGCGACGCCCTGAATAATGCCAAGCTGAATCATGGAAGAGAGAATGGAGCTTCCGCCATAGCTGATATAGGGCAGGGTTACGCCGGTCAGCGGGATCAGCTTGATGACACCGCCGATGATGATGAAGCTTTGCAGCGTCAGCATGGCCGTGCAGCCGAAGACCAGCAGAGCATCGTATGTGCTGCGCGCATTCAGCGCGATGAGAATGCCCCGCACGATAAAGACCAGATAGAACAGGATCGTGATGATCCCGAAAATGATGCCGAATTCCTCGCCGATGACGGTGAAGATATAGTCCGATTCGCGCACGGGGATGACTTCCGGCATCCCTCTGCCCAGCCCCACGCCGAACAGGCCGCCGCTGGCCAGCGCCAGCAGGCCCTGCACAATCTGGTAGCCCTGGCCGTTATACGTCGCCCAAGGGTCCTGCCAAACCTGCACGCGCGTCTGCACATGCGAGAAGAGCTTATAGCTGGCATACGCCCCGCCGCCCAGCACACCCACGCCGAGCAGCGTCAGCAGCGTGCGCCCGGTGGCCGCGAAAAACATGACCAGGAAGGTCAGCGCGATGAGCAGGCCGGCGCCCAAATCCTTCTCCACCACCAGAAGCATGACGCATGCCGCCGTGTAGATCAGATATGGGATGAAGGAAACCAGTTTCTCCCGGGTCGTCAGAAAATAGGCCGAGACCATGATATAGAGAATCTTGGCAAACTCGCTGGGCTGGAGCGTGAAAAAGCCCAGCTTGATCCAGTTTTTCGCCCCGCCGATGCTTCTTCCCAGCACCAGCGTGGAAGCCAGCAGCAGGAACGTCAGCACCATAAACAGCCAATTGAGCCGGCCGAAGTCTACGCTCTTTCGGATGATGAGCATCACGCAGACCATGACCAGCGTGCTGGCCATGAGAATGAGGAACTGCTTGATGGCCAGCGCCGGGCTGATGCGGTAGATCACCGCCAGCCCCAGAGACCACAAAAACTGCGCGACAATCAGGCAGAACCGATCCAGATGCTTGAAGCAGGATTTGAGGATATTATACTGAAACAGGTTGAACAGGCACAAAATCAGCCCGCTGGCCGACGCCTGCCAATCCAGCTCGCCGCCCTTAAACGTGAGCAGGCCAAAGGCGCTGATGATGAAGAGCACCTGCAAAAACAGCAGTGCCGCTGTGCTCCTTCTTCTAATTGTCATGGGCCGCTCCCTTCTGGGGCTTTAAGTAAACCTTGGCATCGATGCCGCCAAAGCTCACGATGTCTCCCGTGATAATGCGGTGCGCGCGCACTGCCCGCCGCCCGTTGATCCGCGTCTCCGCTTTTTCAGACAGCGGCTGGAGCACTACGCCTTTTCCCTTTCTTGCGATCATGGCGTGGCTTTTGCGCACACTCCTGTCCTCGATGATGATATCTGCATTTTTTCCGCTGCCGACGATATTCTCCGGCGTCAGCCCAATGCGCATCCCATACGCATCTTCTGCCCCGCCGATAATTTCCAGGTAGCCAATATATTGGCCGACTTCGCCCATCACGGCTTTGCGTTCCCGGTATTCCGCCCGGGAGTTCAGCACGAGCAAAAGCAGCATCATCGCCGCCAAGAATAAAAACCAATAGCGAAATACGAATGAAAGCGTATCATATAGCTGGGCCAATTTCTTGCCTCCTTCCCATCTTTTTTCCCTGCCAAATGCCCTAGCAGCAGGGCCACATAACTGTTCTGCAGCAAAGATTCGAACACATACAAAGCTCACAGCAGTCTGCACTGCCAGCCGAGCCGCCGCCAAACCCGCCAGGATTATTCATGGCATAAAAGGCGCGGGCATATTCCTGGTTTGCCGGATCCATCGCATGGGCTTGGGCAAAATGCTGGCGCGCGCCGTCGTACCAGCCGCGCTGCCGCAGGATAATGCCCTTCCAATAGTGCCATTCCGCATCCCTTTGCGCCATGCTGTCCAGAATCGCTTCGGCCGCGCCGATATCGCCCACGCGGATTTTCTCTCTCACGGCCCCATAGCGCGCCGCTCCCTGATATTCCGAGCGGTATCGGTATTGCCGGCCGCCCATTCCATAGGCCGAAGAGTAGCCGCCCTGCCCTCCCATGCCCGAGCCGGCCGCCCCGCCCTTCCTGCTCTTCCCAATACTGTCGTATGCGGCGTTGATTTCCTTGAGTTTTTCCGAAGCCTGCTCTTTGAGCGCGCTGTCCGCATACCGATCCGGATGGTATTTTTTCACCAGCCTGCGGTATGCCGCTTTGATCTCTTCGTCTGTGGCCGTCTCGCTCACACCGAGCACATGATATGGGTTCACGCCTGTTTCCTCTCCATTCGGCGCATTCTCTGCGCAAAATTATCTTCTGATGAGCCGCGCCCATCTGCCTGCCGCCTATTCGCTGAGCAGAGAATCCCGCAAAAATACGCGGTAGAACTCGGCAATCCTGCCGTATAGAAAATCGTAGGCCAAAAAAGCCGCCTGCGCCAGCACAATGCGCCAGGCCATGGGAATGCCGGCAAGAAAGCCGTCCATCACAGTCTGGGAGGCGAAGAAATAGATCAGCACCATCCCGATATTGCAGTAGACCAGCCGCAGAACATACGCCGTCAGCTTATCCTTGGTTTTCCCGCAAAAATACCAGACGATTCCATAGTGCCCAAACAGCAGCAGATACGGGAGCGAGCTCTGAAAATCCGGCACGAGCAGCAGGCTGAACAGATACGTCCCGCCGAACATGAGGATGCTCGTCCCCAGTTCCTTTTCGCTGATGAGCGGAATGGTGAGCATGCCTGCCAGAAAATACAGCGCCAGCCGCCCGCCGGGCAGCAGCGTTGCGGTATAAAGGCAGACCAGCGTCATCGCCGCGCACATCAGGCTCAGGCTGAGCCGGTATGTTTTTTTAGAATAATCGATTCTCATGCTCTATGCTTCCTGTTTTCCGCTTTCTTGACCGCCGTATTTTGCGAGCACAGCTTCTATCTTCGCAGGCAGTCCGCGGTAAATGATATTTTCCAAGATGCCGGAGTGCCGCTTGAGGCTTAGCAGATCCAGCGCCCTGCCAGCCTCGTCCGCCGAACTGAGCAGGTTGAACTGTGCGCTCTCCAGAATCGCCGGCGCATCTGCCCCAAACCGCCGCAAAAACGGGTTATAGCTGCCGCTCTTGGCGTCTTTTTGCAGGTCATCCAGCGCGTCGATCAGGTAAATAAACCTGCCGATATGATAGCCCAAATCCTCCAGAACCTCTTTTTGCTCCCCCAGCGGCAAAAAGAGCTTGCCCAGCATTTTTGCAAACGCATCCGCCGCCCGGTCGATCTCCCGGCAGCCCTCCGCTTCCAGCGTTTGCAGCTGCTCCAACTGCTCCCGAATTGCCTCCTGCGCCGCAGGATAGCGCCCGGCCGCGCGCCTTACCGCGCTTTTGTACAGCCCGCCGGCCGCCCCCAAAAGGCGGTTCCCATCTGCCGCATGGTCTTTGAGGCTATAATAGCCCAGCAGCAGATTCATAGCCGCGGCATACTCCCGCCCTTCCGCAAAGGCCTGCGGTATCCTGCGCGCCGGGTGCACCGGGCAGCGCATCTGCTCATAGCGCGGCGCTTGATCTGAAAGCGCGGAGGAGAGCAGATAGAGGAATGTGCAGTCGTAACTTAGAAGCAGGCGGCCCTTGATGCCGTATTCCGCCAGCTGGCGGCAGAGCCCGCAGTAGTAAGCGCGGAAGGTATCGTATTCTTTTACCAGAAGCTCCCCCTTCTGCACCATCACATACCCAAACACAAAACTTCCTCCGCACTGCCAAACTTTTTGCCCCGGCTTCTGATGCTCAAGGGGTAGGTGAAGTTATTATAACATTTTTTACTCCCGGTTGCCATTTCCCGGCGGTAATTCTCAATTTTTTTACATATCCGCCATCCGCACAGTTTTCCCCCGCCGTCATACTTATATAAAGAATTATGAAAAAAGGAGGCAGATAGCAAAATGAATCAGATGGATGCTCCCTATGTTTTCAGCGCTTTTACTCAGTACCCCAGCTGTGCTGCGGAAGCGCAAACATGTAATAGAGTCAATTTTTTTGCTGATGCGGAACAACCAAATTTATACGCGAGAGCTTTTGTCGTGCCTCAGGCATATTCCAACTGCGCGCTGCCCAGCCAGTCGCTGCACAACGGGACGTTTTTTAACGACCTGTATATGCCCTATTCGACAGTCAATACTGCTTGCGGCAGCTGCCCGCACGCTCATAGCGAGATGCGGCCGGCGCGCACCTGCCCTTGCAAAGAGGAGGAATAAGAAATGGCAAATTGTGGCTGCAACATGAGATACGCAATGCGCACGCCAGAGAGCCAGATGGATGTCTGCGCCGTTTCTGAGGGGCTTTGCCCGGCAGAGCTCGAAAAGAAGCGTTCGCTCATGCAACAAATTACCGAATGCGAGTTTATCTGCATTGACATCAATCTCTATCTGGATACGCATCCCAACGATGCTCGCGCCCTTTCGGATTACAACTGCTATGCGCAGCAGCTCCGGGCGCTTAAAGATATGTATGAAAAAGACTTTGGGCCAATTTCAAACTTTGGAAACTCTGTCAGCCGGGACAGCTGGAAGTGGAACACCCAGCCCTTCCCGTGGCACCAGAAATTTATGAGGGAGGAATAAGAAATGTGGATTTATGAAAAAAGGCTGATCTATCCTCTCGGCGATATTCGGCCCAACCCCAGAATGGCTAAGCTGACCGCCATGCTGCTTGGCGGCCCCAACGGCGAATTTACCGCCGCAACGACATACCTGAACCAGCGGTATTGCATGCCCTGCGGCGCTGTTCAGGCGATTTTGACGGACATCGGCACGGAGGAATTAAGCCATGTTGAGATGCTTTCCGTCATGATCCAGAAGATGCTGGCCGGCGCAACCAAGGAAGAGCTCCGCGCTGCCGGCATGGAAGGATGGGTTGCCGCATTTAACTGCTGCCCCTTCCCCAAAGATCAGAACGGCTATTCCTGGACGGCGGATTACGTCGGCACAACCGGCGATCCCATCGCAGACATCACCAACGATATGGCCGCCGAGCAGAAAGCCCGGGCTGGCTATGAGGGCGTCATGAAATTCTGCGACGACCCCGCTATCATCGCGCCGCTTCAGTTCCTGCGCGAACGCGAAATCGTGCATTTCCAGCGTTTCGGCGAAGCGCTCAATATCCTGCACGACTATCTCGGCCAGTAGACTTTTTGCTGACCCGACGCACTCTTCCAAAACCTGGCGCCGCCTTGCGGTCCAGGTTTTTCCATGCAGAGAAAAATATATTCGCACATATGAAAAAAGCGGGCAATTCGCCCGCTTTTCCCTATAAAATCACAAATATGAGAGGTTCATTCTATTTACATTTTCCAGTGTTTTTTGGGCGCCGCATCTTGCCGCCCGGCTATGCCAAAGCCAGGCGCTTTACTGATGCAGATACCCTTTCTCGTACCGCGGCAGAACTCTCTTTCTGCGAAGCGGCTCCTGCGTCTCGCCGGATCCTTCCAACAGAGGCATCGCCAGCTTGTCCCAAAGTTTCGCGCTGGCCAGTTTTTCCATCACAAAACTCACGCCCAAAAGCCCCAGAAAAGCGCCGCACAGCGCCAACATTCCCATTCCAAATAACTGCATCATCATGCCATCTCCTTTTGCATTCTCTCTTGCCCGCGCCCCCGGTATACCCAGATAAATCCCTTGGAATCCAGCTCCAGATATGCCCCGCCAGCCCGCAGCTTTTCTGCATACGCTATCGTCATATGCTTCGCATCTTCCACGCCGTAGAGCATCAGCCCGCTCTCCGGCTTTTTTTCCGCGTCCTCCTGCATTGTGCCTCCCTGGCTTGCCGCAACTTCCCGCCTCATCCTGCAATATCTTTTTCAGATACTTAAATTCTCACTTTTCACGCATATATCGCTAAATAAAAGGAAGTTTTTCTCGTATCTTTTTTCGATACTACAAGAATACTCCCAAAAAAGTTTCCTGTCAAGATATTTTTTGCTTGTTTTTTGTTCGCATCCGTGTATAATGAAAAGAAAGGGAGGTGGCGTTTTTGACACTCGGGCAGAGAATACGGCAGCTGCGGCTGGAGTACGGCTTTTCCCAGGAAGAACTGGGGGCGAAAATTGGCGTGCAAAAAGCTGCCATCAATAAATACGAGACGGGCACAGTCGTCAACCTAAAGCCCGCCGTCATCGAAGGGCTAGCCAAAGCGCTCTATACCACGCCCGCCTACCTGATGGGCTGGGAGGATTCCTCCGAGGCGCTTCCCGGCTCTGAGCTTGAGGTACTGAAAAATCCGCCCCGGATAACGGCCATGCGCCCCATCGTCGCCACGGCCAAAGCTGGATGGAACGGCGCCGTCGAGCTGGAATATGAAGGCGCGCGGCCTGTAACGGATCTGGCCAATTCGGAAGAATACGTCTGGATCCGGGTCTCGGGCGACAGCATGGAGCCGGTTCTGCAGGACGGGGATTATATTTTGGTACACCTGCAAAACACCGCGGAAAACGGCAATATCGTCGTCGCCATCGTAGATGGAGACGAGGCCACCATCAAGCGCTTTGAACGGCAGAACGGCATCGTGCTGCTCAAGCCGGAAAACCGCCAGTATCCCACCCGGCTGCTGACCGGCGAAGCGCTGGAAACGCTCTATATCTATGGCGTTGTCCGCAAAGCAGAGCGGGATTTCTTCTAACTTTGGAGTGAGAGGCATTGGGAAAAGCGGCTTGATCAGCACTAGCGAAAGGCACGGAGCATCTGTCCCGTGCCTTTTATATTACTCTTTTCCCAAATGAAAAAGAGCAAGGCACTGCCCTGCTCTTTTTTCTAGTGATATTTGCGGCCTGCCCGCAGACGCACCATCGCCCTGGCCAGCGCGATTTTGGAACTCTTGTTCTCCCAGATGCTCTGCCTCTGGCGAATGCGCTCTTCCGCGCGGTGTTTTGCCTCTTCTGCCCGGCGCATATCAATATCCTCCGGCCACTCACACGCCTGGACGAATACGACAACGCTGTCCTGCAAAACCTCCATAAAGCCTTCGCTATTGACGGCCTCCCGCCACACTCCATCCTGCTTGATTGAGATTTCTCCGACTGCCAGCGAAACGACCATAGGCGCATGCCCAGCCAGGACGGTCATCTGGCCGTCGATGCCCGTGATCGTCAGCGCCTCCACCTGGCCGGAAAAGAACTGCCGCTCAGGCGTCATGATGCTCAGATCGAATGTCATCTACTGCATCTCCTTCGCCTTGGCGACCACTTCATCAATGCCGCCGACCTGGAAAAATGCCGCTTCCGGCAGATCATCCACCTCACCGCCGATGATCGCCTCAAAGCTTCTGATGGTATCTTCCAAGGGAACAAAGCGCCCGGGCTGGCCTGTGAACACCTCGGCCACGGCAAAGGGCTGCGAGAGGAAGCGCTGAATACGGCGCGCCCGGTAGACCGTCGCCCGATCCTCGGCGGAGAGCTCGTTCATGCCCAGAATCGCGATGATATCTTTGAGCTCGCTGTAGCGCTGGAGGCATTCCTGCACGGCCTGCGCCACTTCATAGTGCCGCTTGCCCACGATTGCGGGATCGAGAATCCGCGAAGTCGATTCCAGCGGGCTGACGGCCGGGTAAATGCCCATCTCTGCGACGGATCTGGAGAGCACGGTCGTGGCATCCAGATGCGTAAAAATCGTCGCCGGAGCAGGGTCTGTCAAGTCGTCTGCCGGGACATAGATGGCCTGCACGGATGTGATGGAGCCCTTCTGGGTCGACGTGATGCGCTCCTCCAGCTCGCCCAGCTCGGTGGCCAGCGTCGGCTGATAGCCAACAGCAGAGGGCATCCGGCCCAGCAGCGCCGAAACCTCGTTGCCCGCCTGCACATAGCGGTAGATATTATCGATGAAGAGCAAAACATCCCTGCTCTGCTGATCCCGGAAGTATTCCGCCATGGTCAGCCCGGTCAGAGCGACGCGCATACGCGAGCCCGGAGGCTCGTTCATCTGCCCGAACGTCATGGCCGTTTTGGAGAGCGCGCCGGATTTCTCCATATCGTGAATGAGGTCGTTTCCCTCTCGGCTGCGCTCGCCCACTCCGGCGAAAACCGAATAGCCGCCGTGGTTGATGGCGATATTGTGGATCAGCTCCATGATGAGCGTCGTCTTGCCCACGCCTGCGCCGCCAAACAGGCCGATTTTGCCGCCTTTGGCATAAGGCGCCAGCAGATCGATCACCTTGATGCCCGTCTCAAACAGCTCTGTTACCGGCTTGACGCTTCCAAATTCCGGCGGCTGGCGATGGATTTCCCAGTGATCCGCCGCATCAACCTCGCCCTTTTCATCGATAGGCGCGCCCAGCACATTGACGACGCGCCCGAGCACGCCCTCGCCCACCGGCACTTTGATGGACGCGCCCGTATCTCTCACCTTGATGCCGCAGCAAAGGCCCTCTGTGGCCTCCAGAGCAATCGCGCGCACGAGCCCCTGCCGGATATGCGCCGCCACTTCCATATGCACGCCGTCCTCTGTGCAAAGCAGATTGTGCAGTGCCGGGCTTTGCCCCGGGAACTGCACATCCAGCACAGGGCCGCTAATTTTGATAATTGTACCAAACTCAGAGTTTTGCATGTCAATCCTCTCTTCCATGGAGCAATGCTTCCGCAGCGCCGGAGATCTCTGTGATTTCCTGCGTGATGGCCGCCTGACGCGCCATGTTGTATTGGGTCTGCAATTTTTTAAGCATCTCATCCGCATTGCGCGTCGCGCTCTGCATGGCATTCATGCGTGCAAAATGCTCCGCCGCATAGGCCTGCACCAGCGCGCCGAACAAAATTCCCGTAACATACTGCGGCACCAGCAGGGAAAACAGCTCCTGCGCAGACGGCTCATAGATGATATCGCTCATTTTGTGCGCCGCAATCTGCTCATAATCCCCCCGGACGATGGGCAGAAGCCGGCGGATCACCGGCCTGTTTTTGGTATCTCCGTAAAAGGAGGTATAGATGATATAGACTTCATCCGTCAGGTCGTCGTCGTAGAGATCGAAAATATCAAAGGCCAGCTTGCGGGCATTGGAAAGCGAAGGGTCCTGCACGGCGCCGGTGGTCTCGATATCCGGCTGCATTCCCCTGGCCTTAAAGAACTCGGTCGCCACCAGGCCAACCGTCAGCAGATACGTCTCCTTCTTCTCCTTGCGCTGGCTGATGGTCTCATAGGCCAAATTGAGCACACTGGCGTTATACGCTCCAGCCAACCCCTTATCTCCCGCCACGACGATATATGTGCGCCGATCGCCGCCCCGGCCCGTCAGATACTGATGGGTTACGGACTCGGATGATTGCAGAATATCCTTCATGGTCGCCTGCACCCGGGAAAAATAAGCGTTGTTATACTCGATGTGGCTCATCACCTTTTTCAGGCGGGAGGATGCCACCAGGTGCATGGCATTGGTGATTTTCCGGGTCTGCTTTACTGCCGCAATGTGCGCGCGGATCTCATTGGTGTTCTGCATCCGGCTTCGCCTCCGTCTGCGCGCCAAACTGCGCAATCGCCTGCTCCAGCTCTTCCCGCTCTTCCTGGGAGAATGCGCCCACCTCATTGATACGCGCCATCAGGCGCCCGCAGGCCTTTGCCAAAAATTCCAGCAGAGCGTTTTTATGCTCGGTTACCTGATGCGTGGGAACTTCAGAGAAAATTCCCTTCTGATACGCAATGAGAATGGCAACCTGCTCTGCCAGGGAAAGGATGCTATCCTGGGGCTGCTTGGTTAGCTCTACCAGCCGCTCCCCCCGATCCAGCATCTGCTTGGTGGAAGAATCGATATCCGAGCCAAACTGCGCGAAAACCGCCATCTCTCTATACTGCGCCACATCCAGACGCATGCTTCCAGAAACTTTCTTCATCGCCTCGTGCTGCGCAGAGCGGCCCACACGCGAAACCGAAAGGCCGACGTTGACTGCCGGGCGCACGCCCGCATGGAACAGCTCGCTCTCCAGATAAATCTGGCCGTCTGTGATGGAGATGACATTGGTCGGGATATAGGCGGAGATATCTCCTGCCATCGTCTCGACAATGGGCAGCGCCGTCATGGAGCCGCCGCCAAACTCATCGCTGAGCTTTGCCGCGCGCTCCAGCAGGCGGCTATGCAGATAGAACACATCGCCCGGGTAAGCTTCCCGGCCCGGCGGCCGGCGCAGCAGCAGCGACATGGCCCGGTAGGCCACAGCGTGCTTGGAAAGATCGTCGTAAACTACCAGCGCATCCTTGCCCGCATACATGAAGTGCTCGGCAATGGCGCAGGCCGCATACGGCGCGATATACTGCATGGCCGCACTGTCGCTGGCTGTGGAGGCGACGACCACCGTGTGCTCCATCGCGCCTTCCTGCTCCAGCGTCTCTATCATCTGCGCGATCGTCGAGGCTTTCTGCCCAATCGAGCAATAGACGCAGATGACGTCTTTGCCCTTTTGGTTCAGCATAGCGGAGAGCGCAATGCTGGTTTTGCCCGTCTGCCGATCGCCGATGATCAGCTCTCTTTGGCCGCGGCCGATGGGGATCATGCTGTCGATGGCCAGAAGGCCGGTCTCCAGCGGCGTATCCACCGGCGCGCGCTGCATGATGGTAGGCGCAGGGCTCTCGATGGGGCGGTATGCCTCGGGTTCCAGCTCTTTGCCATCCAGCGGGCGGCCAATGGGATCGACAACTCTGCCCAGCAGTGCATCGCCCACGCCAATATCCGCGACACGCCCTGTGCCGCGCACAATCGATCCGGATGTTACCTGGCTTGCGCCCGAAAGCAAAACTGCGCCGACGCCGTCCAGCCGAAGATCCAACGCCAGGCCATAGGAGTGATTCTCAAATTCCAGCAGCTCGCCGTATCTGGAGTGCGAAAGCCCGGAAACCTGGACGATCCCATCCGAACAGCTGACGACATTGCCATATTCATAGATCTTCGGCTCAAAAGTATAGCTTCCAATCTTTTCCTTCAGGAAAAGGCCAATCCCGCTCGTATCAAAATTCAGCATTTCCTCTTCCCCCTAGTCCGACAGGCGCCGCTGCATCTCCTGCAGCTGCGTTTTGAGGCTCGCGTCGTAAACCTTGCCGTCTGCAAAGATGCAAAAGCCGCCGAGCAGCGCCTCGTCCTCAATTATTTCCAGTTCAGCCTTCTGGCCAAGCAGCTTTTCCATCCCTTGCTGGATGGAGGAAATCAGCTGCTCGTCATAGGGCTGCGCGATTCTCACTGTAACCTGCATCGCCTATTTAACCTCATGAAAAAACTCATTCACGACGCGGCGGTTATCCTCCAGGGAAACCTCGCGCTGCAAAATCCGGCCGGCAATCTGCGCCGCCGCCTGGGCGACCTGCTCCTGCATGCCCTCCATGGCGCGCGTTTTTTCCTGCTCGGCCTGCTGCCGGGCCTGGCTCAGCACCTGATCCGCCTGCTCCCTAGCAGCGCTCTTAATGCCCTCTGCTGCCTCCAGCGCCTTCTGCTCTCCCTGGCGGAGAATTTCCCGCGCCTGCTGCTCGCTCTGGGCAATCTGCTCATCATACTGCGCCTGACGCTCCTTGGCCGCCTCTTCCAGTTCTTTGGCATGCTCCATCTGGCCGGCAATCTTCTGCGCACGCTCATCCATGAACCTGCGCACCGGCTTATAGAGCAACACGCGCAGCAGAACATACGTTACGACGATATTGACAATATGAATGAGAATATCCAGTGGATAAAGCTCCATTTCTGCCTCCCTGCCCTAAGCTATGCGCCCAGCGTAAACATCATAATCAGCGCGCTGACGAAGCCGTAGATGGCTGTGGATTCCGTAAGCGCCAGGCCCAAAAGCAAAATGGAGTTGATTTTGCCCGAAGCCTCTGGCTGCCGCGCAACTGCATCTACCGCTTTTCCCGTCGCCAGGCCCATGCCAAGGCCAGCCACCGAGCAAGAAAGAAGGCAAAGTGCCGCTCCAATTGCAATATAACCGATTTCCATTTTTATTTCCTCCTAAAATTTTTTCAATTTTTATATGTTCCAGAGCTTTCGCCCCAGATGAAAACGAGTTTTTCGCTATTCCGTCGCTTCATTGATGAAGCTGAGCGTCAGCGTGACGAAGATAAACACCTGAATGCAGGGGTGGAACACATTGAAGTATAGCCCCACCAGGCTCGGGATATAGAGCGCGGCGCTGCCCATCGCATAATACAGCAGCTCCATGACGATCATGCCGCCCAGCATATTGCCGAAAAGCCGGCAGGCCATGGAAACCGGCACTGCCACATCCGAGACGATCTTGATGGGGAAGATGATAGGCGTCGGCTGCGCCATGCTCTTGATGCGCCCGCCCAGCCCCTTCTTCTTGATGCCGTAGTAGTTGATCAAAATAAAGGTGATCAACGCCATGGCAAAGGTCATTGTGATATCCGCCGTCGGCGCTCTCAGGCCGAAAAATTCCACGCTGGAGCATATGATCATCATAAAGGCCAGCGAGAATAAGTAGGCCGGCAGGTTTGCTCCCATTCCCGGCGCCCGGGATTCGGTATAGTTGCAGACGGCGTCTACGGCAATCTCCAGCACATTTTGCAGGCCACGGGGCTTCTCCCGCATCCGCGGAATGACGAAGATGCGCAGCAGCACTGCAATCACCAAAATGACCGCCATGGCGATCCAGGTGATGACCACCGTACTGCTGATATCCATGCCAAAAAGCGTCATGCGCGGTGCAAACAGCTCAACTTTGAATTCTTCCGCCTGCTTTTTCCCAAAGAAAAAAGTCAGCGCCTCCAAAACCGCCAGCCACGAGCCCACGACCATCAGCACAGTCGGCAAGGTTTTCTTGCGCTTCAGCTTCTTATCCGGGTTTTCTGCGGCCGCGATTTTTTTGATCGCCGCTTTTCTCAGAAAAAACCCCAGCAGCGTCAGCAACAGCCCCGCTCCAACCAGAATCAGACAAATCAGTTTTTCCTGTGTCATCTTTTTTGCCTCTTTTTATTTAAAATCACTCCACCCCAGCGCATACGCCGCGCCTGCGAGTGTTCCAATCCCTTTTCATGGCTGTTTTCAGCCTTTTGCGCATAGCATCATTTTGCATCTGCGCCCCGCCGGGCCGCAATCATCTGCACAATCGCTCCCGTCATCAGAAACGCCGCCTCAAAGCCCCCGGCCCAGGCCAGCTCATCCGGGCAAAGCCAGGCTGCAAGCCCTAGCCCCAGCAGCAAAACCGCCGGGTTCGCCAGCGCCAGCATCCAGGGGATCCGCGCCGTATGGCAAACGGCATGGCAGAGCCGGGTCAGCAGGAAAAACCCTGCGCCTCCGCATAGGATTCCGATCACCGCTCCAATCATGGCATTCCCTCCTTTGCGCCACTCTGCAAGAGCATATTATATGCCTGTAAAATCAAAAATGCAATATGATTGAAAAAATTTTTTTGTAACATTTTCGTCATCTTTCTTCCGTGTTTTATCCTCCGCTCAAAAGTGCCGTTTTCAGCGCCAAATTTCATCTATTCCCCGCCGATTTTCTGGCACTCAACAAGAACACCAGCATGAAATCAATTTCCAGAGAGAGCACAGAATTTTTCACACAGAACCAGTTTTTTCAATTCTGAAACAAATTGCTCCGCCGCCTTTGGGGCATAAAAAATCTACCGACATAAGCCGGCAGATTCCTTTTTCTCTCAAGATTATTTTTATGCTTTTGCACGCCGCTTTGCAGCTCTTCTCTGGAAGAATTTGACCAGTTCTACCAACGGGAGCGTGCTGATGGCCAGCGCCATAGCAACTGCATATTCCGCCAGGTTGATGCTCTCAAACTCGAATGCCGCGGCCAAGCCCGGCAGATAGATGACGGCCGTCGTCAGCAGCAGGGAGAGAATCATCGCGCCCCAGAGATATCCGTTGTGGCTCTTTAGCGAGAACACGCTGGCTCTCTGGCTTCGCATATTGAAGCTGTGGAAAATCTCTGCCATGCTCATGGTGAGGAACGCCATGGTCATGCCGTCTGCGCTTTGGGCAATCTCCCAGACGCCCGCCTCCATAAAGTGGCCGATAAAGTAGGCGGCCAGCGTGATGATGGTAACGAGCACACCCTGATACGCGACGTCAAACCCCATGCCCCCGGCGAAAATGCCCTCTTTGGAGTTGCGCGGCGGGCGGCTCATGAGATCCGGCTCGCCCTTTTCCATGCCCAGCGCCAGCGCCGGGAAGGTATCCGTCATCAGGTTAATCCAAAGCAGGTGCACCGGCTTTAGAATGGTAAAGCCCAGCATGGTCGCAAAGAAAATGCTCAGCACTTCACTCATGTTAGAGGCCAGCAGGAACTGGATGGATTTGCGGATGTTGTCGTAAATCCGGCGGCCCTCCTCTACGGCATGCACGATGGTGGCGAAGTTATCGTCTGCCAGCACCATATCCGCGACGTTTTTGGTAACGTCTGTTCCCGTGATGCCCATGCCCACGCCAATATCCGCGCTCTTGATGCTGGGCGCGTCGTTGACGCCGTCGCCCGTCATGGCGGTGATATATCCTTTCGCGCGCCACGCCTTGACGATGCGCACCTTATGCTCGGGCTGTACCCGGGCATAGACGCTATACTGCCCCACTTTCTCCGCAAACTCTTCCTCGCCAAGCTCAGAGAGCTGCGCGCCCGTCATGGCCTGGCTTTCATCCTGGATGATGCCAAGCTGCATCGCAATGGCAATGGCCGTATCCCGGTGATCGCCCGTGATCATGATGGGGCGGATGCCCGCCTGCTTGCACTGCTCGATCGCACCCAGAACCTCCGGGCGGATGGGGTCTATCATGCCTGCCAGGCCGATGAAGGTCATGCCCTGCTCGAGATCTGCCGCCTCAAAGCTGGCCGGCTTCTGCTCGTATCCCCGCATCGCCGCGCCCAGCACTCTAAGAGCCTTGCTCGTCATGGCCTTATTGGCCGCCAGAATCTCCTCCCGTGCCTGCTCGGTCAGCGGGAGCGCCTTGCCATCCTTCAAATAGGAATCACAGCGGCGGATAACTTCATCCGGCGCGCCCTTGGTATACTGCAAAAATCTGCCATCCTCCTGGGCATGCACGGTGCTCATCATCTTGCGCATGCTATCGAAGGGCGCTTCGCCGACTCTGGGCTGTTCCTGCGCAAGCTGGCTCTTTTTCAGGCCCAGCGCAGCGGCATAGTTTACCAGCGCGGCCTCTGTCGGCTCGCCTGTGGCCTGGCCATCTGCCCCAAGCTCCGCGTCCGAGCAGAGCGCCATGGCGCTGGCCAGCAGCTTCTCATCCTGGGCATAATGCTCGACGACAGTCATCTTGTTCTGCGTCAGCGTGCCCGTCTTGTCGCTGCAAATGATCTGCGTACAGCCCAGTGTCTCCACAGCCGTGAGCTTGCGGATGACAGCGCTTCTCTTGCTCATGCGCGTTACGCCGATGGAGAGCACGATGGTAACCACCGTCGCCAGCCCTTCCGGAATTGCCGCAACCGCCAGGCTGACTGCCACCATGAAAGTGGAGAGCAGCGTATCCGGCGCGAAAGAGCCTGCCCGCCAAATGCTAACGGCAAAGATGAATGCGCAGATGCCCAGCACCAGCCAGGAGAGCGTTTTTGAAAGCTGCCCCAGCTTCTTTTGGAGCGGGGTTTCCTCGTCCTCGGCCTGGGAGAGCGCCGTGGCGATCTTGCCCATCTCGGTCTGCATACCTGTTGCCGTAATGACGGCCTTGCCCCGGCCGTAGACCACCGTACTGCCCATATAGACCATGTTCGTCCGGTCGCCCAGGGTAATATCCTTCTGGCCTTCCGCCAGGCCCAGCGTCTCCAGCGCCTTGTTCGCAGGGACGCTCTCGCCCGTCAGCGCAGCCTCTTCTATTTTCAGGCTGGCGCATTCGATGATGCGGCCATCTGCCGGCACGGCATCGCCCGCCTCCAGGATGACGACATCGCCCACCACCAGATCTTCGCTCTTAATCGTGATCATCTGGCCATCCCGCAGAACCTTGCTGGTTGCCGCGGCCATCTCTGCCAGCGCCGCAATGGCCTGCTCGGCCTTGCTCTCCTGATAGACGCCCAGAACCGCATTGATGAGCACAACCACGCCAATGATGATGACGTCTGCAAACCCTTCGCCGGAATATGCCGAAGTGATGCCCGAAATGACCGCCGCGATCATCAAGATGATGAGCATAGGGTCTGCCAGCTGATTTAGGAACCTGCGCATCAGCGAGACTTTTTTGCCCTCTGCCAGCTTGTTTTTGCCGTCTCTGTCCAGGCGCTCTTTGGCCTGCGCCCCGCTAAGGCCATGCGGCGAGCTTTCAAGCTGCTCAAAGACGCGCTCTGTATCCTCTGTGTAGAACTTCATGAATTTCTTTCCTTTCAAATATTTCCAAACGGCGCTTTGCCGCTCTTTGCCAACTGCCTTTTTTCCTTTTTTACACGCTCTATCCCTTCCTATTCTTCCTCTTATCAAAAAGACTCATGCACAGCAACCCAAATTGCTGCACATGAGTCTTGTCTTTTAATCCAAGCCAGGCTTTCGCCATGATGTTGACTTGAAACACGCATTTGCGTGAAAACTACTCCCCCATGAGGCCAAATATCTAATTTGAAATAAAGAATACCATGTTTTGCACACCATTGCAAGACATTTTTTGCGGATTTGTCTCTTCTTTATCCAAATTGCTATTCTGCCGTTACGATGGCGATGCCTGCGCTGGCGCCAATGCGGTCTGCGCCCGCCTCAATCATGGCAAGCGCATCCTCTTTTGTGCGGATTCCGCCTGCCGCCTTCACTTTCGCTTTGCCGGCAACCGCCTTCTTCATCAGCGCCACATCTTCCGCCGTCGCCCCGCCGGTGGAAAAGCCCGTGGAGGTTTTGACGAACTCTGCGCCCGCCTGCACGCAGAGCTCGCAGGCCCGAGTTTTCTGTGCATCCGTCAGCAGGCAGTTTTCCAGGATCACTTTGACGATGGCCTTGGGGTGCGCCGCATCCACCACCGCCCCAATATCCTCCAGAACAGTCTTTTCATCGCCCGCGATCATCGCGCCGACGTTGAGCACCGTATCCACTTCCTGCGCGCCGTGCTCCACAGCCCATTTGGTCTCAAAGGCTTTGGCCTGGGCGCTCATGGCCCCCAGCGGGAACCCGACGACACAGCAGACCTTCACATCGCTGCCTGCCAGAAGCTCTGCCGCCAGCGGCACAAAGCAGGTGTTGATGCAGACGGATGCGAAATCATATTCCCGCGCCTCGGCGCACAGCTTCTCCACGTCTGCCTTAGTCGCATTTGCCTTCAAAATCGTGTGATCGATATACTTGTTTAACTGCATTTTGCTCGCCTCTTTCTCTTGCTGGGCTTTCCTGTCGCCCAACGGTCCTTTTTATCCTCAGCGCTGGCTCATTTTAGCCGCGCACGTTCTTCAAAAACTCATCTACTTCTGCCCGGGCAGGCATGGCCGGCGCCGTCCCCCGGCGCGTTACGGAAATCGCCGCGACGGCATTGGCAAACTCACACGCCTCAAACAAGTTCTTGCCCTCGGACAATGCCACAGCCAGCCCGCCGTTAAAGGCATCGCCTGCGCCCGTGGTATCCACCGCCTGCACGCGATAGGCGGGAATCATCCGGCTCTGCTCCCTGGTCGCCGCATAGACGCCCCGGCTGCCCAGCGTGATGACGACGCTGCCAATCCCCTTTTGGAAGAAAAACTCCGCCGCCTTTGCCGCGGCTTCTTCGCCATCCACCGGGATACCCGTGATGGCCTCGGCCTCCACTTCGTTGGGCGTGATGAGATCGACGTTTGCCAAAATCTCGTCTGCCACCTGCGCGGCAGGCGCCGGGTTCAGGATATTTTTCGCGCCAAACCGGTGCGCCATCTCGATGACGGCCTGCGTCGCGTCCAAATTCGTCTCCAGCTGCGTTACAACGTAATCCGCCTCTCGCACCAGCGGCTCCAGCGCGGCGACTTCCTGCTGGGAAATGGTGGCGCATGCCCCTGGGACGATCATGATGCAGTTCTGCGCCGAGTTCTCATCGATGACGATGAGCGCCGTCCCGGTGGGCTCCTGCTCGGAATAGAGCAGATGCTCTGTGCTCATGCCGCTTTTTTTCAGCTGATCTTCAGCCAGCTTTGCAAAGCTGTCTCTGCCCAGCTTGGTTACGACGGCCACATCGCCCCCGGCCATGCCGGCCGCAATGCCCTGGTTGAATCCCTTGCCGCCCGGGCCCATCTGAAACGAGCTGCCGATCACCGTCTCCCCCGGAACGGGCAAATGCGCGCCGCGGCTGGCCAGATCTACGACAAAACTGCCGAATACTAAAATTTTTCCCATATAGGATAGTCCTCCCTTTTGCTCATGCTTGCCTGAGCCGACTATGATTCTATTAGAAAACGAATAGCTATATTATACTCTTCCCGCCGCCCAGATTCAAGAAACTTTGCCGCGATAAAAAAGAGCTGGCAGCGCCAGCCCTGATTTACTTTGAAAGCAGCATGCGGTCGTTATCCATGCCCGCGCCCGAAACCTGCTGGAAGCGCTCCAGCAGCTCTTCCACCGTCAGCCGCTTCTTCTCCTCGCCCGAAATATCCAGAATGATCCTGCCGCCGTCCATCATGATCAGGCGGTTGCCATGGCGGATGGCATCGCGCATGTTGTGCGTAACCATCATGGCCGTCAGGTGATGCTCGGCGATGATCTTATCCGAAAGCTCCAAAACTTTGGCCGCCGTTTTCGGGTCAAGCGCCGCGGTATGCTCATCCAGCAAAAGCAGATTCGGCTTTTTGAGCGTCGCCATCAGTAGGGTCAGCGCCTGGCGCTGGCCGCCGGAAAGCAGCCCAGCCTTGGTCGCCATGCGATGCTCCAGCCCCAGCTCCAGCTGCAAAAGCTGTTCCCGGAAAAAAGCGCGCTCCATCTTGGTAATGCCCCATTTGAGCGTGCGGTGCTGGCCGCGGCGGTATGCCAGGGCGAGGTTTTCCTGCAAGCCCATATCCGCCGCAGTGCCCATCATGGGATCCTGAAAAACGCGGCCCAGCAGCCGGGCGCGTTTATGCTCGGGCAGCCGGGTGATCTCCTGATCGCCCAGGAAGATATGCCCCTGATCGACGGGGAACACGCCTGCAATGGCGTTGAGCAGCGTGGATTTTCCCGCGCCGTTTCCGCCGATCACGGTAACGAAATCGCCCTCGGAAAGCGTCAAGTCTATGCCGCAGAGCGCCTTTTTCTCGTTGATCGTGCCTGCTTCAAAGGTCTTTTCCAGCCCGGTAATCTTCAGCATAGCTAAACCTCCTTCCGAAAGGAATTTTTGAGCGTTCTAAAATAGCCGCGGAACACGGGCAGTGCCAGGGCAACTGCAACCGTCAGCGCAGTAAACAGCCGCAGGTCGTTGCTGGGCATGCCCAGCCAGAGCACGAACGCGATGATGATGCGGTAGATAATCGCGCCGAAAACCAGCGAAAGCAGCCGCACAAAGAAATTGCCCTTTCCCAGCAAAACCTCTCCGATGATGAGCGATGCCAGCGCAATGACGATGCTGCCAATGCCCATGCTCATATCCGCAAAGCTCTGGTTTTGCGCGATGAGCGCGCCTCCCAGGCCGACCAGCCCATTGGAAAGCATGAGGGCGATGATGGTCATAAAGCGGGTATTGATGCCCTGAGCCCGGGCCATTTTGCGGTTGTTGCCCGTGGCGCGGATGGCGCATCCCAGCTCGGTCCCGAAAAACCAGTAGAGCGCCGCGATCAGGATGCTCACGATAATCAGCATGACGGCGATGACCGCAAAGTTTTTGGAGAGCCCGAGGTTTTCAAAAGGCGTAAAAACCGTATCCATCTTGAGCAGGGAGACGTTTGCCTTGCCCATGATGCGCAGGTTTACAGAATACAGCGCCAGCATCGTCAGAATGCCCGAAAGCAGCGCTGGAATTTTCAGAATTGTGTGGAAAAAGCCCGTCGCAAGGCCGGCGCAAAGGCCGCCGCAAAATGCGAGAATCAGCGTCAGATACGGGTTCATTCCATTTGAAATGCAGATGGCGGAAATTGCCGCGCCCATGGTGAGGCTGCCCTCCACGGTCATATCCGCAATATCCAGAATTTTATAGGTGATATAGATGGCGATTGCCATAACGGCCCAGATCAGGCCCAGCGAGACAGCGCCAATGAAATCTTGTAGCATGGTTCTCCCTCTATTTTCCTGTTACTTCTTTGGACGATGCGGCCGAAGCCCCAAAAGCTCCGGCCATTCATCCTGTGCCGCTTTGCGCGGCTATTTTGGGGCGCGCCCCAAAGAAATGCCGGGCGCCATAGAGGCGCCCAGGCGCTTATTTTACATACTCCTGCAATTCATCCGGAACTTCCAGGCCAATCGCATCCACAAACTCCTTGCTGATGGCGTAGTCGAACTTCTGCGCCTTCTCAATCGGCATCGTAGCGGGCTCCGCCTCGCCTTTGAGGATCTTGATGGCCATCAGGCCGGTCTGGTAGCCCAGGTCGTAGTAGTTGATGCCCAGCGTCGCCATGCCGCCGGATTCCACCATGCCCGCCTCGCCGCAGATCACCGGCGTCTTGGATTCGGAAACCACGCCGTAAACCGTCGGCATCGCGGAAGCGAAGGTGTTGTCCGTGGGGACATAGATGACGTCGCACTTCTTGACGATAGCCTGCGTTGCCTGCTGAACATCGTTCGTGCCCGTAACCGTCATCTCGACGTATTCCAGCCCTGCCGCCTCGATATACTGCTTGGCCAGGCCCGCCTGGAGCACAGAGTTATCTTCACTGCTGGTATAGAGCACGCCCACCGTCTTGGCATCCGGGCAGAGCTGCTGCAAAAGCTCGATCTGCTCCTCGATGGGGTTCATATCGCTTGTGCCAGTAATGTTGTAGCCGGGGGCATCGTCGCTCTTGGCCAGCTTGGCGCTGGTATAGTCCGTAACAGCCGTGCCCACGACGGGGATGGTCTCGGTCTCACCCGCGATGGACTGGACGGCCGGCGTCGCGATGCCCAGCACCAGATCCATATCCTGGCTGACGAAGCTCTTGCTGATGGTGGAGAGGTTGGACTGATCGCCCTGGGCGTTCTGGTAATCGAGTTCCAGATTCTCGCCCTCGGTATATCCGTTGTCCTTCAGCGCCGCCAGGAAGCCTTCCCGCGCGGAATCCAGCGCCACATGATCCATATACTGGATGATGCCAATTTTATACTTCTCGCCGTCGGGCGCCGTGCTGGCGTCATCCGACGCATCGGGCTGCTGGCTGGGTGCATCACTCTGCTGCGCGCAGCCTGCGCCAAATACGCAGACCATCAGCACGCAGAGCACAACGGCCAAAGTTTTCTTGAGTTTGCTCATTGTTTTCTTCCTCCTAAAATTGAAAGCAGATTTTCCTGCTTCGCTCTCTTTTTGGGTGCCAGGGCAATAAAAAAGCCCCGAGAGATTCTCGAGGGCGCATTTGCGCGGTACCACCTTGATTTTGACGCGGCCTTGCGGCGGCGCTCTTTTGGGCGGCAGAGCCGTCCTCTGCGATATCGGGCAGGCCCGGAAAAACTCGCGGGGTGAACTTCACCGCGCGCTCCCGCTTTTTCGCACCACCCAAAAGCTCTCTTTAAGGCCGCATCGCGCTTACTCTTCCCGGTCGACATTTTTCTATTCTGATAATAGTTACATTTTAAGGATCACAGGGAAATTTGTCAAGGTTTTTATTTGCTACCAAGATGAAATGCCAAGGTCAAGGGCTATTCTGAATCATTAGGGGCAAGCCCCTAATAACCCCACTAAAACTATCAAAAAAATTTTATGTACTGAATTCAAGTTCACTTTTCCCATTTCTCATCAAACCCACGCTAAAATTAAATCAGCGCCTTTCCTTCTTTCATCGCTTGCTCTCTTTTGCTTGAGGCCAGGGATGAACAGCGCCGGGGGTGTGGGGGTGTGTGTACGGCCGCACCAGCTTACAGTATTTTCCAACACGACTTGTGCGGCAGAGTTTGGCGGCTCCCTGCTTCCTCTATCGCACATCCCACCCCCACGTTTTGGTTACTTTTGCGCCAAAAGTAACAAGGCAAATCCTTTTTTTGAACCAACGGTTGGTCGGACTCTGCACGGCCTTTGAAATTTGCACCACATAGAAGCCCTTTCGCCCTTGACCTTGAACTTGTCTTGACCTTGACCTTAAAACAGCCCGTCTTTCCCCGATGCCTGCCAGGTTTTACGCTTTCCTTCGATAAATCGTATGGTTTCCTACGGCTCTCAATATTAAAAACCAAATTCTTCCAACCCTATAATAAGAGGAAGCATGACTATATAGATGGAGAAAAACGAATGCACCCAATTTTACAGCGTATCACAGAGCTTAGAACCCAGCGCGGCTGGAGCGAATACCGCTTGGCAGAATGCTCTGGCGTGGCGCAATCCACCATTTCCTCTTGGTACCAAAAATCCTATATTCCATCCATTACATCTCTGGAGAAAATCTGCGCCGCATTCGGAATCTCTCTTTCGCAGTTTTTTGCCGAGGTGAACAGCGAACCCATCTCGCTCACCCCAGAGCAGCGCAAACTGCTGGAAAAGTGGGACACACTATCCGACAGCAGCAAAGAAGCCTTCTTTCGTCTGCTGTCCGAGCTCTGATCGGCATAGCGAGGCTATCTATGAATTTGCCAAAAACCTGTCTTCTCTTCGGCCCGTCTCATTTGTCGGCCAAAGCGCGCCTGCGCCTAGCCCCAGCGCTCAAAGAACAGCTCCGGCGCATGATAACCGAGCAAAACTGCCGCGCCTTCCGCCTTTGCGACGGCGGCAGCTTTTCCCGGCTGGCGGGGTATGCCGTGCTCAACCTCAAAAAAGAGTTTCCGGATGTCTGCCTGTTCTTCGACCTCCCCGCGCCGCCCCGGTTCATCTTCCCCCGACACCCGTGGCTCAACGCTTCTCTGCACGCGCTGACGCCCCTGCTGGTGTGCTGTGATTACTACCACTACGTCGCCGCCGTGCCCTATATCGGCGCGCGCAAGGGCGCCATCTGCCATGCCGTCTCCCAGAGCGATTTCTGCCTGATGTACCCCGGCTGGCGGCCGGGCTATCTGAACGAATTTGCCTCGGACGTCTGCTTCTTTTCAGACCGCCGGGTATTCTTCCTGGAAAAATGAGCATGAAAAAACGGCTTCCCGCGGGAAGCCGTTTTCCTTTGCCTATTCCAGCTCGAATGCGCCGGTATAGAGCTGATAGTATTTGCCTTTTTGGGCGATGAGCTGGTCGTGCGTGCCCCGCTCGATGATGCGCCCCTGCTCCAGCACCATGATGACATCCGAATTTTTGACGGTGGAAAGCCGGTGCGCGATGACGAACACCGTCCGCCCGTGCATCAGCGCATCCATGCCCCGCTGAACGATGGCCTCGGTGCGCGTATCGATGGAGGAAGTCGCCTCGTCCAAAATCATGACGGGCGGGTCTGCCACAGCCGCCCTGGCGATGGCCAGCAGCTGCCGCTGCCCCTGGGAGAGGTTGGCGCCGTTGCCCGTGAGCATGGTGTCGTAGCCGTCCGGCAGGCGGGTGATGAAGTCGTGCGCGCCGGCCAGTTCTGCCGCCGCCTGGCATTCCTCATCCGTCGCGTCCAGCCGGCCATAGCGGATGTTATCCATCACAGTGCCCGTAAAGAGGTTGGTATCCTGAAGCACGATGCCCATGCTCCGCCGCAGATCCGCTTTGCGAATCTTGTTGATATTGATGCCGTCGTAGCGGATTTTGCCGTCGGCAATGTCGTAGAAGCGGTTGATGAGGTTGGTAATCGTGGTTTTGCCAGCACCCGTCGCGCCCACGAAGGCCACCTTCTGCCCCGGCTCGGCATACAGCGTGATGTCGTGCAGGACGATTTTCTCGGGGTTGTAGCCGAAATCCACGTCGTGCAGTTCCACATGCCCGGTCAGCCGCGTGTAGGTCAGCGTGCCGTCCTGATGCGGGTGTTTCCATGCCCAAAGGCCCGTGCGCTCGGCGCATTCCACAATCTGTCCGTTCTCCTCTTTTGCGTTGACCAGCGTAACATAGCCCTCGTCTGCCTCGGGCTGCTGATCCAGCATCTCGAAGATGCGCTCGGCCCCGGCCAGGCCCATGATCACCGAGTTGAGCTGCTGGGAAACCTGGTTGATGTTTCCGGCAAACTGCTTGGTCATATTCAGGAAGGGAACTGTGATGCTGACGGCAAAGGCCATGCCCGAAAAGCTGACGTTTTTCGCGCCCGAGAGCAGAAGAATGCCCCCGGCCAGCGCCACCAGAACATACAGCACGTTGCCGACGTTGTTGAGAATCGGCCCCAGGATATTGGCATATTTATTGGCGCTCTCGGCATCCCGGAAAAGCTGATTGTTGATTTTATCGAAGTCGTCTATGCTCTTCTGCTCGTGGCAAAAGACTTTGACGACCTTCTGGCCGTTCATCATCTCCTCGACGAACCCCTCTGCCCGGCCGATGGATTCCTGCTGGCGCACGAAATACCGCGCCGAGTTGCCGCCGACTTTGCCCGTGATCAGCACCATGCAGACCACGCCGAACACCACGACCAGCGTCAGCCAGAGGCTGTAATAGAGCATGATGCCCAGAATCGAGAGCACGATGACGCAGGACATGAGCAGCTGCGGGAAGCTCTGGGAGATCATCTGCCGCAGAGTGTCGATATCGTTGGTGTAGTAGCTCATGATATCGCCGTGGCCATGCGTATCAAAGAAGCGGATGGGCAGGTTCTGCATCCCTCGGAACATCTGTACCCGAAGCTTTTTGAGCGCGCCCTGGGTGATGATGGCCATCATGCGGTTGAACGCGAAGCCGGAGGTCAGCGAGAGCACATAGAACACCACCAGCAGGCCGACGAACCCAAGAATCTGCCCGCCCACGGCGCTCCAGTCGCCGCTCTGCCAGCTGGTCTCCACGATGGAAATGATATTTTGCATGAAGATGGAGGGAACCGCGTTGACGACGGCGCTGAACAGGATGCACGCCACAACCACGGGCATCATCACCGGGTAGAAGGAAAAGAGCATTTTGATCAGCCGCTTGGCCGTTCCCTTTTTCTGCCTGTTTTGCTTACTGGGCATCCTGCTCACCTCCCTTGTTCTGGGAAGTATAGACTTCCCGGTAAATTTTGCTCTGCTCCAGCAGCTGCTCGTGCGTCCCGACGGCGCTGATGCTGCCGCCGTCCATGACGATAATGCGGTCCGCATCCTCGACGGAGGAGGTCCGCTGGGCAATGATGATCTTTGTCGTCTCGGGGATGAACTCCCGGAAGCCCTTGCGGATGAGCGCATCTGTCTTGGTATCCACGGCGCTGGTGGAATCGTCTAAAATCAAAATCCTGGGCTTTTTGAGCAGTGCCCGGGCGATGCAAAGCCGCTGCTTCTGCCCGCCGGAGACGTTGGAGCCGCCCTGCTCGATATGCGTCTGATAGCCCATCGGGAACTGCCGGATGAACTCATCCGCCTGTGCCAGGCGGCAAGCCTCCTCCAGCTCCTCCTGCGTGGCGTCCTCGTTGCCCCAGCGCAGATTTTCAGCAATCGTGCCCGAAAACAGCTCGTTCTTCTGGAGCACCACCGCCACCTGATCGCGCAGTGCCTGCAAATCGTATTCCCGCACGTCGATGCCCCCCACCCGAACGCATCCCTGCGTCGCGTCATAGAGCCGGGGAATCAGCTGAATCAGCGAAGATTTGGAAGAGCCTGTCCCGCCGATGATGCCGATGGTCTCGCCCGAGGCGATCTGAAGGTTGATATCCGAAAGCGCCATGCGCCCCGCGCGTTTGGAGTATTTGAAGCTGACGTTTTCAAACGACACGCTTCCATCCGGAACGACGGTAACTGCGTTCTCGGCCGGGCTTTCCAGCGCGCTTTTCTCGGTCAGCACTTCCACAATGCGCTCCGCGGATTCCCTTGCCAGCGTGATCATGACGAACACCATGGAAAGCATCATCAGGCTGGAGAGAATCTGGAAGCTGTAAGTCAGCAGTGCGGAAAACTGGCCCACATCCAAATCCAGCCCGCGGCTTGTGATGATGGTATAGGAGCCAAAGGAAAGCACGAACACCATCACGGCATACAGCGAAAACTGCATGAGCGGGTTGTTGAACGCCAAAATCTTCTCTGCCCGGGTGAAATCCGCGCAGACCTCCTCTGCCGCCGCCTCAAACTTGCTCTTCTCGTATTCCTCGCGCACAAAGCTCTTGACCACGCGCATCCCTTTGATGTTCTCCTGAATCGAGCTGTTGAGATCGTCGTATTTGCGGAACACCTTGTGGAACAGCGGCATGGTTTTTCTGATGACCAGATACAGCCCGCCGCCCAGAATCGGGGCGACGATCAAAAAGATGAACGCCATCTTGCCGCCCATGACGAACGCCATCACAAACGCGAAGATCAGCATCAGCGGGCAGCGGATGGCCGTACGGATAATCATCATATAGGCCAGCTGCACATTGGCGACGTCCGTCGTCATGCGCGTTACCAGGGAAGAAGTCGAGAACTTATCGATATTCTCAAAGGAATACTCCTGGATTCTTCCATACATATCCCTGCGCAGGTTTTTGGCAAACCCCGCCGATGCCGTCGCACAGGCCGTTCCGGCCAGCGTCCCGAACAGCAGGGAAAATCCCGCCATCACGATAAGCGCCGCGCCATACCAGATGATCGTGGAAATTTCGCATCCCGCCTTGATTTCGTTGACCAGCTTGGCGATGATAAACGGGATAATACATTCCAGCAGCACTTCCATCGAAACCAGCACTGGCGCCTGGATAGACTGCTTCTTATACTCCCGAATGGATTTTGCCAGTATCTTATACATCACATCACTCTCCTCTGTCTGAAATTTGAAAATAAAAAAAGCGCAAGTCCCTCCGATATCTGGACTTACGCCAACAAGCTA
>CAMSSU010000016.1 GCA_947063485.1 uncultured Clostridia bacterium | reverse complement strand
CATTTCTCTCTTACACTTTTTTCAATACTTGTAGTATTAGTATACAATTGTAGAACAGAATGTCAAGCGGAAGAAGGGAGACAGTTTTATGGCATTTGTTGAATTTCAAAATGTGAGCAAGATATACCGCCAGGGAGAAGTGGAGACGAGGGCTCTGGATGGCGTTGATTTTACAATGGAGCAGGGGGAGTTCGTCGTCATTGTGGGCGCTTCGGGTGCGGGAAAGACGACGCTGCTCAATATTCTCGGCGGAATGGATAGCTGCACGGAAGGGCGCATTCTAATTGAAGGGCAGGATATCAGCCATTATTCCGCAAGACAGCTGACCGAATACCGCCGCTATGATATTGGGTTTGTCTTTCAGTTCTATAACCTGGTGCAAAACCTGACGGCGCGGGAAAACGTGGAGCTGGCGGCGCAGATCTGCAAAGAGCCGCTGCCGGCAGAGCAGGTTTTGGAGCAGGTTGGCCTGGGGCACCGCATGGCGCACTTCCCAGCGCAGCTTTCGGGCGGCGAGCAGCAGAGAGTCGCCATTGCCCGGGCGCTGGCAAAGAACCCCAAACTGCTTCTTTGCGACGAACCGACGGGCGCGCTGGACTATAAGACGGGCAAGGCGATCTTAAAACTATTGCAGGATACCTGCAAAAACAGTAAAAAGACGGTAGCCCTTATCACGCACAACCAGGCGTTTACTGCGCTGGCCGATCGCGTCATACAAGTCAACAGTGGAAAAATAACGGATATGCGAATCAATGAGAGCCCCATATCCGCAGAAAGGATCGAGTGGTAATGAGCGCATTTTTCAAGGATATTTTCCGTTCGGTCCGCCGCTCGATGAGCCGCTTTTTATCCATCATCGCCATCACCGCCCTGGGCGCAGGCGTGTTCTCCGGGCTGGCGGCCGCCGCGCCGGATATGTGGCAGACGGGAGACGACTACTTCGATCGGCAAAACCTGATGGATCTCCGTCTGCTCTCGACCTATGGCTTCACAGAGGATGACATCGCGCAAATACGCGGAGAGGAGGGCGTGCGCGGCGTGTTCGCGACGTACAGCGCGGATGTGGTCGCCAGTATCGGCGGCACGGATTACACCCTCCGCCTGCATGGCCTTCCGGATGATCCCGCGCGCATAGCGGAGGACGATATGAATCTGCCGGTGCTGGTGGAGGGCCGCTGGCCCGAGAAAAAGGGCGAGTGCGTGCTGGTGAAAAAAGCCATTGAGATCGACAGTGAGCAGATTGGCGATCGCATTCTCGTCCAAAACGAGGACGGCGAACTGGACAATATGCTGGGCTGCCTGGAATACGAGATTGTCGGGTTTGTGGAATCGCCGTACTATCTCTCCTTTACGCTGGGCACGACGGACAAGGGCAACGGGACGCTCTATTATGCCGCGTATGTCCGGCAGGAGAACTTCGCCGCAGAGGTGTATACCGATGTCTATGTGAGCATAGAGGGCGCAGAAGAATTGGATAGCTTTGGGCAGGAATACCACGATTTGATCGCGGGCAGCAAGGCGCGGCTGGAAATTTTGGCGGATGAGCGAAAAGAGATTCGCCTGCAGGAGATCCGGCAGGAAGCAAACGAAAAACTGCTGGATGCAAAGCAGGAATATGCGGACGGCAAGGCCGAGGCCGATGAACAGCTGGCCGAGGCGGAGGCACAGCTGCAGGATGCCAGAGAGCAGATAGAAAAAGGCGAGAATAAGCTGCGGGATGGCCAGAGGGAATATGACCAGGGCGTGCTTCTGCTGGTGGAGCAGAGGGCGGAATATCAGCAGAAGATTGCCGCGGCAGAGCAGCAGCTTGCCCAGTCTCAGCAGGAGATAGAGCAGGGCAAAGGCCAGCTGGCCCAGGCAAAGGAACAGCTGGATGCCTATGAAGTGCTTTTTGCAGAGCAAAGCGCGGCAGGTCAGAAGCAGCTGGAAGAGGAGCGCAAAAAGCTGGAAAGCTGGAGTGCGCAGCTGGAGAAACTGGCAGAGCAGATCGCGGCCGCAGAGCAGATAGAAGCGGCGGGCGGAAGCGTCCCAGAACTGCCCGCGATGCGCCAGCAGTATGCGGAGCAAATGCGGCAGCTGGCCGATGCCAAGGCGCTGTTGGAGCAGAAGGCGCAGGAGGGGCAGAAAGAGCTGGCAGAGCGCCGGGCCGAGCTGGATGCGGCCTGGGAGGAATACTATGGCCAGGCGGCGGCGCTGGAGGCTGGAAGCCTGGAGCTGGAAAAGGGAAAGAACGAGTTGGCGCGCCAAAAGGCCGATGCCGAGCAGGGCTTCGCCCAGGCAGAGGCAGAGCTTGCGGCCGCGAAGAAACAGCTGGAGCGCAGCAAAGCAGAGCTCGCGGATGCGAAAGAGCAGCTGGGGCGCGGCGAAAGAGAGTATCAGGACGGCAAAGCCGAGGCCGAGGCTCAGCTTGCCGAGGCTGAGCGGCAGATTGCGGATGCCGAGCGGCAAATCGCAGAGCTTGCGGCACCGGAATGGTACCTTCTGGATCGGGATATGACCGAGAGCATCGTGCTTTTTGATGCGAGCACAGAGCGCATGAACCAGCTCAAGACGGTTTTCCCGGTGGTGTTCTTCCTGGTGGCGGCGCTGGTCGCGCTGACGACCATGACGCGCATGGTAGACGAGGAGCGCGGCATCATCGGGACGTATAAGGCCCTGGGGTATTCCAATGTGAAAATCGGTTTCAAATACCTCTGCTATGCCGCGATGGCGACGATGCTCGGATCTGCGCTGGGCATCGGGCTGGGCATGTATTTTCTGCCAAAGATCATCTGGAACGCCTATGGAATCGTGTTTTCGCTTCCCAAAATGCTGATCACTTTCCACCTTGGGATCGCACTGCAGGCGCTTTTGGCCTTGCTCTTTTTCACGCTGGGGGCGACCTATCTCGCCTGCAAAGCCTCTCTGTTTGAAGTGCCGGCGCGCCTCTTACAGCCGCGCGCGCCCAAGGCGGGCAAGCGCATTTTGCTGGAGCGCATCACCTTCCTTTGGAAAAGGCTGAATTTCACCGCCAAAACCACAGCGCGCAACCTGTTTCTCAACAAGCGGCGGCTCATTATGACGGCGCTGGGCGTCGCGGGGTGCACGGCTCTGCTGGTAACGGCCATGGGCGCCCGGGATTCGGTCGGCACGGTTTTGGGCGATCAGTTTGAAGATATCTACCGGTTCGACGTCATGGCGACGCTGGAAGAGCAGGAGATTTCCGGAGAGCTTTTAGATGCGCTGGAAGATCCACAGTTGTTTGATGGCTATCTGCAGATCATGAATAAGAATATGAATGTTACCAACCAGCAGGAAAGCTATACCATGACGGCCTATCTCTATGTTCCAAAGCAGCCCGAGCGGCTGAGCGAGTTCGTAGATCTGCGCCACCGCCAGGATAAGGCGAAAATCCCATTTGGGGAGGACAGCGTCGTCATCACGGAAAAGCTGGCGGAAAACCTGGGCCTGAAACCGGGGGATACGTTGCGTCTGCAATCGGTTACGGCGTCGGATGCCGGCGGGATCGAGCTTACTGTAACGGATATCTGCGAGAACTATGTGTTCAACTATATCTATGTCTCGCCAAAGGTATATGAGAGAGCGGCCGAGGGGCCATGTGAATTTACCCAGCTGGTCGCCCGGACGAACCCAGAGGGAACCCAGGCCGCCATCCAGAAACTGCAGGAGCTTTCCCAGCAGGTGCCGACGATCACGCTCATCTCGGATATCATCGGGACGGTGAAGGGATCCATCGATAGCGTCAATATCATCATCTTTGTGCTCATCATCCTGGCCGGGGTGCTGGCGTTTATCGTGCTCTATAACCTGACGAATATCAACGTGGGCGAGCGCGTGCGGGAAATCGCGACGCTCAAAGTCCTGGGGTTCCGCGCCGGGGAGACCAACGCCTATATTTTCCGGGAGACGCTGATTCTCTCGATAATAGGGTGCGTTCTGGGCCTTGGGCTTGGGCTGGTGCTCTATCAGTATGTGGTAAAGACGGTGGAAGTCGATATTCTCATGCTGGGACGCACGGTAAGCCTGGGCGGGTATCTGATGGCCTCTGCGCTGACCATGCTCTTCACATGGCTGGTGAGCATCTTCATCAACCGCCGCATTCGGCAGGTGGATATGGTGGAATCACTGAAATCTGTGGACTAAGCAGAAAAAGAATGCTATACTCTGTTTAGGAGGGCAGAAAAATGGTGAAACAACACAATTTATGCCGAAGCTTTGCGATGGCTCTGCCTGCCGCGCTCATGTTTTATGGGATTCCGGCGCTTCTGGCAGCGTGCGTTCTATCCGGCGTTGGGGTTTTTAGCTGGCTGGTTTGCAGGGCTGTGCGCGAGAATAAGAAGAAGCGGCAGGATATTTGAAAACGACAAAAAGGTGCAGAGCATTCTGCACCTTTTTTATACAAGCGGAGGAACTATGATTATCAGCGCGAGCCGGCAGACGGATCTGCCGGCATTTTACGCGGATTGGCTGAAAAAGCGCTTTGAAGAGGGCCATGCCCTGGTGCGCAACCCGATGAACTGCCGCCAGGTCAGCAAGATACTGCTCACGCCGGAGCATGTGGACGGGATCGTCTTTTGGACGAAAAACCCGGCGCCGCTCCTGCCGCACCTGAATGCTTTTGATGCCTACCCGTTCTATTTTCAGTATACGCTCACCTCCTATGGGAAGGAAATCGAGCCGGGCATCCCGCAAAAGGGCAGGGAGGGCATCGCGGTATTTCGGCGGCTGTCCGAGCAGGTTGGAAAAGAGCGGGTGATCTGGCGCTACGATCCCATTTTTCTCTCCCAGCGCTACTCACCCGAATACCACATCCGATATTTTGAGCAAATGGCCAAGCGGCTGGAGGGATATACCGAAAAATGCATTTTCAGCTTTCTCGATCTCTATCCCAGCATTCAAAAGCGCATGAACCAAAGCGGCATTCTGCCCATGGAGCAGGAGCAGATGCGGGAGCTGGCCAGTAAGTTCGCCGAGATTGCGGCAGCATATCGCCTGAAATTGGAGACGTGTGCCGAGCTGGCCGATCTATCCGAATTTGGGATCCGGCATGGCTGCTGCATTGATGCGGCCCTGCTTTCGCGCATTGCCGGAAGGCCGGTTCAGGCAAAAAAGGATAGAAACCAGCGGGAAAGCTGCGGCTGTGCGGCCAGCGTGGATATTGGGGCATACGGCGCGTGCCATGGAGGCTGCCAATACTGCTATGCCAGAAGAGACGGCCAGGCCAAGGAGCACCGGGCAGATTCTCCCTTCCTGCTGGGCGGGCTTGCAGAGGGAGACGTTGTGCGCGAAAGGAAATAGAAGGTCAAAGCGAAAAAGGGGCACTTGGCATGAGTGCCTTTTTTATGCAAAGAGCAGGGCGGCGGGCAGGAAATCACTGAAAAAGAATATTAATGTTTTATATATAAAATTTAATGTAAAACATTAAAATATTATTGACATAGATTAAATATAGTGGTAAATTATTCTCACCAGGCATGCGATGGAAATTTATCATGTTGGAGGAAGTGCAAAAGTGAAAGGAATTGATAAACTCGCGAAGGTCGTTACGAAGGTGTTGGAAGTTACGCATTGGGTCGCAGAGACGCTCATGCTGGCGGCGGCAATATGCATAACAGCTGCGCCGCAGTGGCTGGGCTATTTCGTCGGTCTGGATACGGCGGGGCAGGAAGTAGAGCTATCCACCTATGGCTTTGAAATCGTGGCTCCCATTTCGGATGGAAGAGTGGATACAAAGAGCTTTGTCCTCTTTGCCGTTGGAGCAATCATCATCTTTTCGCTGGTGGCGATGATATTCCGGAACTTGCACCTGATTATCAAAAAATCCGAGGGCAGCACGCCGTTTCAGAAGGATAACGTCCGCATGATGAGAGAAATCGGCATTTTCTCCATCGGGATTCCTGTGGTCGGCTTTGTGATGAGCGTCATTGCCCGCCTGGTGCTCGGGCCGGAAGCGACGGAGATGAGCATCAGCATGGATGGGCTGATTATGGGCATCATTGTGCTTTGCCTGACGCAGTTTTTCCAGCATGGAGTGGAGCTGGAAAAAGATGTGGACGGGCTGCTGTAAGGAGGCGCATAAATGGGAAAAATTATGCTGCGGCTGGATAGAATGATGGTTGAGAGAAAAATATCGCTGGGCGAACTGGCCGAGCGGGTGGGCATCTCGAATGTCAACCTTTCGAAAATCAAGAATAACAAAGTAACGGCCATCCGCTTTTCCACGCTCGCGGCGATCTGCGAGGTGCTGGAATGCCAGGCCGGTGATATTCTGGAATTTCAGAAGGATGGGGAATAATCCCGCGAAAAGCGCATAAAAAAGCGGCATGGCCATATGACCATGCCGCTTTTCCTGTTTTATTCCTGTTCAGGCTGGGAGGGGGCGTTGCTGGAAAGCGCCGGAGGATTTCCGGCTCCCTGGATGAGCCCTGCCAGATCGATCCCGGTGAGCTCTTTGAGCGTCTCAAAGCCAGCTCCTGCAATATTGGTAACAGTCTGCGCAACCTTTGCCGCGCCGCCCTTGCCTTCGCCCGTATCGATGACAGTGATCTTATCGATGTTCTCCATGGGCTTGGCGATATTCTGCATGATGGCCGGCAGGTTGCCCATGATGAGCTCGACGACGGCCGCCTGGCCGTATTTTGCCATAGCGTCGGCCAGCTTGTTTTTCGCATCAGCATCCGCAATACCCTTGGCGCGGATGGCTTCCGCCTCCGCTTCGCCCGTCAGCCGAATGGCTTCGGCCTCCGCCTGCGCCTGAATTTTGCGGGCCTCCGCCTGCGCCATGGCATCGATGCGGATGGCTTCCGCCTGCGCCTCGGCCTGGCGGATTGCCTTAATCTTATCTGCCTCTGCTTCGATCTCTGTTTTGCGCTTTTGGGCATTGGCCGGCTTTTCCACAGTCGCGACCAGCTCTTTTTCTACCGTGATGGCAGCCTGTTCTGCCAGAATGGCCTTTTGCTGCTCCAGCTCAGACTGCACCTGAATCTCGCGGATCTTATAGGAGGCGTCGGCCTCTGCCTTGGCGCGGTCCTGCTCGGCGCGGAAGCCTTCCATGCGCAGTTGCTTATCGCGTTCTGCCCGGGCGATCTCCGCGTCTGCCGCCAGTTTGACTTTCTGGCCCTCCTGAGAAGCCTCGGCCGTCTTAATATCGGTATCGCGCTTGCGCTCTGCCTCGGCGATCTCCGCCTCCGCCTTGGACTGGGCAACCTGCGGGCGCGCGCGGTTTTCCAGATAGCCGCCCTGAGTTGCGATCTTCAAAATCGAGTAGGAGAGCAGCTGAAGGCCCATCTCATCCAGCTCCTTTTTGATATCCTCTTCCGTGCGGCGCTCAAATTCGGCGCGGTTGGAGTTGATCTCCTCGACAGTCATCGTAGAGACGATGCCGCGCAGCTTGCCCTCCAAAATCTGCTCCACCATGCCGCTGATGACGGCTTTGGTAGACACGGCGTTGCCGTTGCAGAACTGCTCGACAGCTTTTAAAATGCTCTCGCGCTCATTGCGAACTTTGACGACAGCCGTTCCCACGACGTCCACAAAGATGCCCTGCTTGGAAGGCGCTTCGGTAACGTCGGTGGTCATGGAGATATTCTCCAGAGAGATGACGCAGCTGGTTTCGAAAATAGGAAGCATGATGCCGCCCCTTCCCGAAAGCACGCGCTTTTTAATTCCCGTAATGACGATGGCTTTATCCGCCGGAACTTTGCGCCAGCAAAGAAGAATAAGCAAAAAGACGAGCAAAACTGGAATTGCGATGCTCAGAACTGGCCAAAGGAACTCGAGATCATCAAACATATTTTCCTCCTGATAGGTACTAAAAATTTCGCCGCAAAGTGCGGCGCCCCATAATATAACATATGATGCGCTGGGGGTTAGCATTATTATAGCATTTCTGCAAAAAATGTCGAGTAGTGCGGCAAAAAAATGCGGCGCGTTTACAAAAAAGAAAAACGCCGCATGCAAACTCTGTTTTGCCATAGAAAAAGAGCCGCGGCCTGCGGCTCTTTTCGTATGAAAATTATTTCACTTCGTCTTTATGTTCTTCGTAGAAAGCGAGATATTTATCATACTGCTTGCGGATCATAGAGGGAACATCCATCTGATAGGGACAGCGGGAAGAGCACTGGCCGCAATGCAGGCACTCATCCACAACCTTCAGGCTCTCGTAGTATTCATCCGTGATGAAGTTCTGATAGGGAGAACGGGTGCAGAGCAGATGCAGCCGGGCGACAGTCGGGATCTGGATGCCCACCGGGCAGGGCATGCAGTAGCCGCAGGCGCGGCAGAACTCCCCGGCAAACTCGGCGCGCTCCTTTTGGATGATCTCCAAAAGCTCTTCATCCAGGGCGGGCAGCGCCTGCTCATAGGAGAGCCACTCATCCAGCTCCTGCTGGCGCTGAATGCCGTAAATCGGAACAACGTTGTCGAACTGCTGTTGGTAGGCAAAAGCCGCCTTGGCGCTGCTGCAAAGCCCGCCGGACATGGCCTTCATGGCGATAAAGCCCATATCATGCTCCTTGCACAGCGCGACCAGCTCCAAATCGCTGTCTGCCGAGAGATAGGAGAGCGGGAACTGAAGCGTATCGAACAGGCCGCTTCGAACGCCCTGCTCGGCGATATCATGGCGGTGCGCAGTAAAGCTCACATGGCGGATTTTTCCGGCTTTCTTTGCCTGCATCAGCGCGAAGAGCGCAGTGGAATCGTCGTCCGGATCCTGCAGAGCCTGGAGATTGTGCATCTGGTAAATATCGATATAATCCGTCTGCAGATTGCGCAGGCTGGTTTCGATATCCCGCTCGGCGCCGGCGCGGTCGGTAGACATGGTTTTGCTGGCGATGATGATATTCTGGCGCAGCCCGCCTTTGAACGTCTCGCCCAGCTTTTCCTCGCTGTCGGTATAAGCCCGGGCGGTATCGAAGAAGTTGATGCCCGCATCATAGGCGCTGCGCAGAATGCTCTTTGCCGTCTGCATATCCACGCGCTGAATGGGCAATGCGCCAAAGGAAGTTTTAGTAACCATAAGCTCGGTCTTTCCCAGCCTGATTTTTCTCATATGCGTTTCCTCCGTAACTAGAAAGTAATTATAGTTTACTACTTAAAGCGGGCTGTAAGTCAAGCCTTTTCTCGTTGCAATGAAGGGGAAAGTCGGGTATCATAAGAGAAGAGAATTTGAGAAAAGGAAGATAAAATGAGCATTAAACTGATTGTATCGGATATTGATTACACGCTGATCAACGCCCATGCGATGCCCACGCCCCGGGTTACGCAGACGCTGCGCCGGGCAATGGAGCGGGGGATTACCGTCGCGCTGGCGACGGGCCGCGGCCTATTCGAGGCGCGCCATATCGCGGAGCATATCGGCGGCATCCGGCACTGCATCTGCATGACGGGCGCAGAGCTTTACGACTTGCGCAAAGAGCAAACCATCTTTTGCCGGACGATGCCAAACGCCGTGCTGGCAAGCGTCATAAAGGCTGTGGAGCGCTTTCCCGGAGCATATTGCCAGCTCTACTGCGAGCGGGAGATCGTCGCCAATGAATATGCCATGAATCGGATCAAGGAAAACGCAACGGCGAAAAGATACCTGGATACCGTGCGGGATCGGCTGATTACGGCGGAGGATGTCCCCTTAGCGGTGGAGCAAAGAGGGCTCAAAGGCGCGAAATTCCTGATCATTGCAAAAGAGCAGGAGCAGCTTGCCCCCATGAAAGCGGAAATCGCAAAAATTCCCGGGCTGAGCGTGGTGTTTTCGGGAAGCTGGTCCATCGAAGTGATGGATGAGAGCGTGACCAAAGGAACCGCGCTCAAAACACTGCGCGAAATGCTGGGCTTTGAAAGAGAGGAAGTGCTGGCCATTGGCGACAGCGAAAACGACGTCGCCATGCTGGCCGAGGCGGGCATTGGCGTGGCCGTCGGCAATGCGACTGGGCCGCTTTTGGAATATGCCGAGCATATCGCCCCGCCCGTCTGGGAAGACGGCGCGGCGGTGGCAGTCGAGCGGTTTGCGCTGGGAGAAGCGTAATGGAGTGGGGGATTCTCGCCGGCGTGGCAGGGCTGCTCTGCGGTTTCCTCTGGGCGCAGAATAACTGGCTGACGGAGAAAAAATATGTGCTGCACCATCCGCGCATCGCATCGCCCATGTGCATTGTGCATCTCTCGGATCTTCACGCCAAGCAGTTTGGAAGGGGAAGCTGCCGTCTGCTGCGCAGGGTGCGCAGGCAAAAGCCGGATCTCATCGCCTTCACAGGAGACTTGGTGGATCGCTTCCGGCTGGAGACGGATGCCGCCTATGATCTGATGCGGGAGCTGACGGCACTGGCGCCGGTGGCCTACTGCCCCGGCAACCATGAGTACGGCCGGCGGGATCGGGAGCAGATTTTAGAGCAGCTGCAAGCCTGCGGTGTCATCGTCCTGCGGCAGCAGATCCGGGAGATGCAGATGGCGCAAAACCGGCTGGCAATCCTTGGAGTAGATGAAATTGGCTATGGCGGCAAAAGCGCAGAGCAGCTGGCAAAGCTGGAGCAAAGCGCAAAATTTCGGCTGCTGCTGGCGCATTTTCCGCACTATTTCGAACCTTCCTATAGCCGCTATGCCATCGATTTGGCGCTTTGCGGCCATGCACACGGCGGGCAGTTCTGGTTCCCGGGCGGCGGGGTTTATGCCCCAGGCCAAGGGCTTTTCCCGAAATACTGCAAGGGAATGCACAAAAAGGGAAGGGCGCGCATGATCGTCAGCCGGGGGCTGGGAAACAGCGGGTTTCCTCTGCGGCTCTTGAATTTTCCGCAAATTGTCGTGGTAAAGCTTCTGCCGGAGCAAAAATGAGCAATCAAAAAGAGCGGGCTATCCCGCTCTTTTTTTCTTGCCTACTGGGCGGCGGATGCCTCCAGATCGGCGTAGTAGTTATCTAGATAGACCTGGTATTTTTCCGGATATGTTTTGACTTTCATCTCATCCCGCCAGGTTTCGCACATCTCGAAAAATGCGTCGCTTTTTTTGCTCTCCAGCAGGGAGGCAGAGATAGTCGCCTGAACATCCTCATATTTAGCCGGGCCTTCCTCCAAAATTTCCTCCAGGCGGATGATGTGGTAGCCGCTGGGGGAGGAGACCAGGGCGCTGATGTCGCCCACATTGTTTAGCGCGAATACGCCTTTGACGAAGTCTTCATAATAGGTGGAGTTTTCCTGCCCCACGACGTAGCCGTCCGGGTAATAGGCGGCGCCGGGATCTGCGGAATATTCGCTCATGAGATCCGCAAAATTGGAGCCGTCCGCGTTGATTTTTCCGCGCACATCTTCCGCCTTGGGCTGGATTCCAGCCAGCGCTTCCTGCAGATAAGCATCATAGGCGGCTTGATCGCCGGCGGAATACAGCTCGCTCAGTTTGCTGGAAGTCTCGGTATCAAAGCCGATCAAAATGTGCTTCACGCGGCGGTAGCCGGCAGGGGTATAGTAGATGGCGCCGCCGCTGAGAGCGTCGTTCTCAAAGCTGGCAGTGCCGTCGGCATATCCGGTTTTGGCTTCTTCCACGAGTCTGTCGTATTCCTCGCGCACTTCCTGCTCCTGCACGGAAATATCGTCTGTAAAATGCGCGAACACTTTATCGTAGACCAGCGAATCCTCATAATAGGAGCGGAAGTCCTCTTCGATATAGCCCTGGTTTGCCATCTCCAGATTGATTTTGGTCTCCAGATCGGCCTCGGAGAGATCCGGGTTCTGTTCCTTAATAGAAGCCTCGATATTTTTGCGGCCTGAGCTCATTTCCGAGGCGACGTTTTCCTCGATCTTCGCGCGCTCTTCCTCGGAAAATTCATAGTATCCAAGCTCCTCGCCCTTGGCGTAGACGACTTCGCTAAGCACCATAGAGTCCAGAATCTGCTGGGCGAGCTGCATCACGCTCTCCTTGGAGGAGGCGCTGCTGGCATCGATGCTCAAATAATAGACGTAGTAGTCCAGCGTATCCAAAAAGTCGTCGAAGGCGATTTCGCGGCTGCCGACTTTTGCGATCACTCCGCCCCTCTCCTGCTTTTTACAGCCGGCAAAAGCGCCAAGGCACAGGAGAAGCACAAGCAAGATGCTTAAGAATTTTTTCATGAATTCCATCCTTTCCGTTTGCAACATGTTCTTATTCTACCATACCTGATTTTTAGAAAATATATGGAATTTGTAAACAATCTGGGGCAAAGCAAAAAAGATACGCCCAGGAAATTTACAAAGAAACGCAAATGGGATATGATGAAAGAAAAATTTTGGAGCATGCATATGAAAAAAGGTGAAAACAAAGTCTCTGCCCCTGGTTACTTCAAGGGGCTGGGCGGCGCGGTGCTGGGCGGCATTCTGGCGTTTCTGATGTGGGTGATGACGGCTTATTTTGTGGGGGGCAACCTGCATCTGAGCTTTGGGTTCGTGCTGGCGCTTTTTGTCTACTACGGCTATTTTTCCTTTGGCGGCAAAAAGGCGAAGGGCTTTTTCGCCGTCTATCTGCCCACCGTGTTTTTGCTGGGCTTTCTGGCCGCGGCGGTTTCGGTCGGCATCATCCATATGCAGAGCCTGGGGTTTACGGGAAACAGCCTCCCCGCATATGCCGCCGCTTACTATCACGGCAACTTGCTGGCGGCCTACTTTGATACGCTGGGCGGCAGCGTGCGGCAGGTGTTCTTGCAGTTTGGCAGCGTCTGGCCGTATTTTGCCATCGGCGCGATCTATGAGGCCGTGGGCGCCATGTGCTATGGCGTTCGGGCGGGCAGGCAGATGATAGAGGAAAAGCAGGCGCAGGCCGAGAAGAGCGGTGAATAGGTGAAAATGCAAATTGTTGGCTATCAGGAAAAATATGCGGAGAAACTCTCGGAGATCGTCGTCCGAAATCTGATGGAAGTCAATTCCAAAGACTATCCGATGCACGAGATCCGGCGGATGATCCTGAATTTTGGTCCGGAGCATATTCAGAGCTTTGCGGCAAAACGGGAGATTTTTGTGGCGGCAGAAGGGGATGAGCCCGTTGGCATCCTGACGGTCGTGCCCTCCCGGAACGGCAAAAAAGGAGAATACCATTTTCTGACTGTTTTTGTTCAGCCGGAATGCCATAGAAAGGGAATTGGCCGTGCGCTCATCGCGGCAGGAGAAGAATATGTGAGAAACTGCGGAGGAGTCAAGATCACCATCCCTTCCTCCATCACTTCCCATGCTTTCTATCATAAGATGGGCTACTCCTACACCAGTGAACAGCCGGATAGCGAGGGGCACTACATCATGGAGAAATCCTTTTTGAAAAGCCGAGGGGAGGGAGATGCTAAACTAGGCCCGCTTTGCCATGGAGCGCCGAAGGAGCTGCGGACGGAGCGGGAGATGCGGGTATATGCCGCCTTGCAGCGGCTGCAAATTCCTTTTGTGCGCCTGGATCACCAGGCGGTATACTCCGCCGCGGACGGCTCCTGCGATGCCATCGATGCGGCGCTGGGCATCCCAAATCTGAAAAACCTCTTTTTGCGCAATGCGGATAAATCCCGGTATTTTATGGTAACCTTGCCTGCGGAAAAGCGCGCCGATCTCAAAAAGCTTGCCGGGCAGCTGGGGGTATCCCGGCTCTCCTTTGGCAGGCCAGAGCAGATGGAGGCGTTTTTGGATTTGCAGCCGGGGTCGGTGAGCGTTTTGGGATTGATGAATGATGCCGACGGGCGCGTCCAGCTGGTTTTGGACCGCGAAATAGAGCATTTGGAGGCGCTTGGGTGCCACCCTTGCGTCAATACCTCCAGCCTGCGCATTTCCATGCGGGATTTTCTCGAAGTTTTCCTGCCAGCCTTTGATCATGCGCCCATTTGGATGGATGTCTGATGCGGGCAGAAAGGCATTTTGCGGGCAGTCGTGAAAGTTTTGTAAATATGCCGAAAATTTGCTAATTTCATTGCCATTCCGGCAAATTTTGTGATAGTATGAAAAGCAAGAAAATATATGTTCTATGAGCAAAGGGGGAAGCAGTATGAACAACAAATCGAGCATTGGAGTGGACGTTAGGCTGGCATATCTTCTGATCTATCTCGTCCCGTTCCTGGGCAGTTTTTTGTTTTTGATTTTTGATTACAACGATAAAACAATCCGCCGGCATTGCCTGATGTCGCTCTTTACTTTGATCGGCGTGATTCTGATCAATATGGTGCTGTTCTTTTTTGCGAAAATCCCGGTCATTGGAGTGCCCTTCTCCATTTTGATCGTCGTGCTCTACGTTCTTTATGGTATCATTATGATCATCGGCCTGGCGCGCGCTTTGGGCGACAGCTTTCTGCGCATCCCCTTCTTCTATGATCTGGCCGAGAAATGCAGCAAATAATTTTTTAGAGAGGACGAAATAGACTACATGGAAAAAATCAGGATGAGCACCCCGCTGGTAGAGATGGATGGCGATGAGATGACGCGCATTCTCTGGGGGCAGATCAAAGAGGAGCTGTTGTGCCCGTTTGTGGATCTGAAAACAGAGTATTACGATCTCGGCCTGCCGTATCGGGATGAGACGGACGATCAGGTTACTTACGACGCGGCCAACGCCATCAAAAAGTACGGCGTCGGCGTCAAATGCGCGACGATCACGCCCAATGCCCAGCGAGTGGAAGAATATCATCTGAAGGAAATGTATAAAAGCCCCAACGGGACGATTCGCGCCGTGCTGGATGGAACTGTTTTCCGCACGCCCATTCTCGTGAAGGGGATCGAGCCCTTTGTGCGCACGTGGAAACAGCCCATCACCATCGCCCGCCATGCTTTCGGCGATATTTACCGGGATACCGAATCCAAGGTCGCAGGCGGCGGGAAAGTGGAGCTGATTGTCTCGCAAAACGGCGAGGAGCAGCGGCTGCCCGTCTATGAGTATAACGAGAACGGCGGCATTGCCCTGGCGATGTATAACACCGTCGATTCCATTCGGAGCTTTGCCAGAAGCTGCTTCCAGTTTGCCCTGGGCGAGAAGAAGGATCTCTGGTTCTCTACCAAGGATACCATCTCCAAGCAGTATGACCACACGTTTAAGGATATTTTCCAGGAGATTTATGACGCGGAGTTCGCCGAGAAATTCGAGGCTGCGGGCCTGGAGTATTTCTATACGCTCATCGACGATGCCGTCGCCCGGGTGGTGCGCTCGGAAGGCGGGTTCATTTGGGCGCTGAAGAATTACGACGGCGATGTCATGAGCGATATGGTGGCGACGGCCTTCGGAAGCCTTGCCATGATGACATCGGTGCTGGTCTCGCCGGACGGCAACTACGAATACGAGGCCGCTCACGGCACGGTTACGCGCCATTACTATAAGCATCTCAAAGGCGAGGAGACTTCCACCAACTCGGTTGCGACGATCTTTGCCTGGTCTGGCGCGCTCAGAAAGCGCGGCGAGCTGGATGGCAATCAGGAGCTGATGGAGTTTGCCCAGAAGCTGGAGCAGGCCACGCTTTCGACCATTGAAGGCGGCGTGATGACGCGGGATCTGGCGCTTCTCTCTACGCTGGAAAACGTCAAAGCGGTCAATTCGAGCCAGTTTATCAAGGCGATTCGGGAAAACCTCGAGAGCCTTTATCAATAATTGAGACAAAAGAGGAAAATGGGATGACACTATACGAAAAGTGGCAGCAGCTGGCAGATATGCAGCAGACGCAGGAGGCGCAGCTGGCATATTGGCAGGAGTATTTTGCGGCGGAAACAGAGAACTACAAGAAAATTCTCGCCGAGCCGGAAAAGGTTTTTGCGGGTAAGCTTTCGGAGCTGGCAGAGCAGTTCGGGATGACGCCCGAAGTTTTCACCGGCTTTATGGACGGCATCAATGAGAGCCTGGTCTCCGGCTATGAAATTGCGGAACTGGCAGAAGATACAGAGATCGAGCTGAAAGTGGATTTCGAGAAGCTGTTCTATAATATGCTGGATGCCAAGGCAAAGTGGCTGTATACTCTGCCTGAGTGGGAAGGCGTTCTTTCGGAAGAGAAGCGCCGGGAGATCACCAAAGCATGGCGCAAATCCGGCCAGATCATCAACGAGAACAAGGTCGGCCGCAACGATCCCTGCCCCTGCGGCAGCGGCAAAAAATATAAAAAGTGCTGCGGAAAGAACCTCTAATCTGGCAGATCAAGCAAAAAACCGGCAACCGCCGGTTTTTTATTTCGCTCTTTTCGAAGAGCGCGGATTTTCCCGGTGCATCCTTGCTTTTTTTAGGAAATTCCCATAAGATATAGGAGAGCTATTTTGGAGGTAGTATGAACAGGCAGGATACCATTCGCAATTTTTGCATTATCGCGCATATCGACCACGGCAAATCCACTCTGGCCGATCGCTTAATTGAAAAGACCAAAACAGTCTCCATGCGGGAGATGGAGGATCGGCTGCTGGATCAGATGGATTTGGAGCGCGAGCGCGGCATCACCATCAAATCCCAGGCGGTGCGCATGTTCCACGAGAAAGACGGCATCGAATATACGTTTAACCTCATCGATACGCCCGGGCATGTGGACTTCACGTATGAAGTCTCCCGCTCGCTGGCGGCCTGCGAAGGGGCGATCCTTGTGGTGGATGCCAGCCAGGGCATCGAGGCGCAGACGCTGGCAAACGTCTATCTGGCGCTGGATAACGATCTGGAGATTTTGCCTGTCATCAATAAAGTGGACTTGCCCTCGGCGCGGCCGGATGAAGTGGCGCAGGAAATCGAGGATGTCATCGGGCTGGATTGCAGCTATGCGCCGCGCATCAGCGCGAAAACCGGCCTGAATATCGAGAGCGTTCTGGATGCGATTGTGGATTACCTGCCCCCGCCCAAGGGAGAATCCTCTGCGCCGCTGAAGGCGCTGATCTTCGATTCCTTCTATGATAACTATAAAGGCGCCATCAGCTTTGTGCGCGTCAAAGAGGGCAGCGTCAAAACCGGGGACATCATCCGGTTTATGGCCACGGAGAAGGAATACGACGTCACGGAAGTGGGCATTTTCACCCCTAGGCTTCTGCCCGCGGAAAGCCTAAAGGCGGGGGAAGTCGGCTATATTGCGGCGAGCGTCAAGACCATCAGCGATACGCGGGTGGGCGATACGGTAACGCTGGCGGCCCGGCCGGCTCCAGAGCCGCTGCCGGGGTATAAGAAAGTCTCCTCCATGGTCTATTGCGGCATCTACCCGGCCGATGGCGCCAGATACGATGATCTGAAGGATGCGCTGGAAAAACTGCATTTAAACGACGCCTCCTTAAGCTATGATCCGGAGACGTCCGTCGCCCTGGGCTTTGGCTTCCGCTGCGGATTTTTGGGGCTTTTGCATATGGAGATCATTCAGGAGCGGCTGGAGCGGGAATTCGATCTCGATCTGGTAACCACGGCTCCCAGCGTTAGCTACCATGTGATTCTGACGAACGGCGAGCTGGTTGTGGTGGAAAACCCCACCAACCTGCCCGATCCCTCCACCATCGAGCATATGGAAGAGCCGATGGCCAAGGTATCCGTCATGACGCCGGATGAGTATGTCGGCGCGGTGATGGATATTTGCCAGGAAAAGCGCGGCATTTTCAAGAATATGGAGTATATCGAGACGACGCGCGTCGTCCTGCACTATGAGATCCCGCTCAACGAGATCATCTATGATTTCTTCGATCAGCTCAAATCCCGCACGCGGGGATACGCCTCGCTGGATTATGAGCTCTGTGGCTACCAGAAGAGCGATCTGGTCAAGCTGGATATTCTGCTGAACGGGGAGATGTGCGATGCGCTTTCGCTGATCGTGCATGCGGATAGGGCCTATGCCCGGGGCAGAATGATCGCCGAAAAGCTCAAGGAAGTCATTCCGCGGCAGATGTTTGAAGTGCCCATTCAGGCGGCCATTGGCGGCAAGGTCATCGCGCGCGAGACGGTCAAGGCCATGCGCAAGGATGTTTTGGCCAAATGCTACGGCGGCGATATTTCCCGAAAGAAAAAACTGCTGGAAAAGCAGAAGGAAGGAAAAAAACGCATGCGGCAGGTGGGGAGCGTAGAAGTTCCCTCCGAGGCGTTTATGAGCGTTTTAAAACTGGATTCGTGAGCAAGGGGCTTTATATTCATATCCCGTATTGCCAGCGCAAGTGCGGCTACTGCGATTTTGTCTCCTATCCTGGAAAAGAGAGCACAATGCCGGAGTATGTGCAGGCGGTGATTCGGGAGGCGGCGTTTTATCAGGGCGAGCGCGCGGATACCGTCTTTATCGGCGGGGGGACGCCCTCGCATCTGCCGGATGGGGCGATAGAACAGCTGCTGGAAGGCGTGCGAAGGAGCATCGAGATTGCCCCGGAAGCGGAAATCTCCATCGAGGCCAACCCCAATTCCTTTTCCAGGCAGAAGGCGCTGGAATATCGGCGGGCGGGGATCAACCGCATCTCCTTTGGCCTTCAGGCCGTGCAGGATGGGCTTTTGGCATCGATTGGCCGCCTGCATACCTATGACGATTTTCTGCGCGCGCTGGATGCGGCATGCCAGGCGGGGTTTTCCAATATCAACGCGGATCTCATGTATTCGCTGCCCGGCCAAAGCGTAGAGCAGGCAAGGCAGAGCGCCCAGGCGCTTTGCGCGCTGCCGGTTACGCACGTCTCGGCCTATGCCCTAAAGCTGGAAAAAGGCGTTCCCATGTATGGCATGCCCCAGCCGGATGAAGAGACGGATCGGGCCATGTTTTACGCCATCAAGCAAACCCTGGAGGAAGCGGGATTTGCTCGCTATGAGATCTCTAATTTCGCAAAGAAAGGCTATGAATGCCGGCACAATTTGAAATACTGGCGCGTTTGGGAGTATATCGGCCTGGGCGCCTCGGCGCACTCCTTTTACCAGGGCGAGCGCTTTTCCAACGACGATGGCTTGGGGCGGTATCTGGCTGCGCTGGGGCGGGGAAAACGGGCGGAGATCTCCCGCCTCAAGGCAGATTTGCCCTTTGAGCGCATCATGCTCAAAACCCGCCTGCTGGAGGGTATGCCGGCGGAGGAGCTTCCAAAAAGCGAAGGGATGCGCAGATCTCTGGAAAAGCTGCAGAAGCTCGGCCTGTGTGAGCTGGGCGAGCGGCTTGTTCTGACGGAAAAAGGGCTGGATTTGCAGGATGGCGTTGTGCTGGAGCTCATCGAAAATCTGGTATAGCAAGCCGAAAAAGGCGCGACCCAAAGGGGGCTGCGCCTTTCTTTGTTCAATAATTCGTAACAAATAGCCTATTGACTAAAAAGGGAAATAGTGCTATTTTTTATAGTAGTGATTAGCACTCGACTAAGTTGAGTGCTAACAAACCAAAAGGAGGGCGGAGATATGGCGATAACCGAACGTCAGATGATGATTCTAAAAGCGATCATCGATGATTATATTGCTACGGGCATCCCGGTTGGGTCCCGCACGCTTTCCAAACGGGAGGATATGAACATCTCTTCCGCGACGATCCGCAATGAAATGGCAGATCTGGAAGAGGGGGGGTATCTGGAGCAGCCGCATACCTCTGCCGGGCGCATGCCTTCGGATAAGGCGTATCGGCTCTATGTGGATACACTCATGAAAGTTTCCCGCCTAAATCAGGGTGAAATCGCCTTTATCCGCGGCTATCTGAACCAGAAGATGGGGCAGATGGGCGGTGTCATCGAGGCGACGGCCAAGGTGCTTTCGGAGATGACCAATCTCACCAGCCTTGTGCTTGCCCCGCAGCTCTCGCAAATCGAGATTCGGCGCATTCAAGTTGTCAAGCTGAGCGGGCATAAGGCGCTGCTTATTTTCGTGTTCAACACGGGCATGGTGCGGGATATGGTGATCCATGTGCCCGAAGAGATGGATTCTTACGAGCTGGAAACGCTCTCGAATTTTCTCACGGACAAAGTGAGCAACCGGCGCTTTGCCGATGCCGTTTCGGCAGTGCGGGAGGCGGCGGCAGGCGATATCGAGGCGCACCGGGCTTTTATGGAAAGTATGCTGGATGCCGTGCAGGCCAATATCCGGCCGGAGGCTGGAAAGGAAGTTGTGTTGGGGGGAGCGAAAAACATCTTCAACCACCCGGAATACCAGGATGTGGACAAAGCAAAGAATTTCCTGACGCTTCTGGAGACAAAAGACGCGCTCTACGATATGCTTTCCCGCTCGACGGATATGGAGTTTACCATCCGCATCGGCAGGGAAAACGAGTTGGATGAACTGCGGGATATGAGCATCGTCACGGCGACCTACCGCATGGGCGATCAGAAGCTGGGGTCTTTTGGCGTGATCGGGCCGACGCGCATGAATTATGCGAAAATTATCTCGGTACTGCGGTGCGTGAGCGCCAGCATGAACGAGATTTTGCAGTACTATCTTGCGGATGACAAACAATACTGACAGGAGAGAGAAATGGCAAAGAACAAGCAGGAGCAGCAGGAAGAGAAGGTAGCGGAGCAGCTCCAGGAGGAGACACAGGAACAGAAGAGCGAGCCCGAAAAGAAGCCCGCCAAGGAAAAGGGCAAAAAAGCCGATTTGGAGAAGGAAAAACTGCAAAAAGAGCGGGATGAATACCTCTCCCTTCTGCAGCGCGAGCGGGCGGATTTCGAGAACTATAAGCGGCGCAACCAGACGGCGGTTTCGGAGGCATATCAAAACGCGATGCTGGATGTCGCGGCAAAGTTCCTTCCGCTGGCGGATAACATGGAATATGCGCTCAAGGCGGCAGGCGAAGAGGATTCGCCCATAAGACAGGGCGTGGAGCTAATTCAAAAGCAGCTGGGCGAGATTTTTGCATCCCTTGGCATCGAGGAGATTGAGGCACAGGGTCAGCAGTTCGATCCGAATTTCCATAACGCCGTGATGCAGGCGGAGCTGGAGGAAGGCGAGGAAAGCGGGCTGATCAAGGAAGTGCTCATGCGCGGCTATCGGGCCGGAGAGCGCATCCTGCGGCATAGCATGGTGAAAGTAGTAAAATAAGAATTTGAATATTTAGGAGGATATCGTATTATGGGCAAGATTATCGGAATTGACCTTGGAACAACCAATAGCTGCATGGCGGTGATGGAGGGCGGCGAGCCTGTCGTCATCCCTAACGCAGAGGGCGCGCGGACAACGGCCTCTGTCGTCGCGTTTGCAAAGAACGGCGAGCGCCTGGTCGGCCAGATCGCAAAGCGCCAGGCAGTTACCAACCATGAAAACACCATCGCTTCCATCAAGCGGGATATGGGCACGGACCGCAAAGTCAATATTGAGGGCAAGAGCTATTCTCCCCAGGAGATTTCGGCCATGATTCTGGCAAAGCTCAAGGCGGACGCCGAGAGCTATCTGGGCGAGAGCGTAACCCAGGCCGTCATCACGGTTCCGGCTTACTTCTCGGATTCCCAGCGCCAGGCGACCAAAGACGCCGGCAAAATCGCGGGGCTGGAAGTGCTGCGCATCATCAACGAGCCGACGGCTGCTGCGCTTTCCTATGGCCTGGATAAAGAGGATTCCCAGAAAATTCTGGTTTACGACCTGGGCGGCGGCACGTTCGACGTCTCCATCCTGGAAATTGGCGACGGCGTTGTCGAAGTTTTGGCGACCAACGGCAATACCCGGCTGGGCGGCGACGATTTCGACCAGCGCATTATGGACTGGATGGTCTCCGAATACAAGAAGGAGAGCGGCATCGATCTTTCCGCGGATAACGCGGCGATGCAGCGTTTGAAGGAAGCGGCAGAGAAAGTGAAGATCGACCTTTCGGGCGTCATGCAGGCCAATATCAACCTGCCCTTCATCACCATGGATGCAACCGGCCCCAAACACCTGGATATGAACCTCTCCCGGGCGCAGTTCGACAAGCTGACGGAGGACCTGGTCCGCGCGACGGAAGGCCCTACCATGAACGCGCTGAGAGACGCTGGCCTTTCTACCGGCGAGATCGATAAAGTCGTGCTGGTTGGCGGCTCCACGAGAATTCCTGCAGTTCAGGATATGGTCAAAAAGCTGACGGGCAAAGAGCCGTATAAGGGCATCAACCCGGATGAGTGCGTCGCGCTGGGCGCGGCCATTCAGGGCGGCGTTCTGGGCGGCGAGGTCAAGGATGTTCTGCTGCTGGATGTTACTCCGCTTTCCCTGGGCATCGAGACGCTGGGCGGCGTCTGCACGCGCCTGATCGAGCGCAACACCACCATCCCGGCCAAGAAGAGCCAGATTTTCTCCACAGCCGCAGACGGCCAGACTACCGTTGAGATTCACGTCCTTCAGGGCGAGCGGGAGATGGCGCAGTATAACAAAACGCTGGGCCGGTTCACGCTGACGGATATTCCGGCTGCGCCCAGAGGCGTGCCGCAGATCGAGGTTACCTTCGATATCGATGCCAACGGCATTGTGCATGTCTCGGCCAAGGATCTGGGGACGGGCAAGAGCCAGGATATCACGATCACTGCTTCCACGAACCTCTCGGATGAGGATATCGACAAAGCTGTGAAGGAAGCGGAGCAGTTCGCGGCAGAGGACAAGAAAAAGAAAGAGGAGATCGAAGTCCGCAATACCGGCGATTCCCTGGTCTACCAGACGGAGAAGACGGTCAAAGAGCTGGGCGATAAGATCTCGGACGCGGATAAAGCTTCCATCGAGGCCAAGGCCGCAGATCTGAAAAAGGCGCTGGAAGGAACGGATACCGAGGCCATCAAGGCGGCCACCGAGGCGCTGACGACAACCTCCTACGAGGTTTTCGGCAAGGCATATCAGGCGCAGAGCGAGCAAGGCGCGCAGGGTGCTGCCGGAGCGCAGGGCGCGGCGCCCAAGGATGACAACGTCGTCGATGCGGATTATGAAGTGGTAGACGACGACAAGAACCAGAAGTAAGAAAAAGACCGAAACGGAAGGGAAGGCGGGTGAAAGCTCCCGGCCTTCCTTTCTGCGGTTAAAAAGAGGAAACGAATTTGGCAAATAAGGATTACTACGAAACGCTGGGCGTAGACAAGAGCGCCAGCGCAGAGGAAATCAAAAAGGCCTATCGCCAGCTCGCAAAAAAGTATCACCCGGATCTCAATAAAGACGATGAAAATGCCGCGCAGAAGTTCAAAGAGGTGAACGAGGCATACCAGGTGCTTTCGGACGATCAAAAGCGCGCGCAGTACGATCAGTTCGGCTCGGCGGCGTTTGACGGGAGCGCGGGCGGCGGCTATGGAGGATATGGCGGCGGCTTTAGCGGCGGCGGTTTCGGCGGCTTTGGAGATATTTTCGAGAGCTTCTTTGGCGGCGGCTCTGCGGCCAGAAGGAACGGGCCAGCCCGCGGGAGCGATGTGGAAGCCACGCTGCGCATCACCTTTGAAGAAGCGGCCTTTGGCGTGAAAAAAGAAGTGAATATCGGGCGCAGAGAGGCCTGCGAGCATTGCCATGGAACAGGCGCCAAGCCGGGCAGCAGCGTCAAAACCTGCCCGACCTGCGGCGGCAGCGGCCAGGTGCGCCAGCAGCAGAACAGCATGTTTGGCAGCTTTATGAATATCACAACCTGCCCGAACTGCCGCGGCCAGGGCAAGATCATCGAAGAGCCCTGCGAAACATGCCAGGGCAGCGGGCACGTTCAGCAGAACCGGAAGATCAGCATCAATATCCCGGCCGGCATCGACAACGGCCAGGTCATCACGCTTTCCGGCCAGGGCGATGCCGGGGAAAAGGGCGGCCCGGCGGGCGATCTGCTCGTCTATATTCAGGTGCGGCCGCACAAAACCTTTAGGCGGGAAGGGGTAAACCTCTATATGGAGATGCCCATCAGCTTTGGCCAGGCGGCGCTGGGCTGTGAACTGGAGGTGCCCACGCTGGACGGCAAAGTGAAGTACAGCATTCCGGCAGGCACGCAGACCGGGACGACCTTCCGCCTGCGCGGCAAGGGCATCAAGTATCTGCGGCAGGATTTGCACGGCGATCTGTTCGTCAAGATGAACGTGCAGATCCCGCGAAAACTGACAGAACAGCAAAAACAGCTGATCATGGAGCTGGAAAATATCGATGCGCAGAGCATCCCCAAAAAGAAAAAGCTGTTTAAAAAATAGCAAACTGCAAAAATGCGGCGGTGTCCCTCAAAGACCGCCGCACTTTTTATGCAAATATCTCCCGCGCAATGTTTGAATTTTTCTGGAAAAAAGGTATAATAACTAGTAGTATAAGCGACGCGCGGTTAGGAGATGACGGTATGAAAATGAAGCAGAGAGAAATTCTAAATGCACTCGCGCTGGATTTTGCGCGGGATCACCAATCCCAGGAGGAGTATATCAACGCCAAAATTGAGCAGATCAAGTGCGCAACCAAAGAATATCTCATGAGCACTGGCATGAGGGGCTTCATGCTTGGGCTTTCGGGCGGCATCGACAGCTATGTCTCGGCGGCGCTCGTGGCGGATGCCGTGCGCGATATCAGCGGCCTGGTGCATCTGCTGATTCTGCCCAACGGAGAGCAGAAGGATATCGGCGACGCGCTGGAGTGCGCGGATGCCCTGACCCAGCGCTTTTCCAACATCACCTGCGAGACCATCAATATCCGCCCGATGTACGACGGCCTTTTGGAGAGCATAGCTCCAAGCTGCATTCGGGAGCAGGCAGATTCCTATTTCCTCGGAAACTCTCAGCCCAGGCTGCGCATGGTTTGCCAGTATGCGCTGGGCAAAGGGCTGCTTGTGGTGGGGACGGACCACGCCACGGAAAACATCACCGGGTATTTTACCAAATACGGCGACGGCGGCAGCGATTACAACCCGATGGACGGCCTGATCAAGCCGGATATCTACGCCATTGCCGCGCAGTACGGCGCGCCCGAGTGCGTCATGAAAAAAGCGCCAGCGGCAGGGCTTGGCATCTCCAGTTCGGATGAGGAGGAACTGGGCTTTACCTATGAGCAGCTTTCCCAGTATCTCCGGGGCAACCTGGTGGAGAAGGATACCATGGCGCGCATCGTCTCGCTGTATGAAAAAGCCGAGCATAAGCGGCATTTGCCCGCTTCGCCCATGAACCTCTGGTGGAAGCAGAAGAAGGAGGATGCCAGCTTTATCGTCGTAGATATGATCCATGCGTTTACGGATGGCAGCATGGCCTGCCAGAATGCCGAGGCCGCAGTGAAAAATACCGTTTCCTACCTGAACCAGCATCCCGAGCACCGGGTATTCTATGTGCGCGACTATCACCCGGAAGATCACTGCTCTTTCCAGGAGCAGGGCGGCCCCTGGCCGCAGCACGCCGTTGCCGGCACAAAGGAGAGCCAGGTGGAGGAGGCGTTCTATACGGAGCTTGGAAAGACCATCAACACGCCCCTGGAGCGCTATAATGTGTTCAATAAAGGAAGCAACCCGCTGGAGGAGGAATACTCCGGCTTCAACGCGCAAAACGAGCAGTACGGTGCGCTCAAGTATAACCTGACGCGCAAAGTGATCGTGAGCGGTATCGCCACGGAATACTGCGTGAAGAACACCGTCATGGATCTGCTGAAAAATGGGTTTGAAGTCGCCGTCCTGAAAGATGGCCTGGCCTACCTGGAAGCGCAGGGGCATGAAGAGGCGCTGGCCGAGATGCGGGCAATGGGCGCTCAGATTATCGAATAAGACGGAGGAACTATTTTGGCTAGAAGCGATGAAAACGTATTCGCGGAAGAGCGCAAGCAGCTGATTGTCGAGCTTGTCAACCGGCAGGTGAAGGCCACGGTATCCAGCCTTTGCGAGGAATTCGGCGTCTCACCGGCGACCATCCGCAACGATCTGCGGGAGCTGGAGTTTGCCGGCCTTTTGAAGCGCACGCACGGCGGCGCGATTCGCAATAAAAAGACGAGTTACGAGAAGATATACGAAGAGCGGCTGGTCTACCGCAAAGAGGAAAAACACGCCATTGGCAAGGCGGCCGCGGCGATGGTGCAGGACGGCGATACCATCATCATGGATACAGGCACGACTACGCTGGAGATGGCGCGCTTTCTCACGGACGTCCAGGGGCTGACCGTCGTCACCAACGATCTTGGGATTGCCTCATATATCAACCGCCATATCAACGCAGATCTCCTGGTGGTCGGCGGGTTTTTGCGCAAGCACTATAACTGCTTTTGCGGGCCGCTGACGATTTCCGCGCTGGATGGGCTGAGTGTGGACAAGGCGTTTCTCTCTGCGGACGGCGTCTCCATCGAAAAGGGCATTTCGACGCCGAATGTGGATATTTCCATGGTGCGCCGGGCGTTCATCGAGTGCGCAGACGAGAAAATTTTGCTGGCCGATCACTCCAAATTCGGCAAGACGACGTTCGTCAAGTGCGCGGCATTGAGCGAGATTGACGTCATCGTCACAGATGAAAAAGCCGAGAAAAAATATTTGAGCCGCATGCGGGAAGAGGGCGTGGAAATCGAGGTTGCCAAGCTGCCCCGGCAGGCGGCTAAGGAAAAAGAGCAGAGCCTTGCCGCAAAGGAGGCTTAAAAAGCTGGAATATTCCAGCTTTTTTATTTGCAGGAAACGTCTGATACAGTTTCCAAATCATTTGCGGCAAAGTTCGATATATTTCGCGCCCAAGTCAAATAAGAATAGAGTGGGTGATGAAATTGAATCGAAAAGCAAAACGGTATTTGGAATACGCCAAATATGCCTTGCTGGCGCTGGCGTATCTGTTTCTCATGGAAGTGCTGGGATGGATCTTCAGCTCCCAGGGGACTTGGAGCTTTGGCAACCGCGTAACCATGTTCGCGGCCGTGTTTTATTTTGTCTGGACGGCGCTGTTCGCCGCTCTGGCCGTGAGCCTCAGCCTGGTGCTCTACCGCACAAAAGGGAAGGGCATTGTGCCGGCTCTGCATTTTCTCAATGGGGCGGGCTGTGCGCTGTATCCGTATCTCTATTTCGAGCGCATGAACGTCTTTTCCGCGCTGAATTTGTGCGTGCTTCTTTTCCTCTTCTCCTTCTATCTGTTCCGCAGGACGCTGGAAGTGGAGCGGCCTGCCGCCTATCTGCTTTTGCCCTATATCATTTGGCTGGGCGTCGCGCTCATTCTCTCCTACCAGAGTGTTCTGCTAAACTAATAATTGCTTCCTGAGGTATTTTTTAGTATAATATTATGGAAAATATATGTCGGGTATCCGAAATGAGAAAAGGCGGAAGAGCGCTTTTTGCTTGCGGAGTATCTTCGGAGCTTCAGCAAAACTGGCAGAGCGCTTTGAATGCAGATGCGGAACCTGAACGGAGGTAGAAAAATGAATAACAGAAGCAAGAAACTTGGGGTTTTGGTGCTGGGCGCGGTGCTTGCCGCCGTAACGCTGCTGCTGGGGATGACGCCGCTGGGCATTATCCCGCTGGGCTTTATCAACGTTACGATCATGTGCATCCCGGTCATCGTGGGCACGGTTTGCTGCGGCCTTGGGGTTGGGCTGATTTTGGGCGCGGCCTTTGGCATTGCCAGCGCCTGCTCGGCCTTTGGGGTTTCCATGGTGCCAACCAGCGCGCTCGTCTCCATGCTGATGGCAGAAAGCCCGTTTGAGGTGGTGCTCATGTGCCTGATCCCGCGGCTGATGCTGCCGGTTGTCGTGCATCTGGTGCACCGGGCTTTCGCGAGAAAGAGCGACAAGATGGGAAAAGTTGGCATTGGTGTTGCGGCCGCGGCCGGCTCGCTGACCAATACCATCCTGTATCTTGGCATCATGCTTTTGCTTTTTGTGGTCAATGGGCTGGAATCGGCAAAAGTCTTGGCTGTGATCGGCGGGACGGGCGCCGTTGCCGGCTCGCTGGAAGCGGTTGCTGCGGCGCTGATCTGCTATCCGATTATCCTGGCGGTCAGCAGCATTTCCAGAAAAAATAAGTAAGGAAGAGAAGTTTTATCAGCATGCTATTTGTGATAGATTTGGGCAATACCAACATCAAATGCGGTATTTTCGATGGGGACAAGCTCCTGCATTCCTGGCGGCTGGGCACTAAGATAGACCGCACGGCCGATGAGCTTGGCATCAAAGTCGTCTCGTTTTTCAATTATCTTGGCATTGATACGGAAAAAGTGGAGGATATCATCGTCTCCTCCGTCATTCCCTCCATCAACTATACAGTGGAGCATATGTGCCGCATCTATTTCCATAAGAAGCCGTATTTCGTGGAGCCGGGTATCAAGACGGGCATCAATATCCTCTACGATAACCCAAAGGAACTGGGATCCGACCGCATCGTCAATGCGGTTGCGGCGTATGTGAAATATGGCGGCCCCTGTATCACGGTGGATTTCGGAACCGCGACTTCCTACGGCGCTGTTTCGGCCAAAGGCGAGTTTTTGGGCGGGGCTATCTGCCCGGGCGTGAAAATTTCCGCTGAAGCGCTCATCTCCAATACGGCCAAGCTGCCGCGGGTGGAGCTGACCATGCCGAAGAATGTCATCAACCGCAACACCATCAGCTGTATGCAGTCCGGCCTTTTATATGGCTATGTGGGCCAGGTCGACTATATTTTGCGCAAGATGAAGGCCGAGCTGGGCGGGAGCGCCAAAGTTGTCGCGACGGGCGGCCTGGCGGATGTGATCGCGCAGGAGACCAAAACCATCGATGTGATCGACAGCCTGCTGACTCTGGAAGGGCTGAAAATTATTTATCATAAGAATGTGGAGAAGTGAGCTATGAAGAGTGTCAAAATTGCCATCATGGGCATGGGGACAGTGGGCGGCGGCGTTTACCGGCTGATCGAGATGGAAGGGGAGCGCATTGCCCGGGAACAGGGCATCTGCCTGGAAGTGAAAAAAACCCTGGCGCTTGCGTATAGCGTGGAGGTTCCCGAGTCCGTCAAGGCGGCGAATGTGCAGGAAATCGCAGAAGATTCGGAGATTTCTATCGTCATCGAGCTGATGGGCGGCATGGAGCCCGCCAAGACGTTTATCAAGACCATGCTGGAGGCGGGAAAGACGGTGGTCTCGGCCAACAAACAGCTCATCGCCAATGCCTGGCCCGAGCTGGAAGCGGCGGCTAAGAAGGGCGGCGCTGGCTTCTATTTCGAGGCCAGCGTGGGCGGCGCGATTCCGATTATCCGGACGGTCAACACCAGCCTTCAGGCGAATACCATTCAGTCTATCGAGGCCATCATCAACGGGACGACCAACTTCATCATGACCAAGATGTGCGATGAGGGCGGCGATTTTGCGGAGGTGCTCAAGGAGGCGCAGGAGCTCGGCTATGCCGAGGCAGATCCGACGGCAGATGTGGATGGTTTTGACGCGATGTATAAGCTCTCCATCCTCTCCTCGCTGGCGTTCTGCTCCCGGATGCCCATCGATAAGATCTACCGCGAAGGCATCCGCAATGTGAGCAAGAAGGATATCGACTGCATCAAATCGATGGGGAAGGAAGTCAAGCTTCTGGCCATCGGTAAAAAGGATGGCAACAAGGTGCAGCTGCGCGTGCACCCGACCATCATCCCCAAAGAGCATATGCTGGCGACGGTAAAAGGCTCCTTCAATGCGGTATTTTTAAAGTGCAGTATGGCAGACGACCTCATGCTCTATGGAAGAGGCGCAGGAGATTTGCCTACGGCCAGCGCAGTTGTTTCAGATGTCCTGAATGCTGCAACCCAGGAAGCACCCGCGTATGCGCGTTTTAAGAACGTGGAAGGCGAGGTTGATCCCGAGATTTGCTTTGATGATAACTGGCAGACCGGCTATTACCTGCGGGTCCAGGGCGGGGATGCCGCGCAAAAGGCGAAAGCCGCTTTGGAGAAGAGAGGGATTCAGGTTGCGCAGGAGATCGCTTTGGATGGCGATTTGGCCTTTATCATCGATCAGGCGCATGAGCAGGAGATTCAGGCGGCTGTGCAGGAGATGGGCGGCGTCGCATCGCTGCTGCGCATGCAATAGAAAAATCAATCGCAAAAGCAAAAGAGCAGAGAGATTCTCTGCTCTTTTTTGCATGAAAAAAAGCGGGCGCTTCCTGCCCGCTTTCAAAACGCGTTTTAGACGACGTATTTATAGACACACCCTAAAATGGATTCTTTGATGCGAAAAATCGGGGTGCCGTCCGGCTCGGAAATAGTCTGGCGCAGAACCAAAATCGGCTCGCCCCGGTTGACGCGCAGCGCGGAGGAGATCCATTTGCTGGAGCGCTCGATCTCGATGGTCTTTTTCGAGCAGGAAATTTGCCCAATATGAAACTCTCTTTCCAGGATTCCCCAAACAGATTCGGATTCCAACGGAAAATTCTCCAGCGCGGCGTATTTGGGATGGAAGAAATATTCCTCGATAGCCGCCGGCTTGCCGTTGACGAAATAGTTATTAGCATATAAAAAGACGAGCTCTTCTGCGCGAAGACCCAGTGCTATCATATCGTTTTTGGTTGCGGGGATGAGTCCTTTATAGGAAATATGGCTGGTGAGCCGGGAATTGCTCTCCAGCGCAAAGCCGCCGCTGGAAAGGGAGGAAACCGAAGTGGATTTCGGCTGCTTTTTAGGCGGCAAGGATAAAACAGGCTTTTGCTGCTTGACATAAGTTCCCTTGCCCTGGCGGCGAACCAGGATATCCTGTTTCGCTAAGGCCGCGATGGCCGCGCGAATGGTGGTGCGGCTTAAGTGATATTGTTCGCAGAGCTCCAATTCCGAAGGAATCTTATCGCCCTCCTGGTATTTGCCATTTTTTATTTCTGATAAAATCAGGTCGCACAGCTGCAGATACAGCGGTGTGATGGAATTTTGGTCTAGAGCCATTTGAGTTATCTCCTGGGTGCAGAGGGGCATGGCTAATGCAGATGCTCACTCTTTTGGCGCTCTCAATCCATCCTGCTTTCGTAACAAGAGATAGGAGGGAGACTGCATCAAAATGCCCGCTATCTTATCGGTTTTCCTGCAAAAACAGAGCACATTCTGAGCGATTGCGCCATCTTGTTTTGCTGTCAGTTTTTCATCAATATATATTTTATTATTACATTTTAATAACAACTCGTCAATGGATTGAAAAAATATA
>CAMSSU010000015.1 GCA_947063485.1 uncultured Clostridia bacterium | reverse complement strand
TCTTTTCCCTCATATGATAAATAGATGCGAGGGGAGAGAGAAGCATGACGATTAGCCTTTGTATGATTGTGCGAAATGAAGAGGAGAGCCTGGAGCGATGCATGGAAAGCGCCAAAGACGTTGCAGATGAGATCATTATTGTGGATACGGGGAGCACAGATGATACCATAGATATCGCAAAACGCTATACCCAGAAAATTTATGATTTTCCATGGGTGGATGATTTCGCTGCTGCGCGCAACTTTGCTTTTTCCAAGGCAACACGGCAGTATTGCATGTGGCTGGATGCGGATGACATCTTGGAAACTGCTGATCGAGAGGCGCTGCTGCGGCTCAAAGCCTTGCTGCCAGAGGAGGTGGACGTCGTCATGATGCGCTACCACACTGCCTTTGACGAGAAAGGCCAGCCGACTTTTTCCTACTATCGAGAGAGAATTGTGCGCAACACCCGGCAATATCGCTGGGAGGGCAGGGTACACGAGGCGATTGTGCCTGCGGGAAACGTCGTCTATTCTGAGATTGCCGTCTCGCATCGAAAGATAAAAGAGGCGGATTCCGGACGCAACCTGCGCATCTATGAGATGCAGAAAAAAGCGGGGGAAGCTTTTTCGCCAAGAGATCAGTTCTACTATGCAAGAGAGCTCTATTATCACGAAAATTACGATGCGGCGATTTCCGCGCTGCGCGAATTTTTGGAGGAAGGCCGCGGCTGGCTGGAAAACAAGATAGAGGCCTGCCGAACGATGGCCCTTTGCTACAAAATGAAGGGGGAGGCGAGGAAAGCCCGGACGGCGCTTCTGCACTCCTTTGAATACGATACACTGAGGGCGGAGGTGTGCTGTGATTTAGGGGAGCTGTTTTTGACAGAGGAAAAATATGAGCAGGCGATCTTCTGGTATGAGCTTGCGCTGACCAAAAAGAGAAACGATGCTTCCGGTGCTTTTGTTTCCCCTGACTGCTATGGCTACCTGCCCTATATTCAGCTGTGCGTCTGCTATGACCGCTTGGGGCAGAAAAGGAAGGCCAGGGAGTATAACGAAAAGGCAGGAAAATTTAGGCCGGATTCGCCGGCTTATCAATATAACAAGGCCTATTATGAAAAACTCTTTGCAGAACACAAAGAGCTATCACAGTAGGGCGTTGCTTAGAATATAGTAGAGCGAGGCAAGCGATAGCCTTAGGATATGAACGCAGTTCATAAATATGAGAAAAGGAGCGAAGAAAAGTGAGTCCTTATCCTTTTAATAGACAGCCCATTTGCCCGAGATGCGGCAGACCCATCAATCAGTGCTGCTGCCATAGGGGCGCAACCGGCCCGACTGGCCCGACTGGCCCGCAGGGGCCGATGGGAATTCCCGGGCTTCCTGGCCCGCAGGGTGTGCCTGGCCCCCAGGGGATTCCGGGCGCGACTGGAGCAACTGGGCCAATGGGTTTCCCGGGCATTCCCGGGCCGACCGGCCCCACTGGCCCTGCAGGCGGCCCGACCGGACCCACCGGCCCGACGGGACCTACTGGCCCTTCCGGCCCGACGGGGCCCAAAGGAGAGACTGGACCGCAGGGCCCGACAGGTGCGCCGGGAACGAACGGCGCAATGGGCCCGACCGGCCCGACAGGTGCGCCGGGAACGAATGGTGCGATGGGCCCCACTGGTCCCACAGGCCCGACGGGCGCCGCGGGAACCAACGGTAGAATGGGCCCGACTGGCCCGACAGGTGCAACGGGCGCGACTGGCGCAACTGGAGCACAAGGTGCGACTGGCCCTGTAGGTGCAACTGGTTCTACCGGAGCGACTGGCGCCATGGGTGCACCGGGTAATACCGGCGCAACAGGCCCAATGGGTCCCACAGGGCCTGCTGGAGCAACCGGTATGCCGGGGGCAACCGGGCCTCAGGGTCCCACGGGAGCAACTGGCGCGAATGGTCTAAACGGCGCGATGGGCCCGACCGGCCCCACAGGAGCAACGGGTCCGCAGGGCGTAGCAGGAGCTAACGGTGCAACAGGTCCGACAGGCGCAACCGGAGCAGCAGGAGCTAACGGCGCAACAGGTCCGACGGGCGCAACCGGAGCAGCAGGAGCTAACGGCGCAACCGGCCCGACAGGCGCAACCGGGGCGGCAGGAGCTAACGGTGCAACAGGTCCGACAGGCGCAACCGGAGCAGCAGGAGCTAATGGTGCAACAGGTCCGACAGGCGCAACCGGAGCCGCGGGAGCCAACGGTGCAACCGGCCCTACAGGCCCGACAGGTGCAACCGGAGCGGCAGGAGCCAACGGCGCAACCGGCCCTACCGGCCCGACGGGCGCGACTGGCCCCACGGGAGCGACAGGCGCGCAAGGCCCGGTGGGTCCCACAGGTGCAACTGGGGCGACAGGTGCCACGGGAGCAACCGGTGCGACCGGTCCTACGGGTCCGAGAGGTGCGACCGGCCCAACTGGTCCTACTGGCCCCACAGGTCCCCGGGGAGAAGACGGCGAGGACGGCGCAACGCCGACCGTACGGATTGGGGAAACCAGAACGCTCCCGCCTAACACAGAAGCGAGCGTTGTGAACATTGGGACGGACACGGAGCCGGTTTTGGAATTCAATATCCCCATGGGAGAACCGGGTAAAGACGCGAGTACGGCTGCGGTATACGGCGGCCTGTATCATGACGGCCAGCAGCAGCTGACTCTGACGGCGCCGGAGACGTATGAACTAATTGCCTTGAATACGGCGATGCCTGCCCAGGGCATGGGGGTTAACGTGAGTGCGCTCACCATTCACGAGCCCGGGAATTACGAGGTTTCCTACGACGTATCAGCCCAGGCGAATACGGCCAGCACACTGCGCGTCGCTGTGCGGAATAACGGCACTGTATTGCCGGAGACGCAGGATACCCAGAGATTGCTGCAGGGCGGCGATACTTCCCTCTACGTCGGGCGGTTTGCATCCCAGGCGCTTGTGAGTTTGGCGCCGGGGGATAACCTGGATCTGGCGATTGCGGCTGTGGGCCAGGTGTCTGGCGATATTACTGTAACGACGAACGGCTATGCCAATACGGCGCTTATCGTAAAAAGACTGAGCGAATAGCTTCCCAGCTGAGGCCACCCGCTCTATCAAACAAAAGGCCGGCGCATCTCGCGCCGGTTTTTTTGGTGCGCAAATTTTGGAAAATATGCTATACTAAAAAAGATAGAACAGAGAAAAACGGCGGCAGTTGCCGCGCCAAAGGGAGGAAAATGCCATGCAAAGTATGCCAAGGCAGCAGGCCATGCAGCTGCTGAGAGAATATAATAAGGAGCCGTTCCATCTGCTGCATGCGCTGACGGTAGAGGGCGTGATGCGCTATTATGCCAGGGAGCTGGGCTATGCGGAGCAGGAGGATTTCTGGGGAATTGCCGGCCTGCTGCACGATATCGATTTTGAGCAGTTCCCGGAGCAGCATTGCCAGAAAGCTCCGGAGCTATTGCGGCAAGGGGGCGCCAGTGAGGAACTGATCCACGCAGTATGCAGTCATGGGTATGGTCTGGTCTCGGATGTGAAGCCCGAGCACGAGATGGAAAAAGTGCTGTTTGCAGCGGATGAGCTTACGGGGCTGATTGGCGCGGCGGCGCGGATGCGGCCGTCCGGGAGCGTCTCGGATATGGAGCTTTCCAGCCTGAAAAAGAAGTTCAAGGATAAGCGCTTTGCCGCAGGATGCAGCAGGGATGTCATCCGAAGCGGCGCGGAGATGCTGGGCTGGGAGCTGGACGAGCTGCTTAGCCGCACGATCCTGGCCATGTGCTCCTGCGAGCAGAGTATTGCGCAGCAGATGCAGGAGCTTGGCTGAGCCGTTCCATGCGCTTATGATCCGGGTAAAAGCCGCGTATTCAGAGGGAAAACGCGGCTTTTTATTTACACGATGTTTATTTGCCAAAAAGACCGAACGTGATATAATCAAATCAAGTAAAGTGGTTGCAAGGAGGCACAGTATGGGCTATTTTTGCCCCGATTGTGGAGCAAAGCTTGCGCAGAGCCAGAAGTGCTGCCCCTATTGTGGGGCAGAGCTTTCGGATCGGCAGAGGCAATCCAAAGCTGCTGCGCGCGGCTCGCTCACAGGCACTGCCTTTATTGAAAAAGCAAAGGGCTGGGAGTCTCCCCAAAAAAACGGGAGGCGCCCAGGCTTTGTTATGCTCGCGACTCTTCTGCTTTTGGCTTTCGGCATTGTGGCCGGTTTTTTATACATGCATCTTGGGGCTTTTGCTGAAAAGGGGACAGAAACTGCCCAGGCTCTGCCAGAGGATGGGCTGGCGCAGGGCGAAGGCGGGCAGGAGGAGAAAACTGCCTTGGATGCCGGGGCGCCGGCCAGAGAGCTGACGGAGGAAGAAAAAGCACGGCTGGAGGAATTCATCGCGCAGTTTGAGCGGAAAGTTGAGCTCATTCTAACCCAGGATTGGGGAAGCGATGGCATCAAAGGGGCGGGCGTGCTGAGCGGAACTGTCGCGGAAGAAAGTGCGCTTTGGAAAGGGCTGGATGCCCAGACCGGCGCCTGGAGCGGAGCCGCGCATTTGCCCCGGCTGACGCGCTATCAGATTCAAAGCTATACCACGCAGTGGGACGGTGATGTCCTGGTTTTGCAGGTGCAGGAGCGGCTGGAAGGGGAAGACCCTGCCGGGCAGCAAGTTGCGCTGCAATTTGAGGATACCTATATGCTGGAGCGCCGCCAGGGGGGCTACTGCTGCTTTGATTCCCACTGCAGTGAGCTGCTCGCCGCGCTGGATACCTATTATGCGGAGGCGTCTGCCGGAAATTTGGAGTTTTGGATTATTGCGGGATCCGGCCGCTGCTATACCAGGGAAGAGCTGGAACGGGCCAGTGAATTTGAGCTCTCGGTGCTGCGCAATGGAATGTATGCGGTATCCGGCAAGATTTTCACGCTGAACCATCAGATTGAGGATTATTTCAGCCAATTCAAATGGTATCTTCCGGATACGGAGGACGACGAGATCGTCCGCAGCCGCATGAACAGCTGCCAGATTGAAAATATCATCCGCATTTTGGAAGTGGAGCGGGAAAAGGGATACCAGAAATCGTAGCACGGGCAGGCATTGGAGAGAAGGATAGCGCGAAAGCGCATTTTGGGCAGGAGCAAACTCCTGCCCTTTTTCTATGAGCGGCAAAACCTGGATTGTCTTTTGTGCGCCGGATATGGTAAAATGATTTCACATGTTACTGAAATTAAGGGTTTCAAACGGGTACCCGATGGCGCCGCTCCGCTTGGCTTTCCCATGGTATCATATAAGCGAAGGGCAGGGCCTTTCCGAAGCATGGGCGTTTCTTGACGGCTGCCGCAGGCACACGCTGCGCGCTACCGATATGGTATAGTGAAAAGAGAACAGGGAAGAGAAAGAGGAAAAATGAAAGCAAGAAGAGTTACAGCAGTTTTGCTGATTTTGATGCTGGCCTGCGCTTTGGCCGGCTGTGCAGAGCAAACCGAGCAGGCCGCCGCGCCAAAGCCGAGCCAAAGCGTTCAGCCCAGCGCAGAGCCAATCCCGGCCTTTGCGCTGGAAGTATTGGAAATGCGGCAGGGCGATACCGTCTCCCTGGAGGACTGCTTTGCGGAAAATTTTTCGCCGGACGGGGCGATTTGGTATGCCTCCAGCGATGAGGCGGTGGCGCTGGTCAACGAACGGCGGGAGATTGTGGCCGTCGGAGTGGGGGAGTGCACCGTCTCGCTCGTGCATGAAAACGCCTCGGGCGAGCTGAAAATCCAGGTAACAGGGATGCCGGAGGCACCGGGCGTCCATATCGATCAGGCCTACCTTGCGCTGGAGCCGGGCCAGGAGGGGCAGCTGAGCTGCCATCTCTCCCGGGAAATCCAGGGGCAGGCGGTTTGGTCGAGCAACGATGAGAGCGTCGCCACCGTGGATAGCCAAGGCAGAGTCGTGGCAGTGGGCAAGGGAACGGCGCGGATCAGTGCGCAGGCGGGAGAATACCAGGATTCCGTCGCCGTCTGGGTCACTTCCAGCAAGCCGTATGCGCCGCTCGGCGAGATTACTGCGCCCAGATTCCAGAAGGAGGACGGCATTTGGCAGAATCCGGATGCTTTGGATACGGGAGAGGCGAGCATTTTGCTGACGGGCGATCTCATGTGCCTTTCTTCGCAGCAGTATGCGGCCAAGTCCGGCAAAAGCTATAACTATAACAGCAGCTTCAGGCTGGTGCGCGGTATTTTCGAGAAAGGCGATTTTGTCGTCGGGAATCTGGAAACCTGCCTTTCCTACTCCAGCCCCTATACGGCGGCGGAGAAAACCGTCCAGGATAATCCGCACTGCAACGCCCAGGCGACGTTTTTGGATGCGGTCCGCTATGCGGGCTATGATGCCGTGGTTACGGCCAATAACCACGCCGGGGATACGGGAACCATGGGGCTTTATGAGACGGTGCAGATGCTGGATACCTACCTCATCGCCCATACCGGCACGTTTACCCGAGCCGGGGAGCCGAGGTTCCTGCTGGCAGATGTGAACGGCATCAAAGTCGCGGTGCTCTCCTATACCGAGATTCTCAATACCAAATACGGCGAGCTGGCCATTCCGGATGCGCAGAAATCGCTGCTCATCAGGCGGTATTCCGAGGAAAACGTCAAGGCGGATGTGGCGGCGGCGCGGGAAGCCGGGGCCGAGTTTATCATCGCCTATAACCACTGGGGCGTAGAGAATACGCACGACTATACGGAGAAGCAGGAGCAGCACGCCCAGCAGATGGCAGATGCCGGGGTGGATTTTATCGCCGGCTCGCATTCACATTGCCTGCAAGGCCCGAAGATCATCACCGCGGCAGACGGCAGAAGCGTCCCCTGTATCTTCTCCATGGGCAACTTTGTCTCGGGCATGGGAAGGGAGATCAACAACGATACCGTCATTTTAAAGCTGGATCTGGTTCGGAAAGAGGATGAAATTGAGCTGAAAAATGTGGGATATATTCCGTGCAAAGTGTTTGTGGAATATGGAGATGGGCACCATGTCATCGTCCCGACTTCCTCCGCGCTCAACGGCGGAAAAAGCTCTTCTTCGCTTTCTGCCGCGCACGACCGCATTGCCAAGGTCATGAAGGATGAGGATGTTTTTGCGGAAATTCGGGAGCTTGGCTAAGACCGGCGCGGAACAGAGGAGAATGAAAAAAGGGGAGGCAGTTGCCTTCCCTTTTGCTATGCGTGCTGCGGCTGCAGCAAAGCCGACAGAAGCTGGCGGCGGATGCGCATCAGATGGTAGATATGCAGAACTTCTGCCGTCGCGCAGATTTTATCTGCCAGGTTCACGATTTTGGATTCCGCAAAACGCGGTTTCTGCCCGGCCGACGGCCACATATGGCTGGCGATGCAGTCTTTTTCCACTTCCGAGAGGGAAAAACGCGCCGTCGCATTGCGGAGGGCGGCCAGGGGGTGATAGGCCGCGTGCCGGCCCACATAGTTGCGCTTATCGTGCTGGTCGTAGAGGAACATATCGTGCAAAAGCGCACCCCGCGCCGCGGCCCGATAATCCAGCCCGCGCTTTTTTGCCATGCGGAAGCTCACAAACGAGACGAACAGGCAGTGCTCCAGGCAGTTGACCGTGGGCACATGCTGAGTCGTGTGTTGCATGGATTGAACAGCATCGGTATAATAAAGATCGCGGATGCAATCAAAAAATTCTCGAAACATTGCTTCACCTCACTATTGCAATTATAGCATACGGCCCGCAGCTTGAAAATGACAAAGAAGAAAGCAATTTTTGTCAATCACAGCAATTTATTTTAACAAAACCAGAAAATGGGAGAGACGATGATGGATGCACTTACCTGGGTTCTATTTTTGCTGGGCGCTTTTGCCCTTCTGATACTGCTGATCTCATATGCGCTCTATCGCTATGCACTGGTGCGGCCCAGGCCGCGCAGAAAGCAAAAGCCGCCCGCGAAAAAATGGCTGCCGCATATGCCGCGCATCCATGAGGGGGAGGCTTTTTTGGATGCACTGCCAAGCGAGGAGGTGCAGATTTTTTCGCAGGACGGCACGCCGCTGCACGCGGTGTTCTACCCTTCCCGGCATCCGGAGAGCGGCAAAGTGCTCCTTGCCATTCATGGGCATAAGACAGACGGGAAGACCAATTTCAGCGTATTTGCAAAATTTTTCTATCAGATGGGCTATGCGCTGCTCCTCCCGGATAACCGGGCGCATGGAAAGAGCGGCGGCAAGTTCATCGGATTTGGATGGCTGGATCACAAAGACTGCCTGCTTTGGATGCAGTATTTGCGCCAGCGCCTGGGCGAGGCGTGCAAAATCCTGCTGCACGGCGTCTCCATGGGGGCGGCAACCGTGCTCATGGCGGCGGGCGAGCGGCCGAGGGGCCTTAAAGGGGTGATCGCAGACTGCGGCTTTCGCTCTGCTCTGGAAGAATTCCGGCATGTTTTGCGCGAATACTACCACCTGCCCGCATTTCCGTTTTTGCCGGTTGCCAGCGCCATTTGCAAGCTCCGAGCGGGCTATACGTTCGCCCAGTGCTCGGCCGGCGAGCAGCTGAAAAAGGCGGAAGTTCCCATCCTGTTCATCCATGGGCAGCAGGATCGGTTTGTTCCCACCAGAATGTCGGAAGAGATGTACCGCGCCTATGCCGGGCCAAAGCAGATTTTCCTGGCGCCGACGGCCGATCACGCGACCTCCTATTTCCTGCATCAGCAGGAATACGAGGCGGTGGTGCGCGGCTTTTTGGCGCGCTTTCTGCCCGAAATGCAGGGCTAGCCCGTTACGCGCAGATACTCATCCACGACGGCGTTCCAGGTGATCGAGCCGGTTTGGCCGGTAACGGGGATGCCATACTGCTCCTGAATCTGGCGGATGGCATCTTCCGTCGCCTGGTCGTATGTCCCGGTAACGGTAACCCGCGGCAGGTTCGGGTTGGACTCTGTGATGACAGACAGCATCTGCTGCAAGACGCGCACATCCCAATCCGCAATGCCTGGGCTGAGCAGCCGGCCGGGGTAGATGAAATCCGAATAGGAAAAGGCTTCGGGCAGGGAAGAGCGGATATCGGCATAGGCCAGCAGGATGGCGTTCCAGGTATCGCGGTCCACTTCCCCCGTAACAGGCAGGCCTTTTTGCTCCTGAAACGCCCGGACGACCTCGGCCGTCTGCTCATCGAAAGTATCGCCCAGAGTGATCACCGGGATCTCCGGGTCAAAATAGCCGATGACGCCCAGATAGTAGCGCAGTACACGGACGTAGTTGCTGACGTCTCCCAGCGCCAGCTGGCCCGGATAGATCCGGCTGACTTCCGAGAGGGCGACGCCTTCGGTTTCCAGCTCGGAGAGCTGCTTGACCGTAACGTACAGATACTTGATCTTATACCAGGTCGCCGGGCCCACGATGCCGTCCACGGTCAGGTTGAAAATCTGCTGGAACTTGCGCACAGCGGCCTCGGTTTCGGGCGTAAAAACGCCGGAAACGACTTCGATTTTAGGAATGGCGGGGTAGTTATCCCCGATGCGGTTGAGCTGGCGCTGAATGGTTCTAACGTCTTCTCCGGCGCTGCCGAGTTTCAGGGGGATGCCGGGGTAGGAACGGATGTTGGGTGCAGAGGGCGCTCCAAACACGATGTTGATATCGTCTCCGTAATAATACTGCAAAATTTCATAGGGGACGTATCCCTGCTCGGCGAGATCTACCGTGCCCCATTGGGAAAGCCCTTCGCATTGCCGCAGTGCGCCGCTGCAATACTGCGTGAAATACGGAGCGACGCTGCCCTGGCGGACGACGTAGTCATTGAAAATCTCATCCACGATCTGCGAGATGTTGCCGAAAATATCGCGGTTGGGAACGAATGCCTGGTCATAGGCAGTGGAGTTGGTAATATCAAAATCATAGCCCTGGCTTCGGTACCATTCGGTATAGATGCGGTTGAGCGCGTATGTAGTCTGTGCCAGAATGTTGGCGCGCAGCGCGGATTCCGGCCAGGTTGGGTAAATTTCGCTGGAAGCCACGTTTTTGATATAATCCCGGAAGGGGATGGTAATATTCTGCGCATTGGAGTTTGGCGGCCCCAGATGCACGGTAATATATTCTGGTATGGTGAAAGTTGCCATGTATCCTCCTTATTTCTGCGGGCCGGGGAAAAGATCCACGGGCTGAATGGATTTCACTCCATCGAAAATTGCGGCCTGCCGCAGATCCTGCTGGCGGTAGGAAGGGTGATCTGCATGAATGTCGTAGAGCGCGAAGGGGTGCGGCTGGAAGGGCTTTTCCGAGCTGCCCCGCAGAGGCGCCGGGAGCACGATATTGTCGATCAGGCCGCTCTCGTCCGTCGTCCCCTCGAAGAAAACATGATCTTCGTCGCCGATGCGCTTGCTGACGATGATATGAACGCCGGGCACGGGCAGCGCCTGCCTGGCCGTGAAAGCCTGGATTTTCAGCGTCCCTTTGCCGGGGTTTTGATTCAAAAACTCCTCATAGGTCTGCGGCGCATTGAACTCCACCGAAGAGGAATCGATGCCCATGTCTTCCAGCTCCTGATCCTGGCGGCTCTTCTGTGCATACCGATCGATATTTGGGTATTGGTTCTGATTCACGATGACCTCCAAAATGCTGATTATTTTTATCCTATTCAAAAAAGGCGCCTTTTGTGCCTGGCCATCTGGAAAAAAGAGGGCGGATCTGGTATGATAAGGGCAAAGTGAGAAAAGGCGGAAGAGACAATGCAGAGGATTGCCCGGTTTGAATTGGTTTCCAAACAGCAGTTTTTAGAGGATTTTGAGCGGCTTCTGGGGGGCGGCGAGGCCAGGGCACTGGCGGCGTATGAGCAGCTGCGCCTGCCCCAGCGGGCAACGGCGGGCTCTGCCGGATACGATTTCTTTTCCCCCATCGATTTCTCCCTGGCGCCGGGAGAGCAAATCCATTTGCCCACAGGAATCCGCGCCCGCATGCAGGAAGGATGGGTTTTGCAGTGTTTTCCGCGCAGCGGGCTGGGGTTCAAATTCCGCATGCAGCTCAATAACACCGTAGGCATCATCGACAGCGACTACTACGGCTCTCAAAATGAAGGGCATATTCAATGCAAGCTGACCAACGATTCCCGGGAGGGCAAGACGCTGCATATCACCGCTGGGCAGGGCATGATGCAGGGCATCTTTCTTCCCTTTGGCATTACGGAAGACGACGCGGCCTGCGCCCCGAGGGACGGCGGGTTTGGCAGCACGACAAAATAGCTCTGAAAAGGAAAAGAGCGCAGATAGGAAAATACGCCGATGGCGGAATATCCTTTGCGCTCTTTTTTATTTGCCCATTTTTGGGCGGAAACAAACGGGTGGACTGGCCGCCTGTTTGCCTCTGAGTATAGGATGCCCACAAAAGCGAAAATAAACCAAATTTTCTAAGGGAAATTCTGTAAAAAAGCGCTTTGGTGTTTTTGTAAAAAAAGGTTGACTTTTGCGGGAAGAGGAATATAATATAAATAAAAGAACATATGAACAATTATTCATATATAAAAAGGAGAATGGGGATGAAGCAGGATCTTGAGCCGGTTGAGCAATGCGAGTTTTTCCATGCGCATGAGGAGATTGTGAAAAAGGTGATGCAGGCGATGCCTGGAGAAGAGGAGCTATATGATCTCGCGGAGCTGTTCAAAATTTTCGGCGATTCCACGCGCATCCGGATTCTATACGTCCTGTTCGAAAGCGAGATGTGCGTCTGCGATATTGCGCAGCTGCTGAATCTCTCGCAGAGCGCAGTCTCGCATCAGCTGCGCCTGCTAAAGCAGAGCCGGCTGGTCAAGAACCGCCGGGATGGCAAAACGGTATTTTATTCTCTGGCCGACGATCACGTCCGCACGATCATCGATCAGGGCAAGGAACATATTGAAGAATAGGAGAGGGAAAGAGATGAAAAAGGTCTATCGTTTAGAGGAACTGGATTGCGCGAACTGCGCGGCAAAGATGGAGCGCGCCATCAACGAACTGCCGGGTGTGGAAAAGGCGACGGTGAATTTCATGGCGCAGAAGCTGGTTCTGACTGCGGAGGAGAGCAGATATCAGGAAATTTTGCAGAAAGTGGAAGAAGCGATTCGGCGCGTTGAGCCGGATTGCAGAATCGTAAAATAACAACAGGGGAGAGCATGGCCATGAGCAAAAAACAGAAAAAATCGCTGCTGCGCATTCTTTTGGGCGCCGCACTGCTGGCGCTTTGCCTGGCGCTGCCCCTGGAGGGCATTTGGAGGCTGGGCGCTTTTCTGGCGGCATATCTGGTGAGCGGCGGGGATGTGCTTTGGCGGGCGGTTCGCAATATTTTCCGCGGGCAGGTTTTCGATGAGAACTTCCTGATGTGCATCGCGACGGTAGGCGCGTTCTGCACGCAGGAATATATGGAAGGCGTGCTGGTCATGCTGCTCTATCAGGTCGGGGAGCTGTTCCAGAGCTATGCTGTGGGCAAATCCCGCGGGGCTATCTCTGCGCTGATGGACATCCGCCCGGATTATGCCAATCTTTTAGAAGAAGGGGAGACGCGGCAGGTGGACCCGGAGGAAGTGGAAATCGGGCAGGAGATTCTCGTGCGCGCAGGCGAGAAAATTCCGCTGGATGGCATCGTGCTGGAGGGCAGCGCAGCCATCGATACTTCTGCGCTGACGGGGGAATCCGCGCCAAGAGAGGCAGAAGCGGGCAGCGAGCTGCTCAGCGGCTGCATCAACCTGAACGGCACATTGCGCCTTCGGGTTACCAAAGAGTTTGGGGAATCGACTGTCTCCAAGATTCTGGATATGGTGGAAAACGCCAGTGAAAAGAAGGCTAAAGCTGAAGATTTTATCACGCGCTTTGCCAAATACTATACGCCCAGCGTCGTGTGCGCGGCGCTGGCGCTGGCCGTCATCCCGCCGCTGTTTTTGGGTGGCTGGAGCGCTTGGGTGAGCAGGGCCATGAGCTTCCTGGTCATCTCCTGCCCCTGCGCGCTGGTCATCTCGGTTCCGCTGAGCTATTTCGGCGGCATCGGCGGCGCGTCTAAGGCCGGGATTCTCGTCAAGGGAAGCAACTACCTGGAAGCGCTTTCCAAAGCGGAGATCGTGGTTTTCGATAAAACAGGCACGCTGACAAAAGGCAACTTTGCGCTTGCCGAGCAGGCGCCGGCAGAGGGAGTGGCGGCGCAGGAACTGCTGGAATGCGCGGCGCTGGCCGAGAGCTACTCCACGCACCCCATCGCCCAGAGCATTCGGGCGGCCTATGGCGAAGAGCTGGATTTAAGCCGCGTGCAGGATGTGAGAGAAATTTCGGGCAAGGGCGTGCTGGCACAGGTGGACGGTGCGCAGATCGCGGCGGGCAATGCCAAACTGATGGAGGAATACTGCCAAAGCGGTTATGCTCCGTCGGAGGCGGTGGGCAGTGTGGTCTATCTGGCAAGAGACGGCAAATACCTGGGGCACCTGACCATTCGCGACGAGATCAAGGAGGATGCCGCGCAGGCCATTGCTGAGCTCAAGGCGGCGGGCGTGAGGCAAACCATCATGCTCACGGGAGATTCCAGGGCTGTGGCCGAGGATGTTGCGGGCAAACTCGGCATCGATTCCGTATATGCAGAGCTGCTCCCGCTGGATAAGGTGCAGAAAGTCGAGCAGCTGCTGGAGCAGAAAAGCGGCAAGGGAAAGCTGGTCTTTGTGGGCGATGGCATCAACGATGCGCCTGTGCTGACCCGGGCGGATATTGGCATTGCCATGGGCGCTCTGGGCAGCGACGCGGCCATCGAGGCGGCGGATATCGTGCTCATGACGGATGCGCCATCCAAAATCTCTCAGGCCATTCGCATCAGCCGCAGAACGCACCGCATCGTCATGCAGAATATCGTCTTTGCGCTGGGCGTCAAGGGCGTTGCGCTGGTGCTGGGGGCGTTCGGCCTCATCCATATGCTGGCCGCGGTTTTCGCGGATGTGGGCGTGTCTGTTATTGCGATCATCAACGCTATGCGGGCTATGAAAGCAAAAGAATAGAAAAGGGGCGCCTATGCCCCTTTTTTCTTTACTTTTCCCGCATTTTTCGCTATGGTATAGAGGAGAAATGAAAAGTTTGCGGCATGGCAGGGGGCTTCCTGCCATAGGCATATAAAAACAGGAGGGAATATGATTACACCACAGCAGCTCATCAAATTTGAACAGCAGTTTGACGCGAACCCGACCAACGCCGTGGCCATGAATGCGGCCGTGCAGAACGGGATCGTCAAATCTGCCATCTCCTATGAGGCGTTTCGCCGGGAGCGGCACGAGTTTTCCGTCAATATCAAGCAGGGGGAGATCACCAACCAGAAGGCCAGCGGGCGGTGCTGGATGTTTGCGGCGCTCAATGTCATGCGCTTCGAGGTGATGCAAAAGCTCAATTTGGAGACCTTTGAATTCTCCCAGAGCTACCCGCTCTTTTTCGATAAGCTGGAAAAATCCAACTATTTTCTGGAAAACATCCTGGATACGCTGGATGAGCCCACAGCCGGCCGGCTGGTCTCCTTTTTGCTGACCGACCCCATGGGAGACGGTGGGCAGTGGGATATGTTCTGCGGGCTGGTGGAGAAATACGGCGTCGTCCCCAAAGACGCCATGCCTGAATCCGTCTCGTCTTCCGCGACCCGGGAGATGGATTATTACCTCACGCTCAAACTGCGGGAATTTGCCTGTGCGCTGCGTACGGCGCATGAACAGGGCGAGACGCTGGAGCAGCTGCGGGGCAGGAAGGAGCAGATGCTGGCCGAGATCTATCAAATCCTCTGCATCAGCCTGGGCAAGCCGCCTAAGGATTTCTGCTTTGAAACCAGAGATAAGGACGGCAATTTCATCCGGGAGGCCAAGATCACGCCGCAGGAATTTTTCGCCAAATATGTCGGCTGGAGCTTGGATGACTATGTCAGCCTGATCAACGCGCCCACAGCCGATAAGCCCTTTGGGAAGACGTACAGCGTGAAATATCTGGGAAGCGTCAAAGAGGGAAGAGCTGTGCGCTACTTAAATCTCCCGATTGAGCAGCTCAAGGCCGCGGCCATTGCGCAGATGCAGGATGGGGCGCCAGTGTGGTTTGGCTGCGACGTCGGCAAATGCTCGATCCGCGAAAACGGCATTATGGATTTGAATGTCATCCGGGCGGATCAGCTCTTTGGCGTCTCCTTCCCGATGGATAAGGCGCAGCGCCTGGATTACGGACACAGCCTGATGACGCACGCCATGGTGTTCCTGGGCGTCAACCTGGATGAGCAGGGCAGGCCCAACCGCTGGCGCGTGGAAAACAGCTGGGGCAAGGAGCCGGGAAAAGACGGCTACTATGTCATGAGCGATGATTGGTTTACCGAATATACCTATCAGGTGGTCGTGCATAAAAAATATCTTTCAGACGAGGCGCTGGAGCAGCTGAAGGCCGAGCCGATTCTGCTGGAGCCATGGGATCCCATGGGTTCTCTGGCGCACTGCAAGGCATAAAAAAAGAGCGGGGATTCCCGCTCTTTTTTCTTGCGCCTAAAGCTTATCGATGATGAGCAGCAGGCCAACCGTGTTGATGGCCAGGTTGGCAAACATATGCACCATCCAGGAGGCATAGAGATTTTGATAGCGCTCGTTGAGCCAGTTAAACAGCAGGCCTGCAAAAAACAGGCTGACCAGCATCAGGGCGAAAACCAGCGGGGAAAACCAGCTATGCATGATGGCGATATGATAGAGGCTGAAAATTCCGGCGCTGAACAGATAAGCCAGCTTAGGGCCGGCGATCTCTTTGAGCATGAGAAAGGCAAAGCCGCGGAAGAAAAACTCTTCTAGGAGCGAATTGACGAGCGAGATATATGCGCCCATGAGAAAAATGTTTTCCTGGCTGTTTTGCAGGGAAGAGGAGACGGCCGACCAATCGATGAGCTGCCTTCCCAAAAGAAAACCGCCGATGATCACCCCGTAAACCGCCAGGCCCAGAAAGAGCGGCTCGGTCAGGTTGCGCCGGCTCTGCACGCGAAACAGATTGCGCAGCGGCGCGCGGTGCCGCGTGAAGGAATAGGCCAGCGGAAACGCCAGAAAGAGCGCCAGCTTGATGAGGGATTTCACCGTATAGGAAGGGACGATAACCGCATCCACGATCGCCATAATCAGGCAACCGGAACATACCATTGCTATGATCAGCCAAACACTGCGTTTTTCCTGCGCCATGATGCGCCTCCCTGCTGGGTTTTCTCCATTATAGCAAGAAGCTTGGCCGGGCACAAGAAAGAAGAGCAAAACTCTTTTTTGAGATTTTTATAAGAAAAAAACCTTCCGCTTTGCAGGAAGGTTTTTTACCCTTAGAAAGCCAGAAGGCCCATATGCTCTAATAGAATTTTTAGCCCCAGCAGCACCAAAATCAGCCCGCCGGCCAGCTCTGCCCGGGATTTATACCTGGCGCCGAAGCAGTTGCCCAGCTTGACCCCGGCAAGCGAGAGCAGGAACGTAACGACGCCGATCAGCGAGACAGAGAGCACGAGCTCGGCATGCAAAATGCCAAAGGTTACGCCCACAGCCAGGGCATCGATGCTGGTGGCGATGGCCAGCGGGAGCATCACCCGAAAGGCCACGCTGGCGTTGGGCTGGGCTTCCTGCTTGCGGGATTCCAAAATCATATTCCCGCCAATGACGGCCAGGAGCAAAAAGGCGATCCAGTGATCGAGCGCCTCGATTTGCCCGGCAAAGCTGGAGCCGAGAAAATAGCCCAAAACGGGCATTCCGGCCTGGAACAGCCCGAAGTACAGCCCAACGATGACGGCGTGTTTCCAATTCAGCCGGGGCATGGAGAGCCCTTTGCAGATGGAGACGGCAAAGGCGTCCATCGCAAGGCCCACGGCAATGAGAAAAAGCTCTAAGAAAGACATAATCGCTCCTTCATATTCTGAAAATAGGCGGGCTGATCCAGTAATACGCAGGCCAAGCCGCTTTTAGACGAACCAAAATCAGTTACACGTTGAATTTAAAGAGCACGACATCGCCGTCCTGCATGACGTATTCCTTGCCTTCCTGGCGCACAAGGCCCTTTTCCTTGGCCGCAAGCATATCGCCGCCCAGCTCCCTCAGCGCATCAAACGCGATGACCTCTGCCTTGATGAAGCCGCGCTCAAAATCGGTATGGATTTTGCCGGCGGCCTGGGGCGCTTTTGTGCCGCGGGTGATGGTCCAGGCGCGGACTTCGTCTTCCCCGGCAGTGAGAAAGCTGATGAGCCCCAGCAGGCTATAGCTCTCCTGTACCAGCTGATCCAGGCCAGACTGCGCGATGCCCAGCTCCTGCATGAAGAGCTGTTTCTCCTCCGGCTCCAGCATGGAGAGCTCTTCCTCCACTTTAGCGCTGATGACCAGAAGCTGCGCATCTTCCTGCGCAAGCCGCTCTTTGAGCCGCATGACCAAAGGCAGATCCGAAACCGGGGTGCCCAGCTCCTCCTCGGAAATATTGGCGACATAAATGATGGGTTTATCCGTCAGCAGGAAGAGATCCCGCAAGAGCGCCTGCTCACCTTCCTCCAGCTGCACGGTGCGCGCGGGCTTGCCCGCTTCCAGCGCCGCATAGAGCTTCTTTAAGGCCGCCGCTTCCTGCACATATTTCTTATCGCCGCTTTTCTGCATCTTTTCCGCGCGGGTCAGGCGCTTTTCGACGCTCTCCATATCGGCGAAAATCAGCTCGAAGCTGATGGTCTCCATATCCCGCACAGGGTCGACCTTGCCGTCCACATGCGTGATATTCTCGTCCTCAAAACAGCGGACGACATGCACAATCGCGTCCACCTCCCGGATATGCGAGAGGAACTTGTTGCCCAGCCCTTCGCCTTTGCTGGCCCCTTTGACCAGGCCCGCAATATCCACAAATTCGATGGTGGCCGGAGTGAACTTTTTGGGATGGTGAATTTCTGCCAGGTAATCCAGCCGCGCATCCGGCACGCTCACCATGCCGACGTTGGGCTCGATGGTGCAGAAGGGGTAGTTCTCGCTGGCCGCGCCAGCCTGGGTGATGGCATTAAATAGCGTGCTCTTGCCTACGTTAGGCATACCGACGACGCCGAGTTTCATTTCTCGTGGTTCCTTTCCTGGGTATTTGCAATGCTTTCTTATTATAGACGATTTCGTCTAAAAAGTAAAATTTTCCGGGAGAGCCATGAAAGTGTTTCCGGGTGCGTAAAATAATGGTATAATGGCCTCGAAGTGCCGGCTGGGCAAAAGGGGGAGCGAGCCATGAAAAATAGGAATAGGAATTTCGCCGTGCTGTGCGGCAATCTCGCTCTGCTGGGCCTGTTTTACTGGCTCTGCCGGTATGTCCTGCTCGATTTGCACGGCATGAAGGACTGGGCGGATATTTTAGCCGCCTGCACGCTGATCGCGCTGGCAAATTCCTGGGCTTTTCGAAAAAGATGGTTTTCGCTTTCGGCGGTTTTGGGCTATCCATGCGGTTTTGGCATTGGGCTGGCGCTCGATTGGGATACGGTAAATTCTGCCGGGGCGCGCTCAAATAATCTTTGGCTGATCTGGGTGGGGTGTCTTTTGGGCTTTCTGGCCGCAGGCGCCGCGATTGAAATTTGCAGAGCAAGGGCGGCGCAGAAAATAGATGCCGCCGGGGCGTGAAAAAGGCGATCATAGGAGGAGAAAATATGAATATTTTGCAGGGAATCATTCTGGGGATTTTGCAAGGGCTGACGGAGTTTTTGCCTGTCTCCAGCAGCGGGCATCTGGTGCTGTTCCAGAATATCATGGGAATCGACAGCAGCAATATGCTGTTTTTTAACGTCATGGTGCATGTGGGCACGCTGATCGCCATCTTCGCCGTATTCTGGAAGGATATCGTCAGCCTGCTGCGCCACCCGGTGCAAAAGCTGATGGGGCTGCTGATTGTAGCGACGATCCCGGCAGTCATCGCAGAGCTGCTCATCGGAGATTTTATCGAAAGCACATTTGGCGGGCAGTATCTGGGCGTGGGCTTTTTGCTGACGGCCGTGCTGCTGACGCTCTCCGAAATGCTCAGCGCGCAAAAGCGCCATAGAAAAAAGGAGATCAGCTATGCCAATGCGGCGGGTATCGGGTGTATGCAGGCCGTGGCTGTGTTCCCAGGCATTTCGCGCAGCGGCTCGACGCTGGCAGGCAGCCTTTTTATGGGGCTGGACCGCGGCCTTGCGGCCAAGTTTTCCTTCCTGATGTCCATCCCGGTTATTTTGGGGTCGACTGTTCTGGAGGGCTATAAGCTGGCAACAGACGGCGCGGGCACGGTTTATCTCTGGCCCACCATTTTCGGCATGATCGCCGCCGGCCTTTCGGGCTATTTCGCCGTGCGCTTTATGCTAAGCCTCATCCGCAAGCGCAAGATGTATGGATTCGCGCTGTATGTGCTGGTTTTGGGCATTCTGGTTCTTTTGGATCAGGCATGGTGGCACCTGGTTTTCTAAGGGCACAAAAAGAAGACGGCAATCGGCCGTCTTCTTTTTATATGCAAGTTATAGCTCCTTTTGGAAATAGACCATATCCACCAGCTGTTTTCCCGCTTCGAAAATCGGGTGGTCGTAGTGATCCGTGAAGAAATTTTTCAGCCGGTGCGAATAGCGAAACCCGCATTTCTCATAGAAGGGGACGGTCAGCGGGCTGTCTCCCGTGCCGACCAGCATCCTCTGATAGCGGCCTTTGTAGAAGCCAAATAGATGCTGCACCATGGCGCGGCCGTATCCCTTGCCCTGGTCTTCTTCCCGGGTGGCCAGATTTTTCAGCTCGCAGGTCTGCGCATCCTCCTCGGTTACGACGGCAATGCTGCGCACCTGCCCGCCGTCCAGCAGAGCAAACATCTCGCCCCGCTCCAAATAGCGGTCGATCATATCCTCCTGCTCGTCGGCCAATAGGAGCAAATCCAGATACTGTTTCTTGTCTTGCGTTACTTTTTTGATTTCGATTATGGAAACCACACCTCTTTGAATACAAACTCGGCAATACTGCCGGCAGATCTATCTTACGGCATGAGGGGCGCGCTGTCAAACAGGAATCAGCGGGGCGGTAAACTTATAGTGGCTTTTTTCAAGGCCGATATGCTCATAGAACTGGTGCGCATCCCGGCGGCGCAGGCTGCAGCAGACCTCGATTTGCAGGCAGCCTTCCTGCCGGGCCTTTTGCTTTGCCGCCTCTATCAGCGCCCGGCCCGCGCCGGCTCCCCTGGCCCGGGGGCAAAGAACCAGCTCCTGCACTTCGGCAATCTTTCCCGCATGGTGCAGCAGAGCCTGAATATGCAGGCTGCAAAATCCCAGAACTTCGCCCTGGTCTTGACAGAGCAGATAGCAGACAGCGGGGTTTTGCAGATTCTCCAAATAGATGCGCTCAAAATCCGCAGGGGAGAGAGCCTGTTCTTCCAGCTGACAGATGAGAGAATAGACGGCCTCCATTTCCTGAGCCGTTGCCGGGATAATTTGCATAATTCCTCCTAAGAAAAAGAGCAGGAAAAATCCTGCTCTTGGTCGTTTTTATTACATCTGCTCGGGCGCATCGATGCCGATGAGCGCCAGGCCGGTTTTGATGACCGTGCGCGTCGCATCCACCAGCGCCAGGCGTGCCGCGGTTCCCGCAGGATCCTGCTCATCCAGAATGCGGATGTCGTAGTAGAATTTGTTAAAAGCCTGCGCCAGGGAGACGACTTGCCGGGTGATCATAAACGGCTCATATTTCTCCGCGGCTTTGACGATGACGCCGGGGAATTCCTGGATGAGGCGCAGTACGGCAAACGCCTGATCGCAGGCAAGCGCCGTGTAGTCCGGCGCGGCAGTATAGGCATCGCCGGCCTTGCGCAGCAGGGAGCAGGCCCTGGCATGCGTATACTGGACATACGGCCCGGTCTCGCCGTCGAAGTTGAGCAGGCGATCCAGATCGAAGGTGATATCCTTGATGCGGCTGCCCGAGAGCACGCTGAAGACCACCGCGCCCACGCCGACTTTTTTGGCGATCTCGTCTTTGTTTTCCAGGTTCGGGTTTTTCTCCTGGATGACGCTGCGGGTTTTCTCGATGGCCGAGTTGAGCACGTCCTCCAAAAATACCACGCGGCCTTCCCGGGTGGAGATGGTGCCGTCGGCCAGTGAGACCATGCCAAAGGCCACATGCACGCAGTCTTTTGCGAAATCCGCGCCCATCAGATCGAGCACCTGGAAGAGCTGGCGGAAATGCAGGTTCTGCTGATAGGCGACGACATACAGGTTTTTATAGAAATCGTAGGTTTTTTTGCGGTAGAATGCCGCGGCAAGATCCCGCGTTGCGTAGAGCGTGGCGCCGTCTGAACGCAGAATCAGGCAGGGCGGAAGATCATAGTCATCCAGCCGGACGATCTGCGCGCCGTCGCTCTCCTCCAGCAGTTTTTTCTCCCCCAGTTCGTCGATGACGGGTTGCATCTTATCGTTATAGAAGGATTCGCCGGCATAGGAATCGAAGTGAATGCCCAGCAGGTCGTAAACCTTGGAGACTTCCTTGAGCGTCAGCTCCTTAAACCAGCCGAAAATAGAGAGTGCTTCCTCATCGCCGTCCTCAATTTTCTTGAACCAGGCGCGGCCCTCGTCGTCCAGCGCGGCATCCTGCTTGGCCTCCTCGTGGAAGCGGACGTATAGTTCCAAAAGCGCCTGAATCGAACGCTTTTCCACATCCCCACGGTTGCCCCAGCGCTTATATGCCGCGATGAGCTTGCCAAACTGCGTGCCCCAGTCGCCCAGGTGGTTGATGCCCACGCAGTGAAAGCCCAGGAAGTTGTAGATATTATAGAGCGCGTGGCCGATGGCCGTGGAAGAGAGGTGGCCGATATGGAAGGGCTTGGCAATATTGATGGAAGAATAATCGATGGTAACGGCGCGGCCCTCTCCCATCTGGGAAGAGCCATAGCGCTCGCCCTGCTGGCCGACGGCGGAAAGCGTGCTTTGCGCGAAAAACGCCCGATCCACAAAGAAATTCAAATACCCGCCTGCAATTTCAACCTTGGAGATCCAGCCGGGTTTTTGGAATTTTTCCAACAAATCTGCGGCGATTTTAGGCGGAGCCATGCGCAGGGTTTTGGCCAGCTTGAAGCAGGGCAGGGCATAATCGCCCATGGCTGCATCCGGGGGAATTTCCAGCATCTCCTCCAGCTCGGAAGCGGAAAGGGAGGGCTGGGCGCTATTTAAAAGCAGAGCAAGTTCACTTTTGTAATCCATGTTACACCATCCATTTTCTTGCGTTTTTTCCTATTTACTATATCATACGCCCTGGAAAATGGCAACGGGGCGGCGGGGAAAACATGGGCCTATGCGCTACCGTTCGGAAATATTGCTGATTTTATCCCCCATGAGCTCTAGGGCGAACCGGCGCACAAAGAAGATGTGTTCGGAGAGCTTTTCACAAAAGGCCAGCTCTCCCGGCTGGCAAAACTGCTCAGGCGCGGGAACGGCGTCTCCGAAAAACTCCAGCAGATCTTCAAAGCTGAGCTCCCGGGCCAGAGATGGGGAGAGGAAGGAGAGGGCTGTTCCCGAATCCCGGTGCTGTATGGCCAGGGCAAAGGCGCGGGCTGGGTCGGCCTGTTCCTCGGGCAGGCGGGCCAGCCGGATGGATGGCTGTTCCGCTTTTTCCCGATACTGCCGGACGACGCAGTAGCCGCAGCGCTGGGAGGGGCCGAAGAGCTCCAGGCCCGTCTGTGGTGAAAGATGATACTGATCGTATTCCTCGCAGAAAAGCAGCTTTCGAGACTGCACAGCCACGCAGGCAAGAGCTTTTTTCTTTGCCTGCTCCAATTCGGCGATGACGCAGAACTCACCCCCGATTTTTGCCGTGGAGAGCTTGGCGCTTTCTGCGGAAAAGGGCAGTGTGCAGGCAAATAGAATGCGGTTATTCTCCTCCAGAGAAAAGCAGGGCACGCGATCAAAATAGACCTGGGCGCGCATCCGCTGGCCGTTAAAGGAAAAGCCGTGTGCCGCCACGAGATAGGGCAGGCAGGGCGTGCTGGCATAGGGCGGGAAGAGCTGAACGCAGCAGATCTCCCCCAGGAGATAGACGCTAAGAACGCCGTCGTCCCGCAGGATTACCGGCTTTTCCTCTGAAAGATCCAGAATGCGGGAGAAGGGAAGGTAAACCTTGCCGTCTGTCTGCTCCAGAGGGGAAAAGGAAAGGCAAAAACGTCCTCTTGGAATGCAGAGCGAAAGCTGCCCGCCCAGCAGTTCCCCGGCCAGCGAGCCGTTTAGATAGACCAGCCCATCTGCGGGGCTGGAAATTTGAAGAAGATTTAAATGTTCCATGCTATACTATATTCAAATATGCGCCAGGAATGTATAAAAAGTTCTATTCCTCGCGCCCCGGAAATAAAAATATCTTAGAGTTTACGAAAGCAGAGCAAAGTTTCTGCTTTTTTGTTTATATTCTCCGAAACGGACGCTCATAATATAGCTAGAAAACCGAAAGGATTTTTAAGTATGGCAGAAAAGCAAAGGCAGCAGGGGCAGGCCTCTGGAAAAGCCGGATGGTCGCCGGAAGAGACGGCGCTTTTATTTGAAGAGATAGACCGGGCGGCGGCGCAGGGGCAGCCCATTCGGCGCGCATTTGAATCGGTGGCGCAACAGACTGGAAGGCGGCCCAACAGCATCCGCAATTACTACTACACAAAACTGCGGGAAGAGCCGGGCAGGGGCAAAGCCGCCTTTGTCCCCTTTGGAGAGCAGGAACAGCACCGCCTGGTAGAGGCCATGCTGCTGGGGCAGGCAGAGGGGAAATCTGTGCGCAGCATTGCCGCAAAGCTGGGCGGCGGCGAGAAAAAAGCCATGCTGCGCTATCAGAATAAATACCGCGGGCTTTTGCGCGGCAACCCAGGGTATATTGAGAAAGTATTGCAGGAACTCAAAGACGCCGGAAAGATTGGGCCGCAGGATAACCCCATGCAGAAAATGCGCCGGCGGCCGGGCGCAGAGCAGACGCTGGCCGAGCTGGCGGATAATCTGGCGCGGCTGGGCAAGGATGGGGAAGCGGTGCTCTATGGGCTCAACCATATCGTCTGGGCGGCAATTCAGAGGCAAAGCGGCCAGGAGACGAGGCTGCTCTCACAGCTTGCAGTACAGCGCGCCCGCAATCAGGAGTTGGAGCGCCAGCTCCAGGCCCTGAGGGAACAGAGCAGCGCGGCGTTTTCCAGCGAACTGCCGCCGGAAATTTAGATAGAAAGAGTTTGCCCTCCGGCAAACTCTTTTTTTATTTGATGCAGGAAAGCGAGAAGAATTTTCGCCTTTTCTAGACAAGCCCTGCCCTTTTTTGATATGATAGAGGAGCCAAGGAAAAAATGGCAGGCAAGAAAGAAGGGTTTGTGATGGAAAAGCGGAAACAGGAAATTTTAAAGCGGCTGGAAGAGGTATATGTGGATGCCGTTCCGGCGCTGCATTTTGCTAACCCCTATCAGCTTTTGGTGGCGACGATTCTCTCGGCGCAATGCACAGACGTGCGCGTCAATAAGGTTACGGAAAAGCTGTTTGTTAAATATAAAAATGCAGAAGAATTGGCCGCGGCAGATTTCGATGAGCTCTGCGATGATATCCATAGCTGCGGGTGCTACAGCGTCAAGGCAAAGAACCTCATCGGCACGGCAAAGATGCTGGTGGAGCAGTATGGCGGGCAGGTGCCCCCGGATATGGACGAGCTGACCAAACTGCCTGGCGTCGGGCGCAAAACGGCCAACGTCGTGCTTTCCAATGCTTTTGGCATTCCCGGCTTTGCCGTGGATACGCATGTTTTCCGGGTGAGCAACCGCCTGGGCCTGGCAAATGCAAAAGATGTGCTCAAAACAGAAGAGCAGATGTGCGCGCTCATCCCCAAAGAGAAATGGGGCAACGCGCATCACTGGATCATTTATCACGGCAGGCAGGTCTGCCATGCCAGAAAGCCCGCGTGCGATACCTGCTTTTTGCGCGATCTCTGCCCCAGTGCAGAGGGCGAGCCTGCAAAATAGACAGGGTTTTTGGATAGGATGCTCCTAAGCTGTAAAAAATGAAGGGGGCAGAACAGGCGCGCGCCTTTGTTTTGGGTGCGGGCGGAAAGTTGACAGAACATGATTGTAGATAAAGTAAAGATCACGATTAAAGCGGGCAACGGCGGCAACGGCGCCGTCAGCTTCCGGCGTGAGAAATATGTCGCGGCCGGCGGCCCGGACGGCGGCAACGGCGGCAACGGCGGGGATATTCTTTTCCAGGCAGATCCGGATCTGCGCACGCTGGTGGATTTCCGCTTTACCCGCAAGTTCACCGCGGGCAACGGCGAGAACGGCGGCCGGCGGAATATGGCGGGCAAGGACGGGGAGGATCTCATCATCAAAGTGCCCGAGGGAACGGTGATTATCGATGAGCAGACCGGGCGCGTCGTGGCAGATCTGCATTCCGGGACGCCAAGAGTCATCCTAAAGGGCGGCCGGGGCGGCAAGGGCAATGCGAAGTTTACCACCCCCACGCGCCAGACGCCGCGCTTTGCATTGCCCGGACGAAAGACGCTGGCGCGCAAGGTCATTTTGGAGCTCAAATCCATCGCGGATGTGGGGCTGGTGGGCTTCCCGAGCGTGGGAAAATCCACGCTGCTTTCGGTGGTTTCGGCGGCCAAACCCAAAATTGCAGATTACCATTTCACCACGCTTTCGCCTAATCTGGGCGTCGTGGGCACGGGCGAGAGCAGTTTTGTCATGGCAGATTTGCCCGGCCTCATCGAGGGCGCCAGCCAGGGCGCCGGGCTGGGGCACGATTTTCTGCGGCATATCGAGCGGACGCGCATGATTTTGCATGTTGTGGACGCGTCCGGCGTGGAGGGGAGAGACCCTCTGGAGGATTATGCCAAAATCCGCAAAGAGCTGGAGGCCTATAGCCCCGAACTGGCTGAGCGCAAGGAGATCGTCGCCGCGGCCAAGATGGATTTGCCCGGCGCGGAAGTGGGCTATGAATGGCTGAAGGATGAGCTGGAGCCTAAGGGCATTGCGGTTTATCCCATCTCTGCGGCGACGCAGCAGGGCGTGCGGGAACTGCTCTCGGCCATCACGCGGCAATTGCAGGAGCTGCCGCCTGTGCGGCAGATAGAGGAAGAGGGCGTCATCGAGGAATGGGAGACCATGAGCAGTGAGCAGAGCTTCGAGCTCAGCCGCGGCATGGATGGCGTGGCCGAGGTCAACGGCAGCCTCATCGATTCGATTTTTGCCCGCATCGACCCGGAAGACCCGGATTCCATGCGGCATTTTGCAAAGCTGCTGGAGGATTTGGGCATCATCAAGGCGCTGAGGGAATTCGGCGTTCAGGATGGGCAGGAAGTCCGCCTCAACGGGGAGACATTCGACTTTGTGGAGTAGATCCAACACCAGGAAAAAAAGCATTTGAGGAAAAGAGTATGACGAGCAAACAGAGAGCCAAACTGCGGGCCATGGCCAACGGCATGGAGCCGATCATTTTCATCGGAAAAGAGGGCATCACGGAAAACCTGCTGAAACAGGCGGAAGATGCGCTGACGGCGCGGGAGCTGGTGAAGGGAAGCGTTCAGCGCAACTGTGCGCTTTCGGCAAAGGAGGCGCTGCACCTTTTAGCGGAGCAGCTGGGGGCGGAGCCAGTTCAGTTTATCGGCCGAAAATTTGCGCTTTACCGCCGCAATGAGGAAAAGCCCGTCATCGTGCTGTAGCGAGCCGAGAAAAAACGAATAGAAAAAACGTGCAGGCTGGCTGCACGTTTTTTTATTTTGAGGAGCGCTGTTCTTTGCCGGAAAACCAGCAAAAAAGCGAAAGAGAAAAGCAAAGAGCGGCAATAATAGGATAGAGGATGGAGAAGCCCGTCAGGCCATACCAGCAGAGCAAGAAGATACCCAGCAGAAAATATGCTTTGGATTTTTCCCGGCGCAGGAAGATGCTTTTTGGGTTTTCAAAGGCCGGATGATGAACTTTGGCCAAAAGCGCCTTTTGCAGCTCCTCTTCGGAGGGCGCGATGAGCGGATGCTGGAGCTCCAGGAATTCCTTTTGGTCAAGCAGCGTGATCTCCGCGTTCAGGCGCTGAGACATAGCGCCGGCCTCATCCTGATAGGGCGCGGCAGAGAGCAAAAGCGCCTTTTGCGCGCCCAGCTTTTTCAGCTTGCGGTGCAGCAGCAGAATTTGCTGCACGCCCACAGGATTTTCCGGATGGTTGTGCAGCGCATAACAGAAGAGCTGCTGCTGGGGCAAGTATAGCCCGCCCAGCGTCTCTTCGCCGCCCTGGGCGCCGTGCTCTGCGAAAATTTCCAGGCAAATTTCCCAAAAACTTTCGTCTGAAAGCAGCGTCAGTTTTTCCAGAGCGCACTCGTTTTTGAGGGCATCCAGTTCTTTGGAGATATATTTCTCCAGCTGATAGCGGCAGAATCCGGCATACAGCGCCAAAAGGGCCAGCGCCGTGCAGACGCCTAAAATCAGGGCGGCGCGGATGCCCATATGCAGGCGCCAAAACAGGAAAAACAGCAGGGCAGAGAGCAGCAGTGTGCCCAAAAGGAGATCCAGTCCCCGGGCGATGCTGTTTTTGCCGCCGCGGCGCTTGCGTTTGAAATAGCGAATGGCTTTTTGATCTAACTGCATGAGTACCCCTCCTCATATACTGGAATTATCGCCTAGTATTTACAGAAATATCCAGTTTTATGCGCGGAGGGAAGATGGGTTTGTATCACAAGCCGGGATTGTGTATAATAAATGAGCAGGAGGAGAGGCATGGAAAGAGAGAATCTGGCGGCGCAGGAGCCTGTGGCGCGCCGCATCGGCATCTTGGGCGGGACGTTCAACCCGCCGCATTTGGGGCATCTTCGCATCGCGGAGCAGGTCTACCGGGAATTTGAGCTGGATAAGGTGATCGTGCTGCCTGTGGGCATTCCGCCGCATAAGCAGCAGGAGGCCGTGCTCAGCGCCGGGCAGCGGGAGCAGATGTGCCGCCTGTTCTGCCAGGATGGGGCTTTTCTGGAGCTTTGCACGATGGAACTGCGGCGGGAGGGGTATACCTATACCATCGATACCCTGCGCGCTTTTCATAAAACGCTGAAACCCGGCCAGCGCATCTACTATATCATCGGGACGGATACGCTGTTTCAGCTGGAAACCTGGAAGGAGTATGAGGCGGTGCTCACCCAGGATCTTTGCACGTTCCTGTGCGTGCCCAGGCCGGGCGATCCCATGCACAAGGTGGAGGCCAAGCTGAAGGAGCTGAAGGAAAAATACGGCGTGAAAATCCTGCTTTCCTCCGGAGAAGGGCCGGATATTTCTTCGACTATGGTGCGGGAAGCACTGGGCCGGGGCGAGCGCGTGGATGCACTGGTTCCGGCGCGGGTTTTGCAGTTTATGGAGGCGGAGCATGTATTCGCAGGAGCTTAGAGCGCGCTATCTGGAAGCACTGCGCCAGCGGCTGACGCCCAAACGCTTGGTGCATAGCCTGGGCGTGGAAAAGATGGCTGTGGATTTGGCGCAAAAATACGGAGAGGACGCGGAAAAAGCGGCGATAGCAGGGCTTTTGCACGATTATGCCAAGTACACCTCGGATGAACAAATGCTGGCCTACGCCAGGGAGTTTGGCATTCCGCTCTGCCATGCCTATGAGGCACAGCCCAATTTACTGCACGGGCCGGTGGGGGCGAAGCTGGCCGAGCGGGAGCTGGGCATCTGCGATGCACAGGTGCTTGCGGCCATTGCGCACCATACCACAGGCGCGCGGGGCATGAGCCGGCTGGAGGAGATCGTCTATTTATCCGATCTGCTGGAGGAGAACCGGGAGTTTGACGGAGTGGAGCAGCTGCGGCAGGCGCTGGATTTTGGCCTGGAGCATGCGCTGGAACAGGCTCTGGCGCATGAACTGGCCTATTTGCAGGCGAGGGGCGGGGAAGTGCACCCGGATACCGCCGCCGCTTATCAGTGGGTGATAGAAAAAAGGAGAGAACAAAATGGCAAATTTTGATCAGGTAACCATGGGGCTGGCAGAGCTGCTGGATGCGAAAAAGGCGGAGAAGATCGTGCTGCTGGATGTTTCACGGCAGACGATTCTGGCCGAGACGTTCGTCGTATGCAGCGGGCGCTCGCCGGCGCAGCTGCGCATGCTGGCAGATGAGGCAGAGCAGTATATGGCCAAAAACGGCATTTTTAAAAAGCGCATGGAAGGCTATCGGCAGGGCAGGTGGATTGTCGTGGATTTCGGCGATCTGCTGGTGCATCTCTTCCATAGGGAGGAGCGGGAGTTCTACGACATCGAGCGGCTCTGGAAAGACAAGGACAACTTCCTGGAATATGAGGGCCTGCCGGAGTTCCGGGAAACTGGCAAAAATGCCTAAAAATATTGTGAAATTGTGAATACTCGACAAAAGGAGGTTTTTTTTGTTCCAAAATAACGGGGGCTATGATATACTAGCCTTATGTGTATTTTGAAGTGCCCAAGGAGGTTATGCTGTTGAAGCGTAATTTGCTTTTTAAAATATTTGTCGCGTTTCTTGCGTTTATAATGGTTTTCACCACGGTATACTGGGTCTTTGCGGCAGGCATCGATGAAGCTGAAATGACGGCCAATGCCATTATGCTGGTAGATCAGGATACCGGGGCCGTGCTCTATGAGAAGAACCCGGATGCCAGGATCGCCCCTGCCAGCACGACCAAGATCATGACGGCGCTGGTTGCGCTGGATCATGTGCAGCTGGCGGATGAAGTTACCGTCGGGGCGGAGGTTTCGGTTTCCGGCTCGCTGATGGGCTTAAAGCCCGGGCAGACGGTAACCGTGGAGACCTTGCTCTATGGCATGTTCCTAAGTTCAGGCAATGATGCGGCAGTGGCGCTGGCGGTGAAGGTCGCGGGCTCGACGGATCAGTTCGCTATTCTGATGAATCAGAAAGCGGCGGAGCTGGGCATGGCGAGCACAAACTTCGTTACAGTTTCGGGGCTGGATTGGGACGGGCACCAGACCACTGTGCGCGATATGGCAAAATTGGCGCAGTATGCCGCAGGCAATGAGACGATCATGAAGATCGCAAGCAGCAAAACATACAACGCCACCACTGTTGACAAGACGACCAACTTCAATCTGGAAAACACCAACCGGCTGATCTATACGCCGGAGAACAAAGATCCCAATACGCCGCCGTATACCAACTTTGAATATGAGTACACGACGGGGCTAAAAACAGGCTCTACAGCCAACGCAGGCGGATGCGTCATCGCGACGGCGCAGAAAGACGGAAGGCATCTGATCGCGCTGGTGTTCGGAGACAGCTCAGATCAGGGCGCAAAGAGATGGACGATCGTCCGTTCACTCTTTGAATATGGCTTTAATGAGTTTTCCAAAGTGCCGCTGGATGAGCTGGCGGCGGAAAAGCTGCAAATCGATGTGGCAAATGCGCCGGTGGTAGATGGCGTGCCCATGAAGCTCAAATGCGTTCCGGCTGGGACGGGCGCAAATGGCGCGATTGTTTTGAAAAACGATGTGGATCGCGCTCAAATTACCGTGCAGATTACGCCGAACGAGGCTCTGGCAGCGCCTGTGCTCATGGGAGATATCGTCGGCAAAGTGGTAATCGCAAACGGGGAGCAGACGATCTTTTCAGGCGATTTGGCTGCGGCAGAGGATATGATGAGCAATGAAGAATATCAGAAGCTCGTCGAAAATGCCAATGCGAATAAGGTCGGGACGGTGGATTTGGATGATCCCAGCACGGGCGTGCGCAAAATCAGCAAATATGTTTGGCTTTGGCTGCTCATCCCTATTGCGCTGATTGTTTTCCTGATTGTGCGCACGCTGGGAGCAAAGAGAAGCCGCAGAATGCGTTACTCGCGTTCCAGAAGGAAAAAAGTCGGCTCGGTTTATCGCCGGCGCCGGCGCAGATTTTAAAAAATAAGTAAAGAAGAGAGCAAAGGCTCTCTTCTTTTTATTTGAAGGTTTTGCTGGCCTGGCTCCTGCTGCTTTTAGCATGTGATGCCCCATAAATGGCTGGAGGAACCGCGGTTTCTCTATTCGTAAAATGTGGTTCTAATTTGGTTGCATTTTTGTAACTATATAGTTATGTCTAATTGTTTCATAATTTTCTCATAAGGCTTTGCTAGGAGGGGATTATGGAAACAATGAATCGAACCGTCGCTCAGACTATTTTGAAGTTCCGCAAGGAAATCGGTCTCTCACAGCTGAAGCTGGCGACAGAAGCTGATATTGCGCTCAAGACACTTCATGCCGCGGAACACGCCGCCAGCAAGTTGAAGCTGGGCACTTTGGAAAAAATTGCAGGTGCGCTTGGCATTCCCATTGCGCGGTTCTTTGAGGGAAAGAAGAAGGCGTCGCCGGGACTAGATGCGCTGATAGAGCTTCTGACAGACTGCTCACAGAAATAGAAGAGAGAATCATTCGGCTTTCGCCTTGTGAAAAAAGGCGAGGAAGTTTGCGCGCCGCAAACGGCATGTTCAGATGGGTAAATCAAATTAGAAAAGCGGCCCCTGTTTTCGGTTCATTTGATCAAACACTAGATCGTTTGATTTAGAAGTGCTGCCAAATTTGCAGAGAGCTATTTCGCAGAGCAAATAAATTGCGCTGAGGAAACCGCGCGGGAACTAAGAAGCGCGGCGAAGGCTCTGCTACTTATTCGCAATTTTCAGATAGGAGGCAAATCAGCGAATCCAACTTGGAGAGCGGATCTTCGAGCCCATCAAAAAGGAGCTCCACAGAAATGCCCAGCGCTTTTGAGATTTTCTCAAGGGTGCTTAACTCCAAATTGGCATTGGCGTGTTCGATGGCGTTAAGCGTTTTGGGATCGATGCCGGCTTCGATGGCAAGAGCAAATTGAGAGAGGCCAGCTTCTTTGCGAAGCTTCAGGGTATTTTGAGCAACAATTTTTGAATAAAGGGTTTCCATAATTTTCTCCTGAAAAATGCAGTATTGGAAAATTATGGAATTTTAATATTTGCT